>CAZLGG010000018.1:0-50315 GCA_964559135.1 uncultured Planctomycetia bacterium
TGGATTGCTCCCGGAGGAAGGCACATGGAAATTGTCCGACGGGACGGGCGTGCTCAGATCGTCTTGACCGATGGACCGCTGGAGAATTCGTGTCGTCCCGCTGCTGATGTGCTCTTTCGTTCCGCCCTCCGCCTTTGGGGTCACTCTCTTCTGGGAGTTGTGATGACGGGAATGGGGCAAGACGGTCTTCTGGGCGCGAGCGCGATCTGGAAGGAAGGAGGTCGCGTTCTTGCACAGGATGAGAAGACAAGTGTCGTTTGGGGGATGCCGGGAGCGGTCGCTGCCGCCCAGGTCGCCGACCAGATCCTTCCTCTCGAGGAATTGGGGAGTGCCATAGTGCGATTCGTTTCGACGGCTGCGTCGTCAGGGCGCCAAGGTGTGGCCGTCAGACCAGTGAAGGGAGCTTGAGATGCTCATCACCGAGAATGCCTTCGACTACGTCGCGGATCTCGTCCGTGAAAAAGCGGCCATTGTCTTGGACGCCGGCAAGGAGTACCTCGTCGAAGCGCGCCTCGCGCCTCTCGCGCGAGAGGAGGGATTACCGGATGTGGAAGCTCTCATCGAACGGATCCAGGAGCCGACCAATGAGCGCTTGCGCGAGCGAGTGGTCGACGCCATGACCACAAACGAGACGAGCTTCTTCCGTGACGTGGTTCCGTTCGACATTCTCAAGAATTCGATCTTGCCCGAGATTATTGAGCGGCGAAATGGCACGAAGAGGCTCACGATCTGGTCGGCTGCCTGCTCAACGGGGCAGGAGCCGTACTCGATTGCCATGCTTCTGCGAGAGTTTCCGGCACTGCAGGGGTGGGATCTGCGCATCCTGGCTACCGATCTTTCGAGCGCGGTGCTGGAGCGCGCAGCGTCCGGCACCTACCGACAGATGGAGGTCAATCGCGGGTTGCCGGCGACGTTGCTGGTCAAGTACTTCACGCAGCGAGACGCCGTCTGGGTCGCGAAGCCGGAAATCCGGGACATCATTGAATTCAGTTCCATCAACCTGGCAAAGCCTTGGAAACCGGGCCCCACGGTCGATGTGATGTTCCTCAGGAACGTGATGATCTATTTCGACGAGGAAACGAAGAAGAGAATACTCGATCAGGCTCACAAGTGTATAGCGCGGGATGGCTACCTGTTTCTCGGCGCGGCGGAGACCACGATGCGACTCCATGATGGATTCGTTCGAATGCCATTCGATCGGGCTTGCTGCTATCGAATCGTTGATGAGGCGGGGGGGCAATGATGGCCATCACAGACAAAATCAATGAATTGGCTCACGACGTACTGATGGACATGGGTTTCGATTTCGATGTCTTGGAGCCGAGCGGATACCCCCTGGAGGAAAGTGTCACCGCCAGCATCGCGATCGACGGTGTATGGCGCGGGATTCTCGCCCTGAGTATCCCCGCGAGGTTCGCGCGGACATTCTCTGCCCGCTGGCTCGGGATCGAGGAGGACGATGTTTCCGAGCACGTGGCTCTCGATAGTTTCGGGGAGCTCATGAACACGATGGGGGGGCACTTCAAGGCCCGCTTTTGTGGGAAGGGTGAGCTGGGCCTTCCGGTCGTCATCGAGGACAGGGCTGAGTGCGAAGCTCCAAAGGGTGCGGAGGAAGCGCTCGTCGCGCATTTCATCTGCGAGGGTTTTCCGATTCGCTTCAGCGTGTCTGTTCGAGCCTCTTGAGGAAGGGGGGATCGATGGCGAAGTATCTGGTGGACCCCACGGGGCGCGAAAGACTCTTCGATCGTGACGAGATCATCGTCAGTAAGACCGATCTCAAGGGACGGATCACCTACGCCAATCACGTGTTCATTCGGGTGTCCGGTTTCAGTGAGGAAGAGCTTCTCGGGCGCCCCCACAGCATCATTCGACATCCGGGCATGCCCCGGTGTGTTTTCAAGTTGCTTTGGGACACGATTCAATCGGGCGACGAGATCTTCGCGTATGTCATCAACATGGCGAAGAACGGCGACCACTATTGGGTTCTCGCCCATGTGACTCCGACGTTCGATCCGGATGGTGAGATTGTCGGCTACCACTCGAATCGTCGTGTGCCGGATCCCGACGCGGTGGCGACGATCAAGACGATCTACGATGAGTTGCTTTCGATCGAGCAGGCGACATCGGACCCCGCCCAGGGGATGGAAGATGCCTCTCGACGTCTGGTGCAGCTTCTGCAAGCTCAGGGGCTGACTTACGGGGAATTCGTATTCGGAATATAGGTGTGCGATGGCTCCGCGAAGACGCGGCGATGGGAATGGGGGACACGATGACAGACGTCACGATGTCGAGATACGAATTGAACGAGCTAAGGACTCGACTGGATGAAAAGGAGGCCGAGCTGGAGGCCTATCGCGGTGGGATCCGCCGAATGGAGGAGGTTTGCAGGGCCGGCGCCCGGGGAAACCTCGAGGTGCGAGTTCTTCATCGTGCGGACGACAAGGGGCTTGCGCGACTCGGAGCGTCCGTCAATCAACTCCTGGATCTGACAGACGCCTTCGTCCGCGAGGCGGGAGCCGCGCTGGAGCACGCGAGCTCCGAGAGATTTTATCGAAAAGTACTTCTGCACGGACTGCTCGGGTCCTTCCAAAGGGGGGCCATGATCATCAATGACGCTACGGAAGCGATGGCGGACAAGACGAGAGCTCTGGACGAGGCCCAGTCGAAGCGACGTGCCCTGGCCGTAGAATTCGAGGAAGTTGTGAAGAGTGTCGCCGACGCGGTGGCTTCATCGGCCACAGAAATGCAGGCGACGGCAGCGACCTTGGCGGGTATCGCTAGGGACACGACGAAGCAGTCGGAGGAGGCTGACGGAGTCGCGCACGACGTCGCTGCTGACGTCGAGACGGTCGCCTCGGCGGCCGAGCAGCTCACGGCATCGATCAAGGAGATCAACGGAGCCGTCGATGCTTCGGCTTCCGTAAGCCGCGAGGCCGTTTCCGTTGCGGGTCTCGCGAGCCGTCGCGTCGCCGGGCTCACGAAGGTTTGCGACCGCATAGGCCGCATGCTCAATCTCATTCACAAGATCTCGTCACAGACGAATCTTCTGGCCTTGAATGCGACCATCGAGGCCGAACGCGCCGGTGAGGCGGGACTGGGTTTCGCCATCGTCGCTGCAGAGGTCAAGAGCCTCGCGCACGAGACGGCCGATGTGACAGAACAGATCGAGGATCTCGTAGCCGAGATCCGGTCAGCGACGGGGGCCACCGCCGAGACGATCGGTAGCCTGGTGGAATCCGTGGAGAGCATCGACGGCTTCACGACGGAGATCGCCAAGGGAGTCGATGAGCAGGAGCAGGCGACGAACGAGATCGCTGAAGCGGCGCACCGCGCCGCGGAAGGGTCGTGCCGGGTATCGAATCGGGTCAAGGACGTGTCCGAATCGACGAGTGCGTCCCACTCCGCAGCCGACGAGCTCGTGACCGCTGCCGAGGCTCTGTCTCGCCAGGCGGTGGTCTTGCAGGAACACTCGGCGTGTTTTCTCCGGGGGATAAGGGAGGGGACTTGAAGACATTCCGCCCGTTCTTCAAACCTCTCGGAGGAGGATCGGTGGGGCACCTGGCTGCGCTCCCGGGGGCAGGTGCGCGGCGGCGTCGAAAACCGGAAGATTTGTAGGGAATAATAGTTAATGGAGCGGGCCCGGAAGTCCGAAACGATATTCATGAAGATTCTCATCGTTGATGATTCGATGGCGATGCGCAAGATCGTCGCCCGAACACTGAGGCAGGCAGGTTTCGACGACATCGAGATCGTGGAGGCCGAGAATGGCCAAGCGGGCCTGGAAGCCGTGTCCAGCCATGAGCCGGACGTGATCCTCTCGGACTGGAACATGCCCGTGATGAACGGTATCGATTTCTTGAAGGCCCTGCGCGCCGGGGACGACTCTCGCCCGTTCGGCTTCATCACCACCGAGGGGGGGGCGGACATGCGCCGGCAAGCCATCGAGGCGGGTGCGGACTTTCTCCTCGAAAAGCCGTGTACCGCCGAGCAAGTGGCCAGCAAACTCTCATCGTACACGAAGTAGCCACGGAGGCCCGATCATGACGTTCCAACTTCCCGATCCCGGGCAGCTCTCTCAGATCCTCTGCGGTCTGTTGGGGACCGATATCAGCTTGGAATCCGCGGACTCCGCGACAGACATCTCGGATCTCCAGCCCGGCTGGGGTTCCCTTCTGATCGACGACGACGACAACGAAATCGGCTGTATCGTCGGCGACCTCGTGTCGACGGTTTCCTTGGGCGGTGGATTGCTCATGCTGCCGGTGGGCGGCCTCGAAGATCAGGTGGACGAGGGGGAGGCCAGTGAGATGGCCGTCAGTGCTTTGGGGGAGGTCATCAACGTCATGACCAAGACCCTCAACGAGCTGGACGGCAACCCACACGTGCGTTCCATGCCGACCCAACCCATCTCGGAACTCGCCGAGGGGCGTCCCTGGGTACAAAGCCCCTCCGCGTCCGCCGGCTACCAGGGCAAGATGCTCGTCGGCGACGGGCGCCTCGCCATCCTCGGGGCCTGAATCCCACCCTCCCACTGCTCCTGGAGGAGTAATCCCCCTGTTGCGGCCAGATCGGCGCCCGCGTCCTCTTCCATCGGACGATCGATCGACCGGAGGATGAGCAACAGCAGGGTGCTATCCTCGAGACGGTTGTCGAGCCCCGTGCTCGCCTCCCGGGTCTCGAGGGTCCGGCTCTCTAGCCATGGGAAACTCTCTGACTTCCTTGCCCCGCCTGCTCAGTCCTTGGCCTCCTCCACCGAAGGTAATACACTGTATTGACTTTGTGCTAACGGATGCCAGCCATGATCAAGCGACTCACGAAGCACGGGAACAGCCTCGCCCTGGTGATCGACAAGGCGATTCTCGATCTCTTGAAGATCGACTCCGAGACGCCGATCGAGATCACGACCGACGGTCGATCCCTGCTCGTGACGCCGATCTCCCCTGACCGCCGCGACGAGTTCCAGGCCGCGCTCGACAAGGTGAACCGGCGCCACGGGAAAGCCCTGGGGCGCCTGGCGCGGTGAGTCCGTATGGAGCCGCGTTTTTTCGAGCTCGGTGAGATCCTCGAGATCCATCGCGACCAGATCGAACGCTACGGGGGCGCTGAGGGGATCCGCGACCTAGGACTGCTCCAGTCAGCCGTCGGCATGCCGAAGGCGACGATGGGCGGTGCCTTCCTGCACCTCGACTTGTTCGAGTTGGCGGCGGCGTATCTCTACCACCTCGTCTGCAATCACCCCTTCGTGGACGGCAACAAGCGGACCGGCACGGCTGCGGCGCTCGTCTTCCTCGAACTCCACGGCGTCGTTCTCGAAGTCGACGACGACGAGCTGGCTGAGATGGTCGAGGCGGTCGCCGCCGGGAACCTCGCCAAGGCGGCGGTGACCGAGTTCCTGCGGGCGCACGTGCGCGAATGACACATGTGCCGGCCGGGCGAGCAACCGGGGCGTTCGTCCCCGAATCGTGGTGGGGCCCGGGGAGTGAAATGCGGCGGAAAGCCCCGGGACGGGTCAGAACGAGCGCGGCCCGCCGAGTTTCCCCGGCGGGCCGTGACCGTTGGGACCGCGAAGCGGTCCGGAGTGGAGGCGGCGGGGATCGAACCCGCGTCCCGTTGCCGCTCAGCCAGAGCTTCTACGTGCGTAGTCGACTCTTTGAATCTCGTCCTCCCCGGCTCCTGCCGACGGGATGCGGGGTGGACCAGCCTCGCTGAATCTCGCGCGCCCTCGCCGAGGCGAACTCGGTCGCGCCAGCCCGCTGGTTATACGTCAGCCGAAGAACGCAGGCGAATCATCGGCCGACGGGCCACCTCAGGCGGCCAGAGCGTAGCTGTTATTGGCAGCTAAAGGTGTTCCAGGGATTAAAGAGGTGTCTGGGACCTCTGCACGCCACTCTGACATCGTCAAGCCCGGTCGATACCAAATCGCCCCCGTGCCGATGCCGTGCATTCATGCACTCAAGAACCATAACGCCTGGATTCGCGCTCCGCATCCCTTTTTTTGATGGCCTCCCGCTTGTCGAAGCTCTTCTTGCCTCGCGCGAGGGCCAGGGTGACCTTGGCGCGACCCCGCTCGTTGAAATAGAGGTCCACGGGAACGAGGGTCAGTCCCGACTGTTTGACCTTGCGCTGGATACGCCGGATTTCGGAGCGGTTGAGCAGGAGTTTGCGTCGGCGGCGCGGCTCGTGATTGAGGAGGCTCGCTTCGTCGTATTCGGCGATGTGGGCGCCGATGAGCCAGGCCTCCCCGTCGGTCACGCGAGCATACGCCTCGGCGAGCGAGACGTTGCCGGCTCGGATCGACTTCACTTCGCTTCCGCGCAGGACGATTCCCGCTTCGAAGGTCTCGATGAACTCGAATTCGTACCGGGCGCGGCGGTTCTGAACCACCAGCTTGTGTCCGTCGTCGACGTGTTTCTTCTTCCGTGCGGCCATGGCGGTGGAGCGTAGGGGGCCCCGCGGACGGGGACAAGGGGCCTTGAACGTGCCCGGAGGGTCCATAAGATCGTCGCCGGACGCCGAAGTGGCGGAATTGGCAGACGCGCCAGGTTCAGGTCCTGGTTCCCTTTTTTGGGAGTGGAGGTTCGAATCCTCTCTTCGGCACTGGCCCCGAGGTCATTCCTCGGGGCTTTTTTCGTGGGTTTCGGCATCCACCAAGGCGCCGAGTTTCATGCCGAAGGCGTTCACCCGGCAAGATGTCACCCCTGCCGCCCGCAGGACGGATTGGAGGGCCAGGGTCCCATGGACGAAGATGGGAGCCCGCGATTCGCTGAGGCAGGGGTGCAGAGCCCTGCGGGCCGACGCATCGAGATCATGGCATTCCTCCACCATCCTCTCCAGATCCTCCGCCGTCAGGTCGACGCGGTGAGACAAAGGGATGCGCTCGACCCGGGTGGAACACGTGAGCTGCCGCAGAACGCCGGCGGCCGCCAGGGCCGCGCCGCTGGTCGCCACGACGGGAAAACCGAGGGCGTCTTGTTCCTCGAGCCACCGGGTGAGGGGACGAAGCGCTGCTTCCGATGCCGCTCTCAGACGGGCGAGGTCGCCGGATTTCAGCCTGCCGTGGGCGACCTCGGGAGGAGCGACGGTCATCAGGTGGTTCATCCCGAAGGGGAGGCTCAGGCTTCGAAGGTCCTCGATGCGTCCCGTGGGACTCCGGCAGAGATCCAAGGAGGAGCCACCCGGGTCGACGACGAGGGAGCCGCGCGCAAGGTGGGGGAGAGCCGCTCGAGCGGAAAGAAAAGCGTACCGGGATTCCATCTCGGGGTCGATGCAATGGACCGGAACGGAGCCGCCCAACCGCTCGCTCGCCGCGTCGAGGAACCGCTCGCGATCCCGGGCCAGTCTCAGGGCCTCCGTCGCGAGGACGACCCGAAGCCGACCGCCGAGTTCCCGGATTCGCGTTTCGAAAGATTCGATCGCCTCCAGGCTTCGTCCCACGGCAACCGCGTTCAGTGGGCCGCCGGGTTGCAGACCCCGACCCAGCCCCGTGGCGATGGGGTCGCTTTCATGGAGGAAACGGGGCGGCTTGCCGGGGGCGATTTCGAACAGGGCGGCCTTCACCGCGCTGGAGCCCACGTCGATCACTCCCCATCGATGCATCCTGCTTCCTCCTGACGGCCGCATGGTACCCATCCGGTCGATTGTGTCACGGTGCCGGGGCCCCTTAGAGTGCGTCGCAGGGCGGTGTCGCGGCCCGGGCGGCGCGACACCTGCTCTCCCCTGGATGGAAACAGCGGTCACCTCGGTGTAAAGAAGACCGTCGACGAGGTTGGAGGACGCCATGGAATACCCCCGTCGCCGGGAAGATCTCGAATCGAACGAGGACGCGTGGCTCGCGCCCTGGGGGATGAGGTCCAGGGAGAGTCGGGGTCGGCGTCACTCCGAGAGTCCTGATCCCCGTCGCACGTGTTTCCAGAGAGACCGGGATCGCATCGTTCACTGCAGCGCGTTTCGCCGACTCGACAACAAGACCCAGGTCTTCGTGAGTCGGACGGGTGACCACTATCGGACGCGGCTCACCCATTCGCTCGAGGTCGCGCAGATCTCCCGGAGCATTGCCCGTAGTCTGGGGCTGAACGAGGATCTCTGCGAGGCGGTGGCCCTGGCTCATGACCTCGGGCATGCGCCTTTCGGGCACTCCGGCGGCGACGTTTTGGCTCGCCTCATGAAAGAGCACGGAGGGTTCGAGCACAATTTGCAATCGCTCCGTATCGTCGACCATCTGGAGGAGCGCTACCCGGGAATACGAGGCCTCAACCTCACATGGGAAGTCAGGGAGTGCATCATCAAGCACAACCGCCCCTACGAGGGCCGGGCCTTCTTGGACTATGAGCCCCGATGGGGGCCTCTGCTCGAGGCCCAACTCGTGGATCTCTCCGACGGCATCGCCTACATGAGCCACGATCTGGACGACGGTCTTACGTCGGGAATTCTCGACTTGGGGGCCGTGGACGATCTGGCCGTGATGAAGGAGGTGGGGCGTCGCGTCGAGACGAGATGGCCGGGCATCCGTGGCGATATGCGTCGAAAAAAATGCGTCAGTGAGGTGATCAATTACCTTCTCATGGACCTCGTCGAAACCTCCGTGGCCGCGATCGATTCCCTCGACATTCGCGGTTTGGAGGATGTGCGCCGGCAGCAGGAAGCGGTGTTGGGTTTCTCCGAAGAGGTCCGAGAGCAGGAGAGGGAACTGAGAGGATTCCTCTATGAGAACTTCTACACCCACGAGCGCGTCCAAAGGATGCGGAGCCGCGCCAGGATCGTCATCGAGGGTTTGTTCCAAGCGTTCACCCACAGGCCTGGTCTGCTACCACCCCGTTACCGGAGCCGGATCGACGAGGAAGGCATGCATCGGGTCGTCGCGGATTACATCTCGGGAATGACCGACGGATTCGCGGAGGATGTCTTCGCCCGTTATTCTTGAGGCTTCCGGTGGAAGCTCCCGCATGGCGCTCGACCGGAGAAAAGGCCCTTGGAGCATCAGGATGAACGACGAGCGAACCGAACGTTGCCAGGAGCGAATCGGCTACCGGTTTCGCGATCCTGGCCTGCTCCACGAAGCTCTCACCCACGGTTCCGCATCGAGCGCCACCGAACCTTCGAACGAGCGTCTCGAATTTCTGGGCGACGCCGTTCTCGACCTGGCCGTCAGCCGACGCCTCATCGCCTTCGATCCCCCTCTCGATGAGGGGGTCATGACCAAGGCGCGGGCCCGCACGGTCTCGAAGGAGTCCCTGCATCGGCTCGGCGAGATCTTGGGCCTGAGGGAGGACCTCATCGTCGGCAAAATGTTTTCGGACCGGTCGCGGATTCGGCCCTCGATGCTCGCCGACGCCGTCGAGGCCGTCTTTGCCGCCATCTATCTCGATGGTGGTTTCGAGCCCGCTGCCGCATTCATCGAGCGCATGCTGCGGGAAACCCTTCGTTCGGCCATCGCCGCTCCGGAGGGGGAGGACCACAAGTCGATTCTCGGACGATGGTCGCAGAAAAACCTGGGAGAGACACCTATCTACCGCGTCCTTTCCCGTGAGGGTCCCGATCACGCCGTCATGTTCGAAGTGGCGGTCGAGGTGGGAGGCAAGGAGCTGGCCAGGGGTTCGGGCGCCAGCAAGAAGATCGCCGAACAGCAGGCCGCTGGACGGGCCATCGACGTTCTGGGGGCCCGATGACGATGAAGACCGTCACCGCGACGAAGGACGATTGGAACGAGCGTTTGGGATGCTCGCCTCTCGTGGCCGAGGGCCTTGACCTGCTGAGGCGCGGGGACACCGTCCTGTTTGGAAACGTCGTGGGGGCGTTGGCCCCATTGCTCGTGTCATTTCTCCGTCCTGCCGAGCCCTCACCCTGGTTGGTGATCTTGCCCACCCTTGGTGAGGCACAAGGTTTCGCTGACGATCTTGCGTTGGTCGCGCCCGATCTCGAGCCCAGGTTCTTCCCGGCGTCGGACGAGGCCGGATTCACCGACGTTGCGTCGGGGTCCGTATTCGGACGGAGGCTGGACCTGGCGGAGCGCCTGAGGTCGGGAGAACCGGGCCTCCTGGTCGTCACCACGGTGGGCGCCTGCCTCGAACCCCTGCCGGCCTCGGACGGTTCCTCGAGCTCGCGACTCGCATTGCGCGTGGGAGAGAGCCTCGATCGGGAGGAGTTGATCGATCGTTTGGAGGCCGCGGGTTTTCGACGTTCGCCTCTCGTGGAACGTCCGGGGGAATATGCGGTCCGCGGCGGAGTCCTCGATCTCTATGACCATCGCGGTTCGCACCCGTTGCGGGTGGAACTCTTCGGCGACGAAGTGGAGAGCCTGAGGCGTTTCGACGTCGTCTCCCAGAGGTCTCTGCGCGAGCTCAGGGAGGAGGATGTCTCCCTCGTCACACCCGGCGGTCTCGCGGACCTTGGACCTTCCCTGGCGAGTGATCTCCCGAACACGGTCCGCATCGTCGCCAGAGATCCGGATCGCATCCGCGTTCAGGGGGAGCACCGTGTCGAGCGACTCCATGGTGAGGGCGGCTCGATGGTCGCGGCGGTCCTGGCGGAACTCGAGGCGCGATACACACTCGTCTTTCACCGCCTGCCGCAAGGTGAAGGCGGACTCGACCTCGACGTCGGCGAGGTCGTGGCGGATGGCTCCGATCTTCCTTCCGCCGCCCAGACGCTCCTGCGTCTCAGCGACAAGGGACGAAACGTGGCCCTCCATTTCACCAACGACGCGGAACGCGAGAGGTTCTTCGAGGCGCTCGAGGACGAAGTCTCTCCGGAGACGTGGGAGGATCTGAAGACCCGAGCGATCGCCTCGTGTATCGGTCTCGTCTCTCGCGGATTCGTCTGGCGGGAGGAGGGGATCGTTTGGGTCAACCACCGGGAGCTTTTCGACATCCCGGTTCAGCCTCGCCGACGCCGCTCGACCCAGGCGCCGACCCAGCGTCCCATCGACGACTTCGTCGACTTGAAGCCCGGAGACTACGTCGTTCACATCGCCCAGGGCGTGGGAATGTTCCGGGGCATGGAAACCGTCGAGAAGGGCGGCGAATTCCAGGAGTTCCTCGTCGTCGAGTTTCGTGACGAGGTCCTGCTCTACGTCCCCGTCGCCAAGGCGGATCTCGTGCAGAAGTACGTGGGCGGGAAAGGCGAGGCGCCGCGACTGTCGAAACTCGGCGGGAGCGGTTGGAGCAAGCGAAAAGACGACGTCTTGCGGGCGGTGACCGACCTGGCCGCCGACATGCTGGAGACTCAGGCCCTGCGAGCTTCGGAGGAGGGGTGGGCTCACCCCCCGGACTCGCCGTGGCAACACGAGTTCGAAGCTGCTTTTCCGTTTGAGGAAACTCCCGATCAGCTCGTCGCGATGGAGGCGATCAAGCAGGACATGGAAGCGCCCCGCCCCATGGACCGAATCCTCTGCGGCGACGTGGGCTACGGGAAGACGGAACTGGCCATGCGTGCGGCTTTCAAGACGGTGATGGCGGGGCGTCAAGCCGCGATGCTCGTTCCCACGACGGTCTTGGCGGAACAACACGCCCTGACCTTTTTGGAGCGGATGGCCGATTACCCCGTGAAGGTGGCGGCGCTCTCCCGTTTCCAGTCAAGGGGCGACCAACAGAAAACGCTCGTGGGCTTGCTCGAGGGTTCGGTCGACATCGTGATCGGCACGCATCGTTTGCTTTCGAAGGACGTGGGGTTCAAGAACCTGGGACTGCTCATCATCGACGAGGAACAACGGTTCGGCGTGGCACACAAGGAGACCCTCAAGTCACTCCGCCGCCAGGTCGACGTTCTCACGATGACGGCCACCCCGATTCCGCGCACGCTCCATCTCGCGATGCTGGGGCTCCGCGATATCTCCTCCCTCACTCAGGCGCCTCGAGGGCGGCAGCCCATCGCGACCCGAATCGTCCCTTTCGAGCGGGGGCTCGTCCGGGATGCGATCCTCAGGGAAATGGGACAGGGAGGTCAATGCTTCTTCGTTCACAACCGGGTGCAGTCGATCCAGAAGGTGAGAAAGGAGATCGAGAGCATCGTGCCCGAGGCTCACGTGCTCGTCCTGCACGGCCAGATGAAGGAAGCCGACATCGAGAAGAACCTCATGGCCTTCGTTCGCGGGGAAGCCGACGTGCTTCTCGCCACGACCATCATCGAGTCCGGTATCGATATCCCCAACGCGAACACCATCTTCATCGATCGTCCCGAACTGTACGGTTTGGCCGACCTCCATCAGCTGAGAGGGCGCGTGGGCAGGGAGCGAACTCAGGCCCACGCCTACCTCCTGTTGCGCGCCGAGGAGATCCTCACCAGCGACGCGGAGAAACGTATTCGCGCCATCGAGGAATTCGATGAACTGGGCGCCGGTTTTCGCATCGCCATGCGCGACCTCGAGATTCGGGGAGCCGGCAACATCCTGGGGCATCAACAACATGGTCACATTGCAGCCGTGGGCTACGATCTTTATTGCCGCCTGCTGGATGTGGCCGTCAAGCGTCTTCGCAGCGAGAGAGCCTATCTTCCGGACGAAGTGGACCTGAATCTTCCATTCGAGGCCTACTTGCCGGATGCCTACGTCCCGGAACCGTCACTGAAGTTGGAACTCTACCGCAAGATGTCCAGAGCGCGCACGGAGGAGGAGTTCCTCGCTCTTGGAGCGGAGCTCCGCGACCGCTTCGGGCCCATCCCGCGGGAAGCCGAGGATCTTCTCGATGTATGCAAGATTCGCGCCCTGGCCGAGGAGCTTTCCATCGGGCGCGTCTTTGCCTCCGAAGGCATGGGGCTGAAGTTGCGTCCACGGCGCCTGAAGCCCTTCCTGCGGCGCTTGACGGCGACAGGCGCCCCATTCCGCGTGATCGACGGGAAAGATGTCCTCCTGCCGAGGAAGGAGGCTCTCGAGAGCCCCACGGCGGCCCTCCGGGTCCTCCGGGCGGCGCTCGTCGTCCCACCTTCCGCCGGTCCCCGCGACTTGGGATAATGAAAGCCACCACGATTCAGGAGTCTTGCATGGGACGCATCTGCTTGATGGTCGTTTTGGCGGTGCTTATGGGAGCATCCAGCTCCAGCGGTCAGGACCTCACGGTCAACCGGGTCGAGGCGATCGTCAACGGCAAGGCGATCACCCGATTCGACGTCTTGAGACATCTCAAGGAGCAGGAGATCGATCTCGATCGTTTGCCGGAAGACGAAAAGGAACGCACGTATCGGGGGGCTTTGCTCTCCATGGGTGAAACCATCTTGAGAGAGCAGGCGGCCAAAAAGTCGGGGATTCAACTCGATCCCGAGGTGTTACAGAATCGCAAGCGCCGCGAGATCGAGCGTCGCGGAGGGCGTGCAGGTTTTGAGAACTTCTTGCAGAGGCAGGGACTCTCGGAGGACGAATTCGACACCGATTTCCGACGGCGCCAGGAGACCGCGGCCTGGCTGGGCGTGGTGGCCGGTCGGGGCGGCGCCAAGCTGAATCGAAAACTGAGACCGCTCATCGACGCCACCGTGTCGCCCAAGGAGTTGCGGCGTTTCTACGACACCAACTTGAAGACTCGATTCACCTTGAAGGACGAGGCGTCCGTGCGTGTCATCCAGGTCTACTTCAAGAAGAGCCGTCGGGGCGACAAAGCGCGAAAGCTCCAACTCCTGAAGGGCCTCAAGGTGAAGGTCCGACGGACGAGGGCCGACTTCGCGGTGCTTGCGGCGAAGCAGAGCGAACACATCAGCGCGGACAAGGGCGGCTTGATCGTCGGCATTCAGAAGGGCGAGAGCGACGTTTTGCCCGAGCCTGTCGAGAAAGCCGTCTTCGCCGAGGGCGTCAAGGAAGGAGATATCTTGGGGCCCATCGAGAACGTCTCTTCGCTCTGGCTGGTCCAGGTCGAGAAGAGGGAGCGGGCCCGGGTCGTCCCTTTCGAGGAGGCGCAACCCGTCATCGAGGCCGAACTGCGCAATCGAAAGATGCAGAAGGCTGTGCGGCTGGTTTTGCGGGAATTGGTGAGGGACGCTTACATCTCACCTCCCCGATTCCGCAAAGATCTCGAGCGCTCTCTCGAACTGCGTTGAACGGCGGCGCGTACACGGAACTCCATGATACACAGTGGGTTGCACTCCCTTTGAGATCCTGCCGGATCGGGCGTATGATGCGACGGGATGGATCGGGTCGACCCTCTATTTTTTCTCTGAACCCCAAGAGCGGGCGTCCGTTGAAGAAACCTGGGTCGATCGTTCGATGCGAACGATCCGAAAACCGTCCCGCGAAACCTCTTGCGGCCTCCTCCGACGAGGGGCTTGACCCGAAAGGGAGCAGATAATGTCCTATGAAATGTATCGTCAGCAGTTCGAGAGCGAGTCGTTCAACGATGTTCTCGTCGAGCAGCTCCGGCGCACTCCCTGGTTGCTGATCTCGTTGGCCATCCACGGCCTCATCATCGTGACGTTGATGGTCTTTGCGGACAACGAGAAGCCGCCGGAAGAGCAGAACATGGCCGAAATGGCCTTTGACGAGCCGCCTCCCGAGGAAGAGGAGGAGGAGATCGAGGAGCCCGAAGAGGAAGAACCCGAACCCGAAGAGGTCGTGGAGGATCCGGTCGAGGTCGAGGAAGAAGTCGACGACCACGACGAGGACGACACGAACGAGGAGTTCGAGGAGATCAAGGGCGAGGAGGACTTCGTTTCCGACGCCAACTTCGATGCCAAGGGCAACAACGATGCCATCGGTCTGGGTGGCGGCGCGGGCGGCAAGTTCGGTGGACGTCGCGGCGGCCGTAAGCGCGCCCGTCGCGGTCGCGGGAGAAAAGCCCAGCTCGCGGTGGACAAGGGCTTGGAATGGCTCGCCAACCATCAGTCGAAGGACGGTCGTTGGGATGCCGACGGTTTCATGGAGAATGGCGATCCCGCTCTGGGCGCTCTTTGTGACGGCCCGGGCAATGCGCTCTACGACTCCGGCGTGACCGGACTCGCCCTGCTTTGTTTCTTGGGCGCCGGCGAGACGCACCGTTCCGGCAAGTACAAGAAGAACGTGGCCAAGGGGCTCCGCTGGCTGAAGAAGCAGCAGGATGCGGAGGGGTGCTTTGCTCCCCAGACGCTCTCCAACTTTACCTACTGTCACGCCATTGCCGCCCTGGCGATGGCTGAAGCCTACGGAGCGACTCACAGCCCCAGTTGGAAGGATTCCGCGGAGAAGGGCATCGCTTTTTGTCTCGCGGCTCAAAACGAGTACAAGGCCTGGCGTTACACGAAGAAGCCCGGCAACAACGATACGTCGGTGACGGGCTGGATGATCATGGCCCTGAAGTCGGCGAAGAATGCCGGCATCCACATCGACAAGCGTCCCTTCGAATGGGCTCTGAGTTTCATCGAGGAGATGACCGACGATGAGACGGGGCGGACCGGCTACATCGAGAAGGGTGGCCTACCTGTCCGCGAGGCGGGCAAGAACGAGGAGTTTCCGAACACCGAATCCGAGTCGCTCACGGCCGTGGGCATCTCGGCACGGATTTTTTGCGGGCAGAATCCCAACGAGAATCAGATGATCAAGCTGGGGGTCGAGAATCTGCTCTCCAAGAAGCTCCCCGTATGGGATCCCGCCCGGGGCTCGATCGACATGTACTACTGGTACTACGGCACTCTGGCCATGTTCCAGTACGGCGGAGATGCGTGGAACAAGTGGAACCAAGCCATCAACGAGGCCATCGTGGTGCAGCAGCGCAACGACGGCAACTTCGCTGGCTCTTGGGACCCGATCGGTGCTTGGGGTGAACCGGGAGGCCGCGTCTACTCGACGGCCCTCATGACCCTTTGCCTGGAAGTGTACTACCGCTACGGCCGGGTCTTCGGTACCCGATAGGGCCCAGGGGAAACCCCTCTGTACGCCACGACCGACTGAAGAGCGCGGGTCTCATGACCCGCGCTTTTTTCTATGCCGCCCCGAAGCGATGGCGCGTTGCGGCGGCCCCAGCCGTGACGAAAGGCGCACAGGCTTGGGGGGGGGCATGGGGCGCGCACGGCCCACCGGCCTTCGCCAACAATCGGATTCATGAGGCGAATCCAACCTCAGCGTCTCCTTTGATTCTCCCCGAGCCCCGCCATGGGACGAGGCGGCCTGGGTTTTCGAGAATCGGACCGCGAGGCCTCGGATGCCGGCGTCGACCGGTTGAACGCGCTTTCGCAACGGGCCTGGAGGGGTTGACGCGTCACCCGTCGAAGGGGGGGGCGGTGGGAGGCCGACGCCGTCTCCATTCCCACCGCAAAGCGCTGCTCCGGGTGTCCACACCCTGGAGGCGCCGCCCCTCCAGGGTTCTCAGTTCCCCAGTTGGGCGACCGACTTCGTGAGCTTCGATTTCTTGCGGGCCGCGTTGTTCGGGTGAACGATATTGCGCTTCGCACACTTGTCGATGCGCTTCATCGCCTGGGGCAGGGCCGCCTTGGCGGCTTCGGCGTCGGAAGCCTCGACGGCCTCATTGACCTTGCGGATCGCGGTTTTCATGGAAGACCGGAGGCTTTTGTTGTGGAGCCTGTGCTCTTCGTTCTGGCGAACGCGTTTCTTGGCTTGTTTCGAGTGAGCCATGCTCTCTTTCCTAGGATTTGATCTTGTTTCGCAATTCCTCGATCCGTCGGCCGACGTCCTTGTACTGGATGTCGACTTCGTAGATCTGCACCAACCAATCGAGGGCTTCTTCCAAGTCGCCTTCGTCCTCGGCGGCTCGGGCCAACCCGTAGACCACACCCAGGGTCTTCTCGTTGACTCCGCCCAAACCGTCGAGGGCCAAACGATATTGCTTTCGAGCCAGATCCCCCATCCCTTTTTTCAAAAATGCGTCCCCGAGGAGGGTGAGGGCCCTGTGTTTCCTCTTGGGATCCTTGACGACGATCTGGAGTTCAGCGATGGCGTCGTCCACGTGGCCGTCATCCAGAAGGTACTGGCCCAAGCGAAATCTCAATCCCGTGTCCGTCGGATGAATGGCCACGCGGCGACGGAACTCATCGACTCGTAAGGACTTACGCTCGCGAATCAAGCGACGGAGCTGGTCGTCGGCCCCTTCCTCACCGTCGGCGAGATCCTGCTTGGCCTGGCGAATCCGGGTGTCGAGGTCCAAAAGGCGGGCATCGCCCAGCCGGACCTGGAGTTCGTAGTCGTCGGGGGAGAGCTCCACGGCCCGCTCGAAGGCTTCCACGGCCGATTTCATGGTCCGTCGTTGGAGGTGAAGTTGGCCCAGTTCGGCCCACAGGGCTGGGTCCTGCGATTCCGTGGCGAGCCTTTTCTCGAGATCGGCAATGTCGTTCGAGAGATCGTCCACCGTTCGAACCCGCTTCTGACGTTTCTCCAGCTCGGCCATCTGTTCCCGACTTCGGGCCAGATCTCGGGAACTTTGGGCCTGGGCGAATCCTCCCGACTTGATGGCGCCCTCCGCCGCCAGGTTCTTCCGCATTTTGATGGCGACCTGATCCCTGGGTGAGATCTTCAGGACTCTCTCGAAGCATTCGAGGGCCTTGTCCCACCTCTTGGCCTCGTAACAGAGCTGTCCCAATGTCTTCAGCGCTTCGATGTTGCGCGCGTCCAACTCCGAGACCAATTCGAATGCGGCCTCGGCGCCGCTTTTGTGTCCCGCCTTCAACAGGGCCCTTCCCAAGATCATGTTCAGCCCCACGTTGGCCGGGTCGTTGCCGCAGGCCTTCTCCGCCTGGTTCGCTGTCATTTCGTGCATGCGGATCAAGGACCCCACCGCGATGGCGATCCGGTGGGGGATGTTCTTCACGGCCGACAACGATGTCGAAGCCTGACCCCGGCGAACGCGTTCCAACTCGGCGCGACGTTTCCCGGTTCGCGCCGGACCGTTGTCCGGGTCGAGGGCGAGGATCTGATCGAAAAGGGAGATCGCCAAGTCGTAATTCTTACGAGCGACTTCCTTCTGGGCACGGTCGATGTGCTTGGATGTGTCCATGCGGACTCCGATTCGATGAACGAGGAGGCCTGGCAGGTGGGTTCAAAGCCAGGTCGCAGAGGACGTTATAGACTTGGGGTCCCCAACGATCAACGTTGTGGCATTTCACCGAGCGACGACCTCGTGCGCCCCGGTCGCACACATTCGTCCATTCCACGGGCTCCGCTTTGATTCCACTCGCCTCGTCCATGCCTAACCCCATGGGCAGAAGGAGTTTGAAGGAGAACGGGGGGGGTGGTATGAATGGAGGATCGTTGCCACGGAGACTCAAGGTGCACATCGTCTACTACCCGGACCCGGTTTTGAAGCGTCCCGCCGCCCCCTTGGAGGGGATCCCCGAAAACATCGGGGACATCGTCGATGGCATGAGGGAGGTCATGGAGCTGGAAAAGGGCATCGGGCTGGCCGCCCCCCAAGTCGGGCTCTCACTTCGCCTCATTCTGGTGCGGCCGGGCGACGATCCCGCGGATGAACTCGTCCTCATCAATCCCCGAATCACTCGCTTCAAGGGTAAGAAGGAGTGGGGCGAAGAGGGGTGTCTCAGCTTTCCAGGGATCTGGGGGCAGGTGCTGCGGCATCCCCGGGTCGAAGTCAGCTATACGGACCTGGAGGGCGTGGAGCAAACCCTCGAGGCCGAGGATCTCACAGCCCGCATTCTTCAACACGAGATCGATCATCTGGACGGCAAGCTGTTCGTTTTCAAGATGCGCCCGTCGGATCGGATCGCCGCCAAGGCCCAGCTGAGGGATCTGGAGGAGCGTTACGAGATCCTCGGGACCTGACGGGTGAAGATCTATCGATCGTTCGATGAGGCGCGGGCGGCGGACCTCGGGGCCACCGTAGCGACGCTGGGCGTGTTCGACGGCGTTCACGTGGGACACCGCCACGTCATCCGAGAATGCGTCACCCTTTCGGTGGAAAGAGCTCTCGCTTCCGCGGTCGTCACCTTCGTTCAGCACCCCCGCGCCATCATTGCGGGGCGGGCGCCGAAGCTCATCACGTCCATCCGCCATCGTTTCCGTCTCTTCGAGGAATTGGGGGTGGCCCATGTCCTCGCTCTCGACTTCGACAGCCGGCTTCAGGAGATGCCGGCCTCGACGTTCGCGCATCTCGTTTTCGAGGACATCCTCCACGCCCGCGTCGTCGTTCTGGGGCACAACTGCCGATTCGGGAGGGATCGGGAGGGAGGGGCCGATTTTCTCATGGCTCACGCGGACGACTTCTCGTTCGAGGTGAAGCATGCAGAGGAAATCCGCGTCGGGACCGAGATCCTTTCCAGCACAGCGATTCGCCGAGCGATCGAACGCGGCGACCTCGAGGCGGCGTCGCGGATGCTGGGCCGACCCTATTCACTGTTCGGCAGGGTCGTTCATGGAGACGGGCGCGGGCGCGGAATCGGGTTTCCCACGGCCAACCTGGATCTCGATCACGAACTCCTTCCTCCCAACGGCGTTTACGGGGCCATCGCTCGTCTGAACGGTGAACGGCACCTGGCGCTTTTGAACATCGGCTGTCGTCCGACGGTGGATCCAGGCCGAACGCTTCCAGTCGTCGAGGCCCATCTTTTGGATTTCGAGGGTGACCTCTACGGGAAGAACCTGGAGGTGGTTTTTCTCATGCGAATCCGGGATGAGCGGTGTTTTGACTCCCTGGATGAGCTCGTCGCGAGGATAGAGCGGGATCGAGAAGAATTGCTGGAATATCAAGCGGGGGGGCGCGGCGAGGAAAAACCCCCGCCGAAAGATTGATACCTGCGTCCAGCTTGTTTAGCATCCGGCCGCCTCGGGTGGGAATCCCCGCCCTTGCCCGTCGACCCCGGCGGGCTCAGGTGGCCGGGTAGCTCAGTTGGTAGAGCACGTGACTGAAAATCACGGTGTCGCCAGTTCAACTCTGGCCCCGGCCACCATTTTTATCCCCTTCCTCGTTGCCTTGGACGCCTCGTCGGACCCACAATGGGGGTTCGGGACGGAAACGATGGGCAACACGGAGGCTTCCGCACCATGATGCGACGATTCCCAGGATGGATTGTGGTTCTCGTTTTGCTCGGACCCGGGCTGTCGACCGCCCACGGACAGGGCGACGGGGAACCGGCCATGGGGTCGCCCGAGTGGGACGATCCCGATGCCCCCGTGGACGAGCGTTTCGAACACGCCCGCAGACTTCACGTCGAGGGGCGATTCGAGGAGGCCTTCGCCCTCTACGACGCGATCCTCGCAGACCGCGGCCCCGACGCTCCGACGCTGACCACTTACGGCAACATGAAGTGGAAGATCGGAGCGATGAAGGAGGCGGAGGATCTGTTCTTGCGCGCCATCGCATCGATGCCCAAACACATCAAGGCGCGGCAATTCCTGGGGCAGCTCTATTTTCACCAAGGACGTCGGAAACAGGCGCGTGCGGTTTTCGAGGCGATGCTGAAACTTCCGTGGCTCCGTGACAACGTGGAGCACTCCGCCCGCCTCAACATCGCTCGGATCGACCTTTTGAACGGAAAGTGGCTGGACGCCCGCAAGGGCTTCGTTTTCATCCGGAAGGAGGGCAACAAGGCCTACCGGAAATCGGGCGAGAGAGGTCTCCGCATGATTCGCGACATGCTGGCCCTGGAGGAATGGCCGCGCTACGACTCGCGAAGGCTGTATCTGCACTTCTCTCCCCATCTGAGGCAGTTCGAGGGCAGTGCCGCCAAGAAAGCTTTCGCCGAGCCCCTGGACGCCTTCCTGGAGATGGCCGTCGAGAAGCTGGGAATGCCGATGCCGGAGCCTTGGCACCTGTACATCTTCGAGGACGACGGCGAGTGCAGCGTCAAGACCGGGCGGAAGACGGCGCACGGATGGGACTACTCCTGGTGGCTGTCGTATACGGCCCTGGATAGCGATTACGGACCCAAGCATGCGATCGCTCACCAGCTTGCCGCCCGTTGGGGAGGGTCCCGTCCCATCTCCGTGCTGATGGTCGAGGGGTTCTGTGCCTACATGGCCGGTGACTTCAAGAAACCTCATGCCAACGCCGCGGCGCTTTACGAGGCGGGCCACCTGCCCAGCATCGAGACGCTCCAGAGATTCCAACGCAAGTTCGATCAATTCGGAATCGGAGCTTCGTTCGTTCGCTATCTGATTGACACCTACGGATTCGAAAAGTTCCACGAGATGTGGCGGTGGTTCAACGTGGTGGTCAACGCTCCCCAGCACAAGCAGGGGCGATCCCGCGAGATCCACTGGGACTCGGCTTTGGATGAGCTCTTTCGTAAGGCCTTTGGCGTTGGCTTCGCGGACGTCGAGCGGGATTGGCGCCGCTCCCTGTCGCGGGGCTGATTGCTGATGGAAGAGCGCGCCGCACGTTTTCTCGTGTCGACCGAGGGGAGAGATCTCGCCCGCGAATTGGACGCGATGGAGGGGGGGTGGGATCTTCGTCTGCGCAGGCTTCGCAAGACGCTTTCGTCCTGGCGGGCCGCGGCTCTCGTCGACCAAGCTCGCGGTCGGATGAGTCTCATGCGTCGGCACCCGTTGGGCGACCGACTCTTCGTGACTGCGCGGGGGGCCGCCCAGTCCTCCTCGGCGCTGGCAGCTGTCTGGCGGGCCCGACGATTCGACGGTTCAGGTCCGATCGCCGATCTCGGCGCGGGCCTCGGGATCGACGCACTCGCCCTTTCCGCGGCCGGCCCCGTCATCGCCGTCGAGCGCGATCCGGGTGTGGCGATCCTTTTGCGCGCGAATCTCGGGGACGCCGCGCACCCGGCTCTGGCGGTCCGGGCACGCATCGAAGATGGAGTGCCCCAGACCCTTTGGGCCTATTGCGATCCGGATCGACGTCCGGGGGGGCGGAGGGTTTCGGACCCCGAGGAGGCCTCGCCCACCCTTTCACTTCTCACCCATTGGCTCGATGAGGGGAGGTGGAAGGGGCTCGCCGTCAAGCTCTCTCCGGCTGCGCCGGTGGACCGAATTCAGGAGCTGGGAGAGCTGGAGTTCGTCTCGATCGGGCGGGAATTGAAAGAGATCGTCCTGTGGATGGGCGAACTGGCCCGTGGCCGTCGACGGGTTGCGCTGCCGGATCGGGCGTTCGAGTGGGAGGGAGAGGGCGACGTCGTCCTTCCCGTCACCGCCCCGGGGGCGTTCGTCCACCGCCCCGACCCGGCTCTCTCGCGCTCCGGTCTTGCGGGCGCTTTGGCCTCCGAATTGGGGGTTTTCCCTCTCGATGACGAACGGCGTCTCTACACCGGGAACGAGGCCCTGGGCCATCCGGGTTTCAAATCCATGCCCATCCTGGCCGTGACGAAGGTGTCCCGTCGTAAGGTTCAAGCTCTCGTGAATGAATCCGCCCTGGGACCGCTCACGGCCACGCGCTGCGGCCGCGGGCCGTCGTCGGAGGAGTTTCTGAAGGGGCTGAGAGCCAAGGGAAGCACGCCCGCACATTTCTTCTTGACGACGATCGACGGGCGGCCTCGCGTCGTCGTGGCCCATCCCCACGTCGAATTCGGGAGCGGGGAGGCGAATTCCGGCGCCATTTGATGAACTTCGGGTGAGGCTCTATCCTCTGATCCCCATGGGTACGGGGCGGGAAGTCCTCCCTTCGTCGCGGTAAGGAAAGCCCGACGGAAAGAATGACCTACGCTTGGGCGTAGAAGATTCGCCCGCCACGTATCTGCGACTCAATAGAGGGATCTCGATGACGACGAACGACGGATCGGCCTCGGCTCAACGACCGAGGGCTCTCCTCCTCTTCTTGCTTGTTTTCGTGGTCTCCGCGGGAGCAAGGGCTCAGTCGGGGCTCGGTCCCCAGGAGACGCGCTTCGACGGAGCGGCGGTTTTCATCGACGGGAAATTCGTGATGGACGCGGGGCTTTTGATCTCAGGGTCCAAGATTCGAAACGTCGGCGTCGAGATTCCCGACCGCGAGGATGCGACGCGCGTCGACGCCAAGGGCAAATGGATCACCCCTGTCTTGATCGATGCCTCCTCCGTCCTCGGAATCGAAGGCGCGCTCGGAGGGACGCAGGGGCGCGTCGGCACCAAGTCGACCGCACGTCCCCGTCATGACGTCACGGCCTTGTTGGACCCCTTCGACGTGCGCCCCGAGCGCGACGCGTTGGCGCAGGGGATCGGCTACGTCTTCTTGCGCTATCCCTCCCGGTCGCGTTTCGGCGGCCGCGGCGCCGCGATTCGTCTGTCGAGCAAGCCCGCCGACGAGGCCACGGCGTGGGTCATGGAAGGGACTCGGGCCTTGCAGGTTCGGGTGGCGGACAAGGGCGGGCCCCTCGCTCGCATGCTCAGCGTTTCTGCTTTCGAAAAGGAACTGAAGTCGGCCAAGAGCTACGGTGAGGCCTGGGAAAAGTACCGCAAGGCGTTGAAGGAGTACGAAGAGAAGCTTGCGGAGTGGGCCAAGAAGCAGCCCAAGAGCAAAGGCGGCAAGTCGAAGTCGTCCAAGTCGAAGCCGGAGTCATCGAAGAAGAAGTCTTCGGCGGGACGACGGGGTGCCCGTCGGCGCCTGCCTCGCTCCGTCGATGGTTCCGAAGTCGAGGCCGTGCGCGACGCGGGCATTCCGGTTTGGGCGACACCCGCGGCCTTGGTTGCCAAGGCCCTTGCGGACGGTCGAGCCGTCGACGTGCTGCCCTATCCCATTCCGCCCGCCGAGTATCTCCAACCCCGTCCCACGTTTCCGGATGACGGAACCGAACCTTGGCAGCGCACCCCGCAGCTCGGCGATCCTCTCGACTTCTCCACCCTCGAGGTCTCCGTGTGTCCGGAATGCGGAGCTGCGTTCGAGGGCAAGCAGAAGGCCCACACCCACGAGGAGGGATGGGATTTCTTCGAATTCGCTCCCACCGAGCCCGCGCGTCCTTCTTCCGTCGCCGCCTCCTTCGAGGGGCCGGTTGCGAACCGCGGGAAGACCAAGTCCTCCCAATCCGGCGCCGCTCCCAAGAAACCCCGCAGGCCCAAGATCGATCCCGACAAGGAGCGCATCTTTGCCGCGTTGAAGGGCAAGCTGAAGGTGAGGATCGAGGTCCATCGTGCCGCCGACATCGTGGCCGTGCTGGCGGTTCTGAAGAAATATCCCTTGGACGCCGTGCTCGAGGGCGTGACCGAGGGCTACCTCGTGGCGGACGCGATTGCCGAGGCCGGGGTCCCCGTCCTTTTGAATCCCTGGCCTCGCAAGCCTCTTCAAGAGAAGGTCGATGCCGGCACGGGGGGAGGTCGGAGCATTCAATTCGGCGGTCGCACTTTCTTTTTCCCCCGGCAACAGGCGGCAAGCTCGCCCGCGAGCGATGTCCGGGGTTCCTTGTCGTCGAGGAACGCCGCGGTGATGAAAGCCAAGGGTGTTCCTGTCGCCATCGGCAGCGTCGGAGGCAACGGGCAGGCGACTCTTTCCCTCTTGGCTCGAGCCGGCCTTGCCGCGTCGGAGGGTTTCGACCGCGATGCCGTTCTCGAGGCCGTCACCGCGAACGCGGCCGACATCCTGGGGCTGGGGGCCAAGATCGGCCGTCTCGCGCCGGGGAAGAAGGCCGCCTTCGTCGTCTGGTCGGGCCATCCGCTCGATCCGACCAGCCGGGTGGAGACGGTCTACATCGACGGCAAGCCCGTCTACAGCAAGTGATGAGGAACTCCCCGACCATGAGATTCAAAGATTCCCTGCAAACGGCCGCGGCCGTCTTGCTCCTGGCGTTCTCCGTCGCGGCTCAAGACAAGATCGCCATCGTTGCGGACGCGGCGATCCGCGCCGACGGACAGGTGGTCAAGCCCGCGGTTCTTCTCGTCGAAAACGGCCGCATCAAGGCTTTGGGCGACCTCGAGATCCCGACCGGCTATCAGGTCGTGAAACGTCCGGGTTTCACTCTGGCGCCCGGCCTCGTCGACGTGGGATCCCATGCGAGCGCTCCCTACGACCTCAGCGAAAACGAAGATGCGGTCGACGTGGAAAGCCGTGCCAGAGATTCCGTGGTCGCCGACCACCGGGACTGGAAGCTCCTGGCGGCATCGGGAGTCACGACCACCGTTCTCTTGCCGGATCCGGAAAACGTCGTGTCCGGCGTCGGTGTCGCCGTCAAGACGGGAGGCGCGGAGAGGATCGTCGATCGGTCGGCCCCCGTGATGCTCGCTCTCGCCGGAACGGTTTATGAGCGGGCAAGACGTCCCACGTCGTTCGCCGAGGCGGTGGAAATCCTACGAGGAGCCTTCGGCGCAGCGAGGACGACCGGTGCGAAGGGACCGCTCGCCGACGTGCTCGGTGGGAAAAGACCCGCGGTCTTCAAGGTCGACAGCGAAGGTGCGTTGAAGCGTGCCTTGAGTCTCGCCGCCGAGTTCAACGTCTCGCCGGCATTCCAGGCGCCCAAGAGGGTGGTTCGCAGGTCCATTCCACAGATCCAAGCGGTGAAGGGGAGGCTGTTTCTCCTCGATGCACCCACCGACGCCGAGTCCGTGGCCGATCTTTTGTTGCCCAGGGACCTGGCCGCGGCAGGCGGACGCGTTGTCTTTCACGTCGACGCGCCGAGACTCGACCCGCGGGTCCTGCGTCTCGGCGCTTGGCTCGCCGTGCGACACGGCCTCTCACGCAAAGCGGCCGTCGAGGCGATCACGGTTCGTGCCGCGGACGTCGCGGGCCGTGCCGGAAAGGTCGGCGACCTCGCCCCGGGCATGGACGCCGACTTCATCCTTTTGAACGGCGACCTTCTCGACCCGGCGGCGCGGGTCCACGAGACTTGGGTCGGAGGTCAACGCATCTATCGAATGGGAGACAGCAACCGATGACCTTCAGGGTTTTTTGCGCATGGTTGGGGCTTCTTCTGGCGACGGCCGGGTTGTCGGCCCAGGATCGCCCGATTCTCCTGATGGCCGGAAAGGTTCATCGGGGTGACGGGACGATCTTCGCTCCCGGTGAGGTTCTCATCCACAAGGGCAAGATCTTGGCCGTCGGGAAGTCCTTGAAGACGCCCAAGGGCACGCGAAAGCGAGCCTTCCCCCGAGGTGAGATCACCGCGGGCATGATCGATGCCGCCGCTTCTGGACTCGAGATCACGCGGTCCAATCCGGAGGCTCGCGAAGTGGTCCCCGCCTCCCGCGTTCTGGACTGCCTCGACTTGACGGACCGTCGCTTCGAGTTGCTGGCCCGGGAAGGCGTCACCACTGTCGGCGCATCCGGTCCGGAGAGCAGCGTCGTGGGGCCGCGGGTTGCCGTCGTGAAGACCGGCACGTCCTCGGCGGCACGAGTCCTCGTCGCCGCGGGTGCTCCGAAGATCAATCTCACCCACGGCCCCCTTGCCGGCAACTCCGCGCCGCGTTCATCGGGCTACAGCCTTTTCACCCGCTATCCCACTTCGTTGATGGGCGTCAACTTCATCGCGCGCCAGGCTCTGGGCCGCGCCCGCGATCTCGAGGCGCGCGCCCCTCGAGATCTGGCCAAGGATGAGGACATGAAACTCCTGGTGGACGCCTTGCATGGCCGACTCACTCTCAGGGTGCGCGCCAACGAACAGCATGAGATGGCGACGGGACTGCGGATCTCCAAGGAATTCGGTGTCCCGGTGATCATCGAGGGAGGCGCCGAGAGCTGGCGTCTCGTGGCGGAGCTGAAGGCGGCGAAGACCTCTGTGATCCTGGGTCCCCTGAAGACGAGAGCGCGTCCGCGGGTTTCCCGGGGTTTCGGGCGACCGGGGCGCGGCGTGAGACGGCGGCCCACGGCGGCGGCTGTCCTGCAGAAAGCGGGCGTCCCTTTTGCACTGACGGCGGGAAGCGATCGCGGCGCCTACGGGCTCGCCGAGCAGGTTCGTATAGCGATGCGCCACGGGCTCGGTTTCGTGGCGGCTCTCCAGGCGGTGACCGTCGTTCCGGCTCGCCTTCTCGGTGTCGGTGATCGCGTGGGAGCGGTAGAGGTTGGAAAGGATGCGGACCTGATCGTTTGGGGCGGGGTTCCGTTCGGCGCGACCAGCCCGATGTTGAAGATTTTCGTGAGCGGCGAGTCTTACGAGGCTCGGATCGATTGAGAGATTCCCGGAAGATGAAGAAACCCATGAATGTATCGATCATGAACGGAAGGGGACGGGGCCTGCTCGGTCTCCTCTCCCTGGTCCTGGCCCTCGTCCTTGGAAGCGTCCTGACCGCTCAGACCCATGAGAAGGTGCTGATCACGGGCGCGAAGATCGTTCCGATGTCCGGAAAGGTCCTCGACAAGGGGGAGATCCTCATCGAGTACGGCCGCATCACCGCCATGGGTGCGAAGCTCGAGCGTCCCTTCGATGCCTGGGTGGTGGACGCCTCCGGCAAGACGATCTACCCCGGCGCCGTCGATCCCATGACGGTCAGAGGGCTCGACGTACCGAACGAGTCCCTCGACACGACCCCCTTCGTCGAGGTGTACGATGCGTTCGATCCGTCGGACCGCGCCCTCGAGATTGCGCTCAGGAACGGAACGACGACCCTGCACGTCTCGCAGGGGCCCAATTGCGTCATCAGCGGCGTCTCCCGCATGTTCATTCCCGTGGGACTGCGGGTCGAGGAGATGACCGTTCGCGCGGACGGCGGCCTCCGGGTCAACTTCGCTCCCAAGGGCGGCTACGACCACGCGGTTCAGTACTCCCAGTTGCGGGAGGCCTTCGTGGATCTCGACCGCTATCTGGACGACCTCGCCGAGAAACTCTATGAGGCGGACCTCGAGAAGAAGGGCGAAAAGCTCGAAGTCGGCCCCGAAGAGGCCAGAAAGAGGGGGCGCCCGCTGATCTCTCTCGAGAAAATGGACGATCGCCACCGCAATCTCTATCGCCTCCGCGAGGGTCGTCTGGATGCCTACATCTACTGCGTTCGGGCGATGGAAGTCGCCCCCGCCCTGGCATTCGTCAAGCGGGAAGGCCTCGAGAAGACCTGCACCTTCATCCTCGCCGGCGACACCTTCAAGGCACTGAAGCTGCTGAAAGGGCTGGCGCGCCCGATCATCATCCCGAAGAGTGCGTTCGTTTTCACCGAAGCCGACCGCATCACCGGAGAACTGCACGACACCTTCACACCCAAGGAGTTCGCCAAGGCCAAGATTCCCTTCGCCGTGGGCGAGTTCGTGGACCCGTGGGCCACCGCCGCACGCCTGATCCGCGGCGGCATCTCGAGGACCGAGGCCGTGTCCGCGGTGACGGTCAACGCGGCCAAGGCCATCGGCATGGAGTCGCGCGTGGGCGCGTTGGCCGCGGAACACGACGGCAATCTGGTCATGTTCACCGGAGACCCGCTCGACCTGACGACGTGGGTGGATTCGGTCTGGATTCAGGGCATTCCCGTCTACGAGAGGTCCAAGGACAAGCGCCTGCGCGACCTCCTCGAGGGCGTTTACGAGACGAC
Source organism: uncultured Planctomycetia bacterium (assembly GCA_964559135.1). Taxonomy (GTDB): domain Bacteria; phylum Planctomycetota; family DRQF01; genus DRQF01. Next base: position 28,208 of record CAZLGG010000018.1, read on the forward strand.
CGAGAGAGAGCGCAGGGCCGCGGCGGCGAAAAAAGCCAAGGAAGCGAAGACTTCTGAATCCAAACCCGCCAAGACGGGGTCGAAAAAGCCGACCGAGAAGAAGGGTGGCCAACCCTCCAAGCCGAAGTCTGCGAAGAAGTCCGGCGCGGGTCAGGGACAGTGAGGACGATCAGCATGGGCCGAATGAAAACGCTCGCAGTCTTGGTCGCCCTCTTCTGCTTGGCGATGCGCACCGCTCCGTTGGCGGCGAATCCGAAGCACCAGCTCATCGCAGAGGATGACGAGGACGCGACGACCTACTACCTCAAGGCACGTCGGATCTACGTCCTCGATGCGGGCACGGGTGTCCGACGAGTGGAGGACTCGACCAACAGCGTCGACAATGGATACCTCGAGGACGCTTGGTTGCTCATCCGTGATGGGCGTATCGCCGAGGTCGGACAGGGACGGTTCGAGCCCGGCGTCATCCCCGTCGTCGATCTGGGAGAAGCTTCGATTCTTCCGGGGCTCGTCTCGATGAACCTGGACGCCTTCAAGGGGCGCGATCCCCGGAAACTCGGACCGCGCTACCTGGCGAGAGACAAGTTCAACCCCTATGCGGACTTTCGTTCCGAGTGGCGTCACGGCGTCACCGCGGGGCGCATCAGCGTTCCAGAAGTGCGTTTCGTGGGCGGGGTGGGGGCCGTCGTGCGAATGGGCGCGGAGCCTTCGGATTCGCGCGTCCTCGTGGGGCGGTCCGATCTCTCGGTGTTCTTCACCGCCAACGGCGGGCGCGGGGAACCTCCCTTCGTGGACCGACCGTTCCCTTCGTCGAACGACGTGCCGTATCCGCCGTCTTCGCCCAGGCGTCCCAAGACCCGCATGGGCCGGATCGTTGCCCTGAAGAGGATCATCGCCAAGGCACGGGCCTTGGAGCGGGGACCGGCCTCGGGAGAGGAGATGCGACAGTTGCTCGCGTTGAAGGCGTTTCTGGCGAGTGGTCGGCCGCTTCGCATCGTGGCCCATCGGGCGGAGGACATCCTGCAGGCCGTCGACGCCGTGCGTGCGACGGGGATCCAAGCCTACATCGCCGGAGCGGAAGAGGCCCATCTCGTCGCCGACGCGTTGGCCGCTGCGAAGATTCCCGTGGTCGTCGACGTCGACAACGATCTCTTCCAACCCGAACGGACGAGCTACGATCCCGTCAAACCGTGGCGGGGCGATGCCAAGGCCGCCGCCGCACTCGAGGCGAGAGGCGTCAACGTCATACTCGGCGGCCGTGTGGACGACCTGTTGCTCTCTGCGGCCGAAGCCGTGGGGGCGGGGATGTCGCCCGTGGCGGCGTTGACGGCGGTCACGTCGCGTCCCGCGAAACTTCTCGGCTTGGGGGCGCGCATCGGAAGCATCGCGCCCGGTCAGGACGCGGATCTCATCGCCGTCAACGGCGATCCCCTCTCCAGCCGGAGTCATGTCCAAGCGGTTTGGGTGCGGGGGCGACAAGCCTGGGACATCGACGGCGAGGTCGACCGCGCGCTCGTCGTGCGTGCCGGACTCATCTTGGACGGCACGGGTCGCATGATCGAAAACGGAGAGGTCCTCATCGAGAAGGGGCGCGTCGTCGCGTGTGGACGGGCTGTCCCCATTCCCGCTGGGGCCCGAGTCGTCGACGCCGGGCCCCAGGCTGTCGTGACGCCCGGCTTCGTGGATGCCTTCGGTTCGGTGGGGCTGGACGGGGATTCGACCTCGGTTGGCCCCGACGTGGATTACTCTTCCGTCTTCCGGACCCTCACGCCGGCGGCCCGTCGGGCGGCCATGAAGGGCGTCACGACCGCGGTGGTAGGACCGAGTCGTACCTCGATTCAGGGGGTTCGCATGGTGGCCCTCAAGACGTCCTTCGAGGACGGAAGCGATCCCGTCACCGATGCCTTGGCGGCCATGGTGATCCAGGTGGGCGGCACCCGGAGTCAGGCTGCAAAGTCGCTGGACGGGCAACTCAAGCGCGCGAAGTCCTACGACTCCAAGTGGAAGGCCTACGAGGCGGCTCTCGAGAAGTGGAAGAAGGGCGAGGTCGCACCGAAGCCCGCGGCCAAGAAACCGGCTGCGCCGAGTCCGACCCCGAAGAAGCCGGCCAAGGAAACAAAGGGCAAGGAGGCGCAAGACGCGCTCAGCGGGACCTGGCAAGGCACGTTGAAGGGTGGGCCTCTCCCCGAACCTCTTCCGGTCGTGCTCAAGGTGGCACTCCATGGCACGAAGGTGTCCGGAACAGTGACGAATCCCGTCGACAGCGACGTCGAAGCCGATGTGACCGGCTCGTTCGAGAAAGGGAGCCTCCACCTCGAAATCGATGTGGAAACCCCATTCGGTAAGCCCTCACTCGACGCCAAACTCGACCCGGCCGACCATCTCAAGGGCACCGTCACGATAGGTTCGTTCGTCAGCATGGACTATGAGGCCAAGCGGACCGCGAAGATCGCACCCAAGATCACGGTCAAGGCGAGCGCCGCTCCGGTACCCGCCGCCGTCGCTCCGGGCAAACCGAAGGCCCCCAAGAAGGATGAGAAATTGGAGCCTTGGCGCGGTGTGCTCGCGGGAAGCGTGGGACTCGTCATTCGCGTGTCCACCCCCGGTCAGGTGCTCGCCGCGGCGGACGTGATGAAGCGTTACGGACTCGAGTTCGTCCTCGAGGGGGCCAAGCCGCTCCTTGCCATTCTCGACCGCATTCCGGAAGGCCTTGCCGTCATCCATGACAATGCGCTCGTCGAACGGCGGAAGAAGGGGAAGCGCACTTTTGTCGCGGCTCTCCTGGAGCGCCAGGGACATCGGTTGGCGTTCGGCAGTCGTGGGACGTGGCGTTCTTCGGAGCTGTTGCGGCTCGTGCGCGGTGCCGTGCGCGCCGGCCTCGGTCCGGAGACGGCTCTGCGGGCCCTCACCTACGATGCGGCCCGCATTCTCAGGCTGGACGACAAGGTCGGGTCTCTCCAGAAGGGGAGGGACGGCGATGTGCTCATCTTCTCAGGCGATCCGATGGATGCCCGTAGCCGACTCCTGAAGGTCTTCGTTCGTGGCAGGGAGGTGAAATGATGGCTCGACGCTGGTTGATGTTCCTGGTCTTCTTGGCTCTCGCGGGACCGTTCGCGACGGCGCAGGACGATGCCCTCGCGAAGCCCAAGTATGCGATCCGGGCCGGCAAGGTCCTCACGATGGACGACCAGAATCGAATCCTGGATCACGTCATCATCTTTGTCGCGGAGGGGAAGATCGAGAGGATCGTTTCCGAAAAGGGTGCGAAGATTCCGGATGGCTACGAGGTCATGGATCACTCGAACCATTGGGTTCTTCCCGGGTTCATCGACTGCCACAGCCACACGGCGACGAATCAAAGCGGTGACATCAATCCGTACGTCTGGTTGACAAACCCGGGCCTTCGGGCGGGAGATCTCATCCAGGTCGACACATTCAACAACAATCGGGCCCTTGCCGGGGGGGTGACGACCGCGCTCCTCATACCAGGATCCGGAACCAACATGAGCGGCTTCGGTGGAATCGTGCGCCACGGGGCTCGCACCATCGGTGAGGCCGTCATGCGTTCGCCCGGCTCGCTGAAGATCGCGCAAGCCGGCAACCCGGAGCGCTGGTACTTCGGCAAGGGTCGGTCCTACATGAACTACAATCTCCGCCAGACCTTGGTGAAGGCGAGACGCTACTGGAGACGATGGAGCGACTACGAAGCCGGAGTCACGAAGACCCGTCCGGCCTACGATCAGCGGTGGGAAGATTTTCGGCTCATCTTCGGCAAGCTCATCCCTGCCAGTGTCCACACCCAGATGTTCCAGGTGGTTTCCAAGTCCATGACGATGTTGCACGACACGTTTGGCATGAAGCTCATGATCGACCACGGTACGTTCGATGCGTACAAGGCAGCCGCCTTGGCGATTGAGCGCAAGATCTACGCCATCGTCGGGCCGCGTGTCTGGTGGATGGATGAACAGGACCGCACGATCAACTCTTGCGCCGGGAAGTGGTGGGACGCAGGTCTTCGCAAGGTGGGCCTCAATACGGATGCGGGGGTGCTGCCCCAGGAGGATCTGAGACTCCAGGGAACGTTGAGCGTCAAGTACGGATGGCAGACCTTTCCCGCTCTCGAGGGTCTGACGAGGACGGCGGCGGAGATCCTGGGCGTCGAAGATCGGATCGGGATCATCGCCCCCGGTCGCGACGCCGACCTGGTGGCCTGGACCGGAGATCCGTTCGATTGCCGCTCGGGCGTGGAGCGCGTGTTCGCTCTCGGGCGAGTGGTGTACGACGCGAGAGAAAGGCGGCTCTATTGAGCGGGCGAAAGGGGAATTCGAGCATGAGAATCTCGGCTGTGCATCGACGGAATCGCAAACAGCTACAGCTGCTTGTGCTGGTGGCCGTGCTCGGTCTTGCGGGGGCTCTTTCGGGCATGACGCCTCAGGAAAAGAGCACGTCGAATGGCGACTTCACCGTCGTCAAGGCGGGGACCGTGATCACGGTCAGCGGGGAAACACTGAAGAACGCGTCGATCGTCATTCGCAACGGCATCGTCGAAGCCGTCGGAACGAACGTGGATTACCCGTTCGGCGCCCACGTGATCGATGCGCCGAACTCGGTGGTCATGCCCGGGTTGATCGATCCGGTGAGCGCCTACGTCAGCCTCAACGGCGGCAGAGGCATCAAGGCGAACCAGACCTTCGGTGAGGACCTGTTCCTCGATGGAGATCGCTTCGAACCTCTTCTCGCGTTCGGCTACACGACTTTGGGATTGGACCCCCGCGGAGGCCCCATTGCAGGACGTGAGCTGGTCGTTCGCACGTCGGGCAAGGACACGAAGGCGATGACCATCACCGCCGAGGGCCCCATCAAGATGACGATGAACGATCCTCGATCGGACAAGGGCAACCTCGTTCGCGCATTCAAGTCCGCTCACGCCGAGATCGAGAAAGTTCGCAAGGCCCGGGAGGCCTGGGAGAAGAAGCAGAAGGCGAAGAAGAAGCCGTCACCGAAGCCGACTCCGAAGCCCGCACCCAAGCCGTCGCCGAAACCCGCACCCAAGCCCAAGCCCAAACCCAAGCCGAAGAGCGGAGCGCTGGAGAAGAAGAAGCCGTCGCAAACCAAAGACGACGGGTTCAAAGCACCTCCCATCAACCCCCTCTATCGACCACTCGTGGACTTGATCGAGAAGAAGAAGGGCGTCACGGCGATCATCGAGTTCGGCCGCAACCAGATCAACTCATGGGGCGTCTCGATCACGCCCGCGGGTTGCTATGAATACTTGCGCGCCTTCCTCGACGAGGAGCCCTTCGCCCACTCCTACCGGGTGTTCAATGGTGTCGTGGGCAAGAACAGCCCGTTTGCCGTGACGCCCGAGACGGATGTGAATCTCATCGTCGAGGCGCTCGGCAAGGAGAAGGCTCTCGTGGCCATCTTCCCCAACATCAATCACTACCCGTACACACGTGATCAGTACAATCTGGGGCTCAAGCTACTGCGCGCCGGATGCAAGGTCGTGTACCTGCCGGAGCAATCCCGTTGGAGCGAATACGCGATCATGTTCGAGAAGTTGGCAAGAATGGTGCGATACGGTTTTCCTCGCGAGGAGATTCTGAAGACCGTGACGCTTCATCCCGCCGAGATGCTCGGAATGTCCGATCGGCTCGGAAGCATCGAGAAGGGGAAGGAAGCCAATCTCGTCTTCTTGAGTGGCGATCCCCTCGCCTTCGACACCCGTGTCGAGAAGGTCATGATTCGCGGGGAGATGATCCCCTTCACTCGGAGAATCCGCTGAAATGCGTCATCGAATCATTCCTCTTCTGACCTTCCTTGTGTGCTTGACCGCCGTGTCCGCGGCCCAGGTACCCCCGAGACCCGTGGGTGCGAGGCCCGCTGCCGCCCCCGAAAAGAAGCCGGAGGACAAGAAGGACGAGAAGAAGCCGGACACCTGGCTTCTCGTCAAGAACGTCCACATCTATCCTGTCGTGGGCCCCATCCAACGCTACAGCCGCATCCTCGTGAAGAACGGCAAGATCCAGGCCATGGGGCCCGAGGTCGAGGCTCCCTCCGATGCGAAGGACGTGAAGACGCTGGATGGCATGGGCTTTCGGGCCTACCCGGGTTTGGTGCATCTCAATGGCGGAGGGATTCTTCCCCCGCCGCGCGGCAAGCAGGTTGACGCCCTCAATCCCTACGGTCTTCCCACCGTGATGGGTTTGGCACACGGCATCACGACGGTGCTCGTGGGCAGCAACGCGGTCAAGCTTCTCACGGGTACCATCGAGGGAGCGACTGTGGGAGAGGGCCTCTACATGGGGCTCATGTATTCGTCGCGACGCCCTCGAGACAAGAAGAAACTCCGGGAGGACTTTCGCAAGGCGCGGGATTACCTGAGGGCCAAGAAGGCGGCTTCCAAGAAGGCAGCCTCCAAACGTGCCAACCCGACGAAAGGGAAGACTCCGACCAAGAAGGGGGCCTCCTCGAACAGCACGCGGAGCCTTGGCAGCGCGGCCCGTCTCTTGCCTCTTCTCGAGGGCAAGCAGGTGGCCCTCTTCAATGCCACGGATGCCCACTCTTTGCGCGAGATCGCGGACCTCGTTGGAACATTCAGATTCAAGGCGATCATTCGGGGCGCGACGGAAGGTTGGACCGTCGCCGATGAATTGGGCCGTTCCGGTGTGGGCGTCATTCTCATCCCGCGAGTCAGGCAGGACGAGGATATGGAGACGAATCGCGTCACGGGTTCGAATCTGAAGAATGCGGCGATTCTCTACGAACGCGGCGTCCCCGTGAGCATCGTGCCGGCCGAGGGCCGTCTCAACATGGACGGAGGCTCGGGTCATGACATCCTCACCTTGGCGCTCGAGGCCGGGGCGGCGGTCCGTGGCGGCTTGCCCGAGACGGCGGCTCTGGAGGCCATCACGATCCAGCCTGCGCGCATGCTGGCCATCGACGACCGCGTGGGCTCCCTCGAGGTCGGGAAGGATGCGGACATCATTCTCTGCGACGGCAACATCCTGAACTACAAGACCATGGTCCAGTGGGCGATCGTCAACGGGAAGATCGTCTACGACAAGGAGGAAGAGCCTCTCTACGGCAGGATTCGCTCCCGTTCCGGGAAGAAGCCCGAGGCTCAATGGTGGCCGCGCCCCGTCGCTCCGATGCCTGACGACTGGGCCTACGACGTCGAGGCCGCTGTGAAGCGAAAGCTCGAGGCCGAAGAGAAGGCCAAGAAGACCTCGAAATCCGAACCCGAGAAGGGCGGGAAGAAGGAGCCCGCGAAGGGGAAGAAAGACGAACCGTCCCGGAAGAAGGGCGTCACCAAGAAGAAGACCGCCGAAAAGAAGTGATGCCGGCTTCCCGAGGCGTTCCTCACGGCAGCCTTCGAGAAAGAGTCGACGGATGAACGATGCCCCCTACATCCACCCTCGTGCCGACGTGGAGGAAGGAGCGGTGCTCGGGCGCCGCGTGAAGGTGTGGCGAGGCGCTCATGTCATGGCGGGCGCGGTCCTCGGTGATGACGTGGTGCTCGGACAGAACGTCTTCGTTGCACCCGGTGTCGAGATCGGTGCAGGATGCCGAGTCCAGAACAACGTGTCTCTCTACACGGGGGTCACGCTCGCCGCCGATGTCTTCGTCGGGCCTTCGGTGGTCTTCACCAACGTGCGCCGTCCGCGGGCCCGCTTTCCCAGGAAGGACCGATTCGACCCAACGAGGGTCGAGGCCGGTGCGACCCTCGGCGCCAACGCGACCCTCGTGGCGGGAGTCACGGTCGGTCGGGGAGCCATGGTGGCCGCCGGCGCCGTCGTGACCCATGACGTGCCGCCGTTCACGCTGGTCATGGGGGCCCCCGCTCGTCCGTCGGGGCACGTGTGCCTCTGCGGTGATGCGCTTTCGGAAGAAGGGAACCTCTTTCGGTGCCCGGCCTGTCGTCGTACGTACCGCGGGAGTCCGGAGGCCCTCGAGGAGATCGAGGCATGAGCGACGAAGAGATCCCTTTCGTTGACATTCGCGGCGAGGCGGCATCCTTGAAGAACGAGCTGCTGGAAGCCGTCGAGAGGGTCTTGGATCACGGCCGTTTCATCCTGGGTGACGAGGTTGCTGATTTCGAGGCGCTCATGGAGAAGGAGGCGGGATTTCCGCAGGGATCCGTGGTGGCGGTCTCTTCGGGAACCGACGCACTGCTTTCCGCCCTGATGGCTCACGGAGTGGGACCCGGCGACCGGGTCGTGACCACGCCTTTCAGCTTTTTTGCGACAGCCGGTGTCATTGCGAGGCTGGGCGCCCGCCCCTTCTTCGTCGACATCGACCCCGTGACCTTGAATCTCGACCCCGCCGGGCTGACGGCTCTGAATCCCCAGGATTTCAAAGCTCTTCTGATCGTTCACATCTTTGGGCGAACCGCCGACGTGGAGGCGTGCCGTCGCTGGTGCGAGGAGGGCGACGTCGCCATCATCGAGGACGCGGCCCAGGCCGTCCTCGGCCACGATGCGGCCGGCACGCCCGTGGGGCTTCTGGGCGCCGTCGGCTGCTTCTCGTGTTTTCCGACCAAGAATCTCGGTGCCGCGGGCGATGCGGGATTCCAGGTCGCCGGCGACCCGAGCCTGGCGGAGAGATTGCGGACTCTGCGCACCCACGGACAGATCGAAGCCTACGACAGCGTCATGGTGGGGGGGAACTTCCGCATGGATGCTCTTCAGGCGGCCGTCCTTTCCGTCAAGCTGCGCCATCTGAAGGACTGGACGCGGGAACGGTATCGGCGGGCCCAGCGGTATGACCGGGCTTTTCGGCATCGGGGACTGGAGTCTGCGCTGGGCCTTCCGCCCATGGACACGCCGAAGACCTGGGTGGTCCATCAATACGTCGTGCGGTGTCGGGAGCGGGACCGTCTACGCCGACACCTCGGACGGCATGGTGTCGCGTCCCAGGTCTATTATCCCAAGCCGCTCCATCGCATGGAGGCTTTCGAACGTCTGGGAGAGACGTCCGGTCCTCTTCCCGAGGTGGACAGGGCGTGCGAGGAAGTCCTGGCCCTGCCCGTCTCCCCGTGGCTGTCCGAGGCCTCTCAGGACCGGGTCATCGAGACGGTGTCCACCTTTGATGGGTTTTCTGCCTGATCACATGACTCTCCCCTGGGGCACGAAGCCTGGAAAAAAGGGGGGAATTCCGGGTTTGGGGCCGTAGAATCTTCTGAGACATGTCCATCATCCACCGATCCATTTCCGCTCCGCCGGCAGCCGGCGTGCCCTTCGATCCCGAGGAGACGTCCGACGAAGTCCTCATGCTTCGGGTCTCGGAAGGCGACTCGGAGGCCTACGAGACCCTCTACAACCGGTACCGGAACCGCATCCTCACATTCGTCTATCGTTATGTCGGGCAAAGAGATACGGCCGAGGATATTACCCAGGACGTGTTTCTCAAGATCTACAGGAATCCGCGGGCCTTCGATCCTCGAAGTCGCTTCGTCACCTGGCTCTACACCGTCGCCAGGAACCTGGCCATCGACTCCCTGCGGCGCAAGAGGCCCCGGGTCAGCCTGCATGGGGAGGACGACCAACCCGTCTTGGAGCCTTCCGTGTCCGAGAGTCACGGGCCTGTCGCCTCCACCCTCATGAGCGAATTGGAAGAAAACGTTCAACGGGTTCTTCAGGGCCTCAGCGACAAGCTGAGAGAGGTCTTCGTCCTGTGTGCGATGCAGGGTCTGTCTTACGAGGAAGTGGCACGGATCGTGGGTTGCCCGGTCAAGACCGTGAGTTCCCGATTGTCCCGAGCCCGCGAACATTTTCACCGGGGCCTCAAGCGTTATCGGGATGTGGGGGGAGGGGCCCTGCGGTGATGGATTGCACGGGAGCGAAGGAACGATTCAGCGTGGCCTTCGACGGGTGCATGCCGCCGGAGCAACAGGAGAGTTTTCAGGCTCATCTGGAGACCTGCCAGGCGTGTTCCGAAGCCTGGCGCGAATTCACGGATCTGTTTTTCGCCGTGCGTTGCCTCTCCGGCATCGAGACGGATCGGCCCGCGCCCTATCCTCCGAGTACGATGGCGTTTCGTGCGCATCCGCGTCGCTCGCGGTGGACCAAGGCCGCCATGGCGGCAGGACTGCTGCTTGTTCTGGGAGGCGTGGGTTCTTTGGCCTTCGACCTGGGGCGACGGGATGAGCCGGCGGACGCGACGTCGCGGATCGCCGCGGAGAAGGCTCCGCCCGTGATCGAAGAGAAGCCCGTGGACGCTCTCCTGGCGGGGCTCCCGAAGAAGCCGGCGGGACAGCGACTCAGCCGCTTCCACCGCACGCTCGCCCATTTGGGCGCACTCACCGATCTCGGCGCCGCCGCCCGCACGCCGGAGATCGTCGACGTGATCAAGGAGAGTCTGAAGGCTTTTCCGGTGGAGGCCGATGCCGTCGTCCTGGAGGAGATGGATCAAGCCAGCTTGGGCGATTGGCAGGCGCGCGTTCACCACTTCGCCGGCAAGGGACATCGGTGGGTGACCACCGCGGAGTCCGTGCTCGCGGATGAGAGCGTTTCACCCGAAGTACGACTGGCTCGGCTGAAGCGCCTCACGAGCGACCAAGGGCTGGAATCCCATCTCGCGGAACTCAGACGTCTGGCGGGTCTTTATGAACCCATGCCGTTCGAGCTGCGATGTGCAAAGGCCGACACCGTGGCCCCCATCCTGGAGGGGCTTCGGTACCGTATCCTGGACAACCGGAAGCGGGCCACCCTCGTCATCCGCGAGGCCCTTCGTACGAAAAGGGGAGATCGGCGGTTGATTCGACTCTCCTCGCCTCTCAGCGTCTTGTTCTCGGGACCCCGAGTTCGCACCCGTGCCAACGATTCGCGGCGCACGCGGACCTTTGTCATCGAGTTTTCCTCGAAGGGGTCGAGCGGAGTTCAGCAGCGAGAACTCGAGGGGGCTCTCCGCTCCTGGTTCCCCGGCGAGCCCCACGAGATGTCCATCGAGGTCGAACTCGAGACTCCCAAGCCCGGCCGCGACTTCTGATCTCGCCCCTTTCGCTCCGCGCGGGTCTCACGGTTTGTTGGAACTCGAAGTTTTTCCCTGCGTCCAGAGTGTTGTCCTGTCACGGATCGTCTCGAGGGAGGCCCCATCGGATTCGGCGAGGAATCGTCGATCTCCCCCTCGAACCTCGAGCTAGGAGCGACACCATGAGATCGCGAATCATCTCTTCGTCAACCGGATTCTTCTGTCTTCTACTCTTCGCCGCCGGCGCCATGTCGCAGGGCATCGTGGATCTGCGCGTTCACGGGGATCACTTTCGGCCGACGCGCCGCCCGGATCTGAGACCTCTTGTCGTCGAGAATCAGAGAATCGATGTCGTCATCGAGGCCGGAGTGGCCACGACCAAGGTGGAGCAGACGTTTCAGAACCCCAACGGCATCGGCCTGGAGGGAACGTATCTGTTCCCGATTCCGGAAAACGCGTCCGTGACGACGTTCTCCATGACCGTGAACGGGAAGACCATGGAAGGCGAGTTGATGTCGAAAGAGGACGCACGACACATCTATGAGGGCATCGTGCGTCGCCGCAGGGATCCCGCGCTCTTGGAGTACTTCGGGTACGGTCTTTTCAAGGCCCGCGTGTTCCCGATCCCGGCACGGGGAAAGGTGAGCGTTTCGCTGGCCTACGTGGAGCAGCTGCGACGGGATGGGAATCTCGTCGAGTACACGTTTCCGCTGAGGGGAAGAGCGTTCAGCGAACAGAAGACCAAGAAGGTGTCGCTCACGGCCAAAATACTGTCGAGCGCCCCCATCGGGACCGTCTTCTCCTCCTCCCACTCCGTGGAGCAACATCGCAAGGGCGATCGCGAAGTTCTCGTTGCCCTGGAGGGCGGAACCTCCCTCAGCCATCGAGACTTCCATCTGTTCTACGCGCTGAACGGAGACCCGCTGGGGATGGAGTTGCTCAGTGAGCACACCGTTCGGGACGGCGGCTTCTTTCTGCTCACGCTGGCGCCTCGGCGCGATGTTTCCACGGAGACGGTCGTGTCGAAGGACATGGTTTTCGTCCTCGATACGTCGGGCTCGATGCGTGACGATCAGAAGATCGAGCAGGCGAAGGCGGCCCTGATCAATGGTCTGAAGGGGCTGAGGCCCGAAGACCGCTTCAACATCGTCACGTTCGCCGCCCAATCGCGTACCTTCTCCGACATGCTGCTGAAAGCCGACAAGGATGCCGTCGCCGAGGCCGTGCAATGGGTGGGCAAGATTTCCGCGAAGGGCGGTACGAACATCCAGGCGGCGCTTCGTGACGCCATTCATTTCCTTCCACTGCGTGACGTCGAGGGGCGGGTCCCTCTCATCGTCTTCGTGACGGATGGGCTGCCCACGGTGGGGGAGACGAACACGAAGTCCCTGCTGGATTCCATCGTGTCCGAGAACAAGGTGGGTGCTCGCATTTACACGCTGGGCGTCGGTTTCGACGTCAACGTGCAGTTCTTGGATCTGCTGACGAAGAAGTCTCGCGGCATTCGAGACTACGTCACTCCGGGGCAGAACCTGGAGATGAAGCTCTCGTCCTTCTATGAGAAGGTGGCCCATCCCGTTCTGGCGGATGTGAAGCTCACCATCGAGGGGGTGAAGACCTTCGAGATCTACCCGAGTCAGTGGCCCGATCTGTTTGTTGGGGACCGCCTTTTCGTCAGCGGTCGATATACGGGTTCAGGCCATGCGGTCGTGAGGCTTACGGGCCGCGTGGGGGCGGACACGAAGGAATTCGTCTTCGAGGCCCGATTCGTTGACAAGTCGAAGGGCAGGGATTTCGTTCCGGTTCTCTGGGCCCGGCGCAAGGTGGCCGATCTGTGGGACACGATTCGCCTCGACGGCGCCCATCCGGAATTGGTGGACGAAGTGAAGCGATTGGGGATCAAGTACGGAATCGCCACGCCGTACACGTCCTTCCTCGTGGCGGAGGATGAGGTCGCCACGCGCGGGCCCAGGCCCGTTCCCCCTCGTCGTGGGAAGGCGGGTACCCTCCGCCGCCAAGTCCGCTTCGGCCATGGGAATGCCCCCGCGACCGGGGGCGGCGGGTCTCTCGGCGCGCCTCCCGCCACTCAGGGACGGGACGCCGTCATGCGAAGCCTGCAGACGAAGAAGATGGCCGAGGCGGCTCCCGCCGAGTTGGCCAAGGAGGAAGGCGAAGAGTGGCTGCTTCTCGATGTGGACGACGCCGCGCGTCCCGATGGAACCCTCATTCGGGTGGGAGGTCGGACGTTCGAGAAGAAAGGGAAGGTGTGGGTGGACACCGCCATCAGCTCGTCGAAGCCGGAAAAACTGCCCGTCCTCGAGAAGGTGGATCTCTTCTCCGACGTTTGGTTCGATCTCTTGAAGGAGCATGGGGAACTCGGCCGGGTGGCCGCGCGACTGAAGACCTTTGAGGTTCTCATCGGGGATCGCCGGATTCGCGTGGAGACTCCGGCTCCGAAGTCGGTCCCGAAACAAACCCCTGCTCCCTTGGGGAAGTAGGGAGCGGGGCGGCTTCGACACCGTCCGCCCCGGTGCGACGCTCGGCCTCCCGAAAGGCCTCCATGAGGGCCTTTCGGGCTGGCCGGGCGGAGTCCTCGGGCCTGCCGGCCTTGCGCCAAGCCCGCCACAGCGCCCAGAGAAGAGCCCCCACCGCCAGCCAAAAAACTCCATGGGCCACCGGATGCTTGAACGCGACCTCGTGGACGAGCCGAATACCCCCGCCGGCCAGGAGCGCCAGGAGGAAGACCGCACTCCCGAGGAGGATTCGGCTCGTCAGACTTGCCCTGGGGATGTCATCCTGCCTTGGCACTTTGCTGCGTCCTCTCGCATTCCTAAGATCTCTTCCAGCGGGCCGCCCCGGAATGCGGCCCGACTTCGTGAAGGGATTCCAGCATGACCGCCTTGCAGCATATCACCGTTTCGATTCTCCTCGGGTTGTTCCTTGGCGCCGGCTTGCAGCAAATCGTGGCTCAGGACGATCTCCCCTGTGCCTATGTCGGCTCCGACCTCGAAGGTCTGCGCGAGGCATTGAGCAAGGAGCCCGACAATATCGGCCTCCGCATGCGCATCGTCCGGAGGCTTCTCGAGGACTGGCGGGACTCCACCGACCCCAAGGGACAACGCCGTCTTCTGAAAGTCGTCGAGAAGGAGCTGGCCGAAATCCGAAAACTCGGTCCGGACTTCCCCTACGTGTACCGTGTGATGGCGCTGCAACATTTTCGCCGGGGAGAGTACGAGGAATTCCTGAAAGACATCGCCGCGTACGAGAAGGTGGCCACCCTTGATTATGAGTTGCGCACTCTCGTTGTGAAGAGCTACATGCGGTTGGCCAGCCGAAAGGAGAATCCCGAGCCGGAGCGGAAAATCCAGGCGGCTACGTATGTGGGCAAGTGGTTCGAAGGGGGGGAGGCTCCTGTTTTCGGCGTGACGCTCGGCGCCGTGGCGACGTGGTTGATCGATCCTTCCTTTCGCGATGAGCTCATTCGGATCTTCGAGACGAGCTACGAGGCGAACCCGAAGAACATCAATCTCGTCATCAGCTATGCCGCGTGTCTGACCAACCTTGGGCGCAATGAGAGCGCCTGGGATCTGATCCACGCGGGCGAGAAGGTCGGACTGGCCGACTTCCAGACCGGCGGCCGCCATCCCGTCGTCAACCTGCTGCAGATGGAGTGTCCCGAGCAACCCACGGCCGAGACCTATGACGGCTTCGATGTGGACGAGTTGGAGCGCCTGGGGAAACAGTTCCCCGAGAATTGTTCCCTCGCGTTCCGAACAGCCATGAACTACAAGATCAAGGCCGTGGCCGCGGAGAGGATTACGGGACTCATCGAGAAGAGGATCAAGCAGATCCTGGACAAGAAGCCCGGGACCGACGTCTCCAAGAACGAGGCCCGGAAGAAGGAATGGCAGGACCGGGTCGACGAGTTCTACCGGAAGGCTCTGCCGCCCGCCGAGCGTGCCTACCGGCTCAACCCTACTGTGGAGGCCATCACGCTCCTCTTGGGCGACATCTACAGTCGGCTCGGGAAGGAGAAAGACGCCGTTCGCTGCTTCGAGGAGACCCTTCAGAAGGTGCCGTTCTATTCCCAACTCCGGGAGCGATTGGCCGAATCGTATCGCAAGGAGGGGCGCCTGGAGGACATGACGCGCGAACTCATCGAGGTCTGCAAGGTCGTCAGTGTCCGCCCGGAGACGTGGAAGAAGGACGAGCCGGGGTCTTTGCTCCCCGTGCCCACGCTCCACCTGGAAAAATTCATTCGCGAACAGTTGGACGATGCCGCGTCCAGGAATGTTCTCCTCGCGGCCTTCGAGAAGGCGGCCAAGGAGAATCCGAAGAATCCGAACCTGAAGACCTTCCTTGCCATGATGTACTTCTTCGCCGGCGACAAGGAGAAGGCGAACCACTGGATGAGGGAGGCCGAGCGTCAAGGAATCTGCGGCGAGGCCGGCGCCGAGAATCTCCTCGCCACCGAGATCTACTCCCGCGAACGCTGGTAAGCCGTGGCGTTGCGCAGGTTGTCCTGCCGCAGCTTCTTCTCGCGTCGGCGCATGAGCGTCCGTGCGCGCTTGGCGATCGCCGTCACCAGCCGACGATCCTTCGGTGTGAGAGGTCGGCCGAGGTAGGCCCGAAGCACCCTCATCCTTTGTGATCGCGTGAGTCGGCGTCCCGCGTGTTTGTCCAGGCAGGCGAGGTCGTGCACGAAACCCTTCCGCCGCCGCCAAGGCGTCCAAGGTCGCCTCCCCTTGGGGGAGTCGATCAGGAAGAACTCGAGGCGACCCCTTTCTTCCCGAACCAGAATGTTTCGGAAGTGCATGTCTCGATCCACATAGCCATGCTCATGGAGGCGGGCCAAAAGGCGCCCGAAGTCTTCGAGCGCCTGCCGCTCGGCGGCGGGGGAAAGGCGCGCCTCGGAGTCCTCGAGCCACGCTTCGAGGGAACGGGTCCCCGCGACCTCCTCGATGAGGAGATAGGCCCGTCGAAAGATCCCGAGGGGGCCGCGGTCGACGGCGACGCCCACGGGGCGGGCCGCCGGTACGTCCCACGCCGCCATCCTCAAAAGGTTCCGGCGCTCCGTCTCCAGGGGATGCTTTCCCATCGTGAAGCGAATTCGATCCCCCATACCGCGGGGCGTGTGGGCTTTGAGATAGAACCCACGACCGTCCCGGCGTCGCAGATGTCGAATCCACCCGCGGCGATTCCGAGCCAGCTCCCGGCCGGGCAAGCCCTCATCCTCCGGGGTGAAACCCACGTCCCGGACAAGGCGTCGCCAGGTGGCATCAGGGGGAGCCGACATGTCCCGTCATAGCAAATCCGCCCAGCCGGGCGCGGCCTTCGGGCTGAAGACAAAAAAGGAGGCGGCCCCACTGGGTGTGGGGCCGCCTTGATCCGCGGTCGCGGAGGGTTTCAGGCGTCGTTGGTTGAGGTGGGGCCCCGGGTGAGGGCGCTCCGCGACCGTTCTTGGTCGACCAGTCTGTCAGTGCTCCTGGTCGGAAGAAGACTACCCTTGAACCGCTGTCGAGGTCGTCCTTGCATGAAGATTCCGCCCCTTGAACACGTGGGTCCCCGCGTTTATCGTTCCGCACCCTTGGCGACGTAGCTCAGCCGGTTAGAGCGAGGGATTCATAAGCCCTAGGTCGGTGGTTCGAGTCCACCCGTCGCTACTCTCATTCCCGGGCCCGTCGAGACGCCTCTCGCCGGGCCCGTCGAAGTTCCGACCCCTTCACCTCGATGGAATTCAGCGCCGGGCCGCGATCTGAAGGCTGATGTGGCGGTCACTGTCTCTTCTGATCTCGAAGTCGCGAAGACCGGCCTTCTCGGCGGCCTGGGTGAGTTCGTCGGGGGTGAGGGCGGCGTGCAGGCTCGCCCGGAAGAGTTCTCGTTGTCGCGCATTCGCATCGTTCGCATGGAGGGCGACGAGCGCGGCGAGCTTTTCCTCGGTCTCGGGGCGGGCGAGGTCTCGAATGAGGAAGGCACCTCCCGGTGCGAGGAGTCGTTTGGCTTCCGCGAGGAACGGCACGGGGTCCGGAATGTGGTGGAGGACGGTATTGCTGAAGACGCCGTCGAAGGAGGCGCTGGCGAGCCCCAACTCCTGGACGCGCCCTCGAAGAAAACGTACGCGATCCCGGGCCGGGGACTCGGCGCGGTGAGCCTCGGCGATCCGGAGCATGCTGCGCGCGGCGTCGACGCCCAGAATGTCCGCGTCGGGAAGCGTCTCGGCGGCGAGAAGCGTGATGTGACCCGGCCCGCACCCCAGATCGATGAGGCGGCCCCCGGCGCCGAGTTCGCGCAGCCTGTCCACGAAAGCCCGGTTGGGCTCCGCATGATCCATGGCGTCGTATTCTTCCGCTTCCTCGGCGTCGTCCATGTACTCGGGCTCGAGGATGCGTTCGAGGCTCACTTGTCGTCTCCGTCCTCGTCGGCCAAGTCGTGGAGGACCTTCAGCCGTTCCTGAATGCGGTGGTTCAGGCTGTTCGGCGTCCAGCGGCCATGTTCGTCCTGCACCCCGGCGGAGATACCGGTGAGGATCTCCATGCCCTCGTCCACCGTTGTGATGGCGAAGATGTGAAACCGACTCTCCTTGATGGCTTCGACGACCCGGTGAGAGAGCATCAGATCGCCCACGTTCCTCTGGGGGAGGATGACTCCCTGCGAGCCCGTGAGGCCTCGGTCCATGCACACGGAGAAAAAACCCTCCACCTTTTCGTTGATACCGCCCACCGGCTGGATGCGGCCGAATTGGTCCACCGAGCCGGTCACTGCAAGCTGCTGTTCGATGGGAGCGTTCGCGAGGGCCGAGAGAATGCAGAAGAGCTCCGTGGATGAGGCGCTGTCTCCGTCGATGAAACTGTAGGATTGCTCGAAACACAGGCTCGCCGAGAACGTGAGGGGATGGGTGGTCGCGTAGCGACCGGTGAGGAAGCCCTGCAGGATCAACCCGCCCTTCTCGAAGGTCGACCCGGTCATCTCGGCCTCGCGTTCGATGTCCAGAATGCCATTCTTGCCGACGCCGACTCGGCATGTGACGCGCGCCGGAAGCCCGAAGGCGTGTTCGCCGACGGAGATGACGGTGAGCCCATTGATCTGCCCGACCTCACGCCCTTCGGTGTCGATGTGGATGTCTCCTTCGCGGATGCGACGGAGCAGCTTCTCCTCGAGGAGGTTCAGTCGCTCGTTGTGGTCATGCACGGCCGTCCGCACGTGCGACCCGTGAATCAACGGGGAGGATTCGCGTTCGGCATGGTAATCCGCCTCCCGGAGCATGTCGGCGATGCGCGAGAATCGAGTCGACAGCCGGCCCTTGCGTCCGGCGAGGCGCATGGATTCCTCGAGGACTTCCGATAGGCCGTCTCGCGTCATGTCCTTGAGATTCTCGTCTCGAATCACCCGGATGAGGACTTGCAGGTAGGAGTCCAAGGCTTCGTTGTCGTCGTCGACGTCGACGGCGGTGTCGAAGTCCGCCTTCACTTTGAAGACCTTGCCGAATTCGTGGTCGTTCTCGGAGATCAGCTCGTAGAGATGGGCGGAGCCCAAGAGGATCACCTTGACGTTCATGGGGATCGGATCCGGATTGAGAATCGGGGCTCCTTGGGGCGGCTGATTCTCCGGCGGTTGGATGACCAGTTCTTGAGTCCTCAGAACCCGTTTCAGGTTCTGCCAGACCATATTGTCATTCAGCACGTCCGCCGCATTGAGAATGAGGTATCCGCCTTGCGCCCGCACGATCGAGCCCGGCTTGATACGGCTGAAGTCCGTGCCGTAGACGCCGGGCGCGAGGTTGACCCGGTCCTGGTTGCCGAAGAGATTCGTCCATGTGGGGTTGTTTTCGACGACAATGGGGCATCCGTCTCCGTCGGAGGTCAGGATGACGTTGACGTCGAACGCGGAGAAATCGGGGCCCTCGGCCTCCGGCGGGAGATCGTCGCCTGCAGGCGGCTCGGACGCCCGGAAGACCTCCAGGTTCTCGAGGATCGTCTTCTCGACCTGATCGATCCACGTCTCGATCGCATCCGTGCGAAAGCGGGCGAGCAGAAGGTTCTTGAGACTCCCGATGGCGACGGCGACGGCCTTTTTCTCGGCTTCGCCCCGTTCGCGGATGAGCTCACTCTGAAGCCTTTGCTGCTCGGCGATGAACTCATGGAGGATGGGTTCGAAGTCCTCGAAAGCTTTGCGTGCGCGCTGTGCTTCTTCGGGCGCGATCTCGCCTTTGGCCGCCATCACCTCCAGGGTTGCGAGATCGACCGCTGTTTCCCCGTGGAGATAGACGAGCTCCGGGAAAGCGGTCTTGTCGTCGGGGGACCGCGCAAGCCCCAGGTTTTCCTGACCGAGCTTCTCCTGGAAGACGCGTGTCTTCTCGCCCGCCTTCTCGAGAAACGTGCTCTCGATCTGGCGCACGCGTGCGCGGACCGTCTCCGAGTTGATGAGCGATTCGATCTCGCGGCGGAGCAGTTTCACCATCTCGTGAACGGCGTCGCGAAACCGGGGGGCCTGACCCCTCGGAAGCTGGATGAGCCGCGGCCGCTCGGGCTCCAGGAAGTTGTGGACGAAACAGAAATCATCCGCCAGGGCACAATGGGGCTTCAGGCGATCGAGCATGCGGCGCACTGTCGACGTGCGACCCGTGCCCGCGATCCCGCAGACGAAGACGTTGTAGCCGGAGCGATAGAGCTCCAGTCCCAACTTGAGGGCCTTGATCGCCCGATCCTGCCCGATGATGACGTCCCTGGGCTCGATGTTCGCTGTGGACTCGGGCAGGATGTCGGAATTCTCCAACCTCCACCGGGCGTCTGCGGCAGCGATTCTCCTCTTCGTTTTCATGTCTTCTCCACTCTGCCTTCGGGGTCACATTCGACACCAAGCGGGGGCGTTCGACCAGGGGGATCTTGGTCCCGCGTCCAGGGCCCCCATATCATGGGCCCATGCACGGACGCCCCGAACCCCATCGCGAGCTGGAAGTTGCCTCTGAAACCTTTCGGGAATGGGTCCGCGAGGCCTGTGACCGCCTGATCGCCCATGTCGAGTCTCTCCCCGACCAGGATGCCGGGTTCGACCCTTCGCGTTCCCTGGAGGCGGCCCGCCGTCTGGTCGAGCCTGCCCCGCCCGAGGAGGGGCGTCCCCTCTCCGAGGTGCTTGATCTCGTCTTTGACGAGTGCGTCCCGCAGAGCTTCAACGCCGCCGGCCCGGGTTATCTCGCCTATATCCCCGGAGGTGGCCTCCTCACGGCGGCGCTCGCCGATTTCATCTCCAACGGTCTCAATCGTTACACCGGTGTCTGGGCGGCGGCCCCCTTGCTCGTGGAATTGGAGACGAATGTTCTGCGGTGGCTCATTCGGGAGATGGGGTACCCCTCGCGGGCGCGTGGAATCTTCACCACCGGGGGGTCCCTCGCGAACCTGACCGCCATCACGACGGCGCGGGTGGAGAAACTGGGAGACGATCCCTCGCGCGGGGCCGTGCTCGTGGGAGAGCATGCCCATCACTCGGTCGCCAAGGCGGCGCGGATTTGCGGCTTTCGGAACGACCAGATTCACGCGGTGGCGAGCGACGATGCCTTTCGGATGGATCTGGGCGATCTGCGGCGCGTGATGGCCAAGGTGAGGGATCGGGGTCTTTGGCCCTTTCTTGTGGTCGCGAGCGCCGGCACGACCGACACCGGCGCCGTGGACCCTCTGCAGGCATTGGCCGACTTCGCCGCCAAGGAAAAGATGTGGCTCCACGTCGATGCCGCCTACGGTGGGGCCTTCATGCTCACCGAGCGAGGACGACGCATACTTCGCGGTCTCTCCGATGCGGATTCCATCACCCTGGACCCGCACAAGGGGCTCTTTCTTCCGTACGGAACGGGCGCCCTCCTCGTCAGACGGGGCGAAGCGCTTCGCGCCGCCCACCACAGCGAGGCCACGTACATGCCCGATTTTCAAGACGAATTGGGCGAGGACTACCAGCCGATGGATTTCTGTGAGTACGGTCCCGAGCTTTCGCGGGGTTACCGCGGGTTGCGCCTTTGGCTTCCCATCATGTTGCACGGGATGGCCGCCTTCCGGCACAACCTCGATGAGAAGCTCGACCTCATCGCGCTTGCCGAGAGGGAACTCGAGGCGATGCCCGGCATCGAGATCGTGGCGCCCTCGCAACTTTCCGTCCTTGCCTTCCGATTGCAAGCGAAGGATGCCGACACGGCGGCGGGCGACCGAATGACTGAGGAACTTCTCCGGCGCATCCTTTCCCACCAACGGGTCTGGCTGACGGCGACCCGCCTTCGCGGGCGCTTCGTGATCCGCATCTGCGTGCTTTCCTTCCGAACCCATGAGGATCGGATGACGGAGTGCCTCGACATCATTCGCGACGAGGCGAGGGGCCTTCTCGAGGGGCGAGCATGAGTGAATCGTTGACCGACCTCAGAGCGCTGATCGCACTCTTGAGGCGGGAGGGGGAGTTGGTCGAAATCGAGGCTCCCGTCGATCCCCACCTGGAATTGGCCGAGGTCCATCGTCGCGTCATCGCGGCCGGCGGCCCGGCCCTCCTCTTTCGCAATCCCGCGAAAGGCGACTTCCCGGTTCTCACGAATCTCTTCGGCACGCGTCGCCGGGTCGAACTGGCTTTCGGCGATCGGCCTCGAGCCCTCGTGGAGGAGTTGGCACGGCTGCCCGTCGAACTCATGCCTCCGAGTTTGGGGAAGCTCTGGGGGAAGCGGGCTCTTTGGAGGAAGCTGGCTCGCGTCGGCACGAAGATGAGGTCGCGGGGCGCCGTGTCCGATCGAATGGAGGCCCCTCCCAGGTTGAGCCGGCTCCCCGCCCTGACCTGTTGGAAGGACGATGGAGGCCCCTTCATCACGCTACCCATCGTCCACACGCGAAGCCCCGTCGACGGCGTGGACAACCTCGGCATGTACCGCCTCCAGGTCTTCGATGACGAACACACGGGAATGCATTTTCAAATCGGGAAAGGAGGAGGCTTCCACTTCGCGGAAGCGGAAGCCCGCGGCGAGGATTTGCCCGTTCAGGTGTCCTTGGGTGGACCGCCGGCCCTCATCTTGGCGGCGATCGCCCCTTTGCCCGAAGGTGTACCCGAACTTTTCCTGGCATCACTCGTGATGGGGCGAAAGCTCGGGCTCGTGAACGATTCTCGTGCGTGCCTG
>CAZLGG010000019.1:0-49233 GCA_964559135.1 uncultured Planctomycetia bacterium
CTGGGCTGAGGGAAAAGATGCGTGGGAAGGACGCGGGCGAACGCTGGACGTTGGCTACGCGCTCCGGCTCCATTTGGAGTCGTTTCGGGAGGTCTTGGGCGACTGGATCGAAATTCCCGTCGAAGATCCCATGTTTTTTCTCCTGAAGAGCGCCGATTATCTGGATGCGGAGGGCACAGAGGGTTTGGACTTCCGATTCGAGTTTCAGGGCCGTCACGCCGGCCGTGAGACCCCTTGGTCTTCCAGGTTGGAGGACCTTCGGTCCTGCCGTATGATCCGCGCGAAACTGAGTTTTCTTCCACGAACCGGCGCGGGTCGAACAGGAGTCGTGGAGGTCCGAAGGTTGAGAATTCGCTATAGGAACCGCCCCTGAGGGTTTCGTTGAGGAGAATGGCATGAGAGGAATGACCCTGGGACTGGCCGCGATTGTCTTGGCAGCCGTCCATCTCCCCTTGGTTGCGCAGGACGAGGGGGCTCCCATCACGTTGCCCAGGCTCAAGAAGAGCCAAAACGTCATCGTGGAGGAGATCAATCGATCCAGCATCGTTCTCCCGACCAAGCCCGTTGCGTGGGTCGACGGAGAAAGCATCACCCAGGCGGATCTTCTGTGGCATCTTCTGAGCAACAACCTTGGGCAGATTTCGAAGAACCTCCTCGAATCGAAACTCGTCGAGTTGGAAATGAAACGCAACGGGGTCACGGTTTCTCCCGAGGAAGTGCGTGCAGAACTCGAAGAGATGTTGCCAAAGATCGCGCCCGGTCAGACCATGGAGGAATTGTTGTCCTCAGGGCTCTATTCGAAAGCCTACCTGGAGGACATGGCCCGAATCAGCCGGGGGCGCAAGAAGGTGTTCTGGAAGGCCAAGAACATCCCCGAGGATCAGCGCGCCAATGAAGCCAATCCATTTCTCATGCAGATCTGGATGAACGAGATCAAGAACAAATATCAGATGTCCGTGCGCGGCCAAAAACCCGCGCCGCCCAAGGGTGCGTTGGCGGCTTTGACGACGATCATCGACGGCAAGAAGGTCTCCTACGTCGTCACCCCCGAAGAGGCCATGAAGTTCCTCGTGGGCGTGCTTCGGCCGGCGGCGATCGTGAGGGGCTTGGACGAAGCGATCGACAGCTTTCTCGTCGAGCGCGAGATGAAGAAGCATGGCGTCAAGGTCACCGACTCCGAGATCGAAGGCTGGGCGAGAGAAATGCGAGCCAAGTATGAGGGCCCCTTCAGCTGGGACATGATTCTCAGACTTCAAGGCCTCACCCCCGATGCTGCGCGTCGCCGTTGGCGCGACGTTCAGGCCTGGAAGCGTTGCAACGGCATCACCATCACCGATGCGGACATCCAGAAGTTCCGTCAGGAGAACGAAGACTACTTCCGCACTCGCACCGTCAAGGTGCGCCACGTTCTTTGCAAGTTCATCGACGACGCCACGGGGCTCTCGTCCGGCCCCGAAGCCGAGGCCAAGGCCCTCCAGCGAGCGGAACGCATCGCGAGTTTGGCCGAGGAGGGGGTGGAGTTTCAGAAACTGGCCGAATTCTACAGCGATGACCTGGCCAGCCGAAAGAACGGTGGGATGATCAATCAGCCGATCAAGAAATGGGGCGGCGGCTACGATCCCGCTTTCCAGAAGGCTGCTTATGCCTTGCACCGGGGAGAGATCAGCAAGCCCGTGAAGTCCAGTTTCGGCTATCACGTCATCTACTGCGAGGAAGAAAGCCCACCGACGAGTCGCGACATCGACTGGACCAATCCCCGTTACGCGGACTGGATCACCGAGGAATACGAGAACTACATGGCTAAGCGGTGGACCGAGTCTCTGCGGGCGAAGGCCGACATCAAGAAAGTCTCCACCGACGAACTTTTCGAACTGAAGAACGCCGAGTTCAAGAGCAAGTAGGCTCGATCCAGGAAGAGGAATCTCGTTGGGAAAGAAGACGGCGGGCGGCTGAAGCCGCCCGCTTCAAGCCCCGCTGTGGAAGCAGGACGCCTTGGGACCGCGCGGCGCTCCCACGCCCATGGCGCCCGACGGCGATGAGGGCCTCCCCACCTCCAGAAAACGTCGAGAAAACCCGTCACCAAGGACGCAATCCCGCGATCCAAGGGTGACGTGTCTCTCGTTTCGGAGCCGGCCTTCGGGAATTCTCTCCATGTCCACTCATCTCAGAAGAGTCCTTCTCCTCCTTCTGCCCATTCTCTCCGCGCTCACGTCCGCGTCGGCGCAGGAGCTCTTGCTCACCACCAAAACATCGGCCCTTGGGGGCGGAGCCCCCGACGGGGTCATCTCCCCCAACGAAGTCCTGACCTTCGCCTCGGGCGATGCGGGCGCACGGCACCGGCTGACCGAGCACGCATTGGCCGCCCTGATCGGGGATGGTGACGCCAACGGCATCATGGACGACACGCCGAACCAGATCGACGCCCTTTGTGTCGCCCCCTCATTCGTCGTGGGTGATGCCACCGGATTCCTTGTTTCCTTCGCCACGACGACCCATTTCGGCGACGGGTCTTCGGTGCTCGATGGCGATCTGGTGGCCCTTTTGCCCCAGGGAAGTCCCCAGGTCGTCGTCTCCGAAAGCACACTGACCGCCGCCACATCCACCGGGTCCGTGGATCTCGACGCCGCTCATCTCATGAACGACGGCACGCTGGTCTTCTCCTTCGCCGAGGACGAAGTCACCACTTCGTCTTCTCTCATTGCGCAGAACGGAGGCATCGCGACGCTGGACGAGACCGTCGTTTTCATCTTGCCTCCGGGGGCCGCGGAAGCCTCGATCCTGTTCACGAAGCAGGCCGTCGTCTCCATGGTGAACCAAGCCCTGGGTCTATCCCTCACCACCGTCGTCGACCTCACGGGCATAGCTCCCGATCCGAACCAAACGGGAGCGTGGCTGTTCTGCGTCGGCTCCAGCAACTCCGCGTTGGAGGGCATGGTCTTCACGACAGCGGGAGGGGGAGCCCTGGCCACGCTCGGTGGGGTCACCCTCGACAGTTCCACGTTCGGTTTCGCGGAGCAAGAAATTCTCGAGGGGCTCGCCATCCGTCCCTCCGGGGTCCGACCTCTCGGCTTGCATCACCCTGAGGAGAGTCAGCTCTCCCCGCCCCTGGTCGAGATCGACGTGGAAGGAGCGGTTTTCGGTGATCTGATTCGATTGGTGATCTCGAACACGGTTTTCCCCACCGCCGCCCCCACCCTCATCCCCGGGCTCGGCCCCCAGGCCTGGACCCTTCTCGATCTCCAGGACCCCTTGAGCAGTCTCACGTTCAGCAGTCAGGATTTCGCGCGATATGCGGATCCGGCCGGGCGCGTGGCTTGGGTCTTCGACACGTCCCCTCTGCTCGCGGGGCTACGCTTGACCTTCCAGGCTTTTGATCTCACGCATCCCAACCTCTCGCCGGCCATCGTCGCCGAGAATTGATGGTGAGCGAGGCTCCGGCGACCTATCCTTGTTCCGGTCAAGTTCGGGTCGCCGGAGCCATTCATGAGACGCCGAAGCGTCATCCTCGCCTATCTCGGTTTCACCGCGTTCATCCTCGCCCTCGGCTTTTGGATCGCCAAGGATCTACCCTCCGCTCTACGCGCGAAGGGCGGGGCGCCCGAGGATAAACCTGCGCGGCGGGACGATACGCCCACGGTCTTTCTCCCTCTCCTCCCTTACGACCCATCCAGCCGCGACGTCTTGGTCATCGCCCACGCCCCTCCCCTCATGCCGGGCTGGACTCCGAGGCCGATTTTCTGGATGAGATCGGACCGGCTTTGCGTCCTGCAAAAACCGCTCGACGGTCGAGTTTTCAAGTTTGAAAGAGCGATTCCGACGAAGTCGCCCTTCGAA
The DNA here is from genome assembly GCA_964559135.1 of uncultured Planctomycetia bacterium. Lineage (GTDB taxonomy): Bacteria > Planctomycetota > DRQF01 > DRQF01. The sequence continues at coordinate 3,835 of CAZLGG010000019.1, forward strand.
GACCTCCTGCTGCGCCTGGCGAGCCTGCGAGGACGTCCGTCTCCCACGGAAAAGGGCATCCACATCTCCTTTCGCCCGATGAAGGGGCGGTCCTTCGAAGCCGTCACGTCGCCCAAGGAGCTCAAGGAGATTCTCGACATCGCTCTTCCCGTCGCGTCCCGCCGCCCCCACATCGTGGCGCATGCCGAGATCCGATGCGTCTTTGCTCCCGCACCCCCGCAGGGGCTGAAGTCGCTCGATTGGCCCTTCCCCCAGCTCTCTCTCGAAACGCTGAGGAAAGCCGGCGTCCTCGCATTGCGCTCGCCGGACCGCATTCGAAAAGTCGCCAAGCGCCTTCCGGAACCCCGTTTGGTTCCGACCGCCAAGGGCGCACTCCTCGTGGCCCTGTTTCCGGTCATCGCGCCATGAACAGCCAACTCGTCGCCAAGGCCTGGACGCTTTTTTTTCTGGTGCTGAGCGTCTGGCTCATTGACACGGCGGCATCGGTCACGCCGGATGCGCGGGGGCACGGAACCCACGAGTCCCTCGGCATGGAGCCCTGCCCTTACCTGAAATCCACGGGCCATCCCTGCCCGAGTTGCGGGATGACCACCGCGTTTTCCCACACGGTTCGGTTCGAGTTTCAAAAAGCTTTTCGGTCGAATCCCGCCGGATTCCTGCTGGCTCTCTTCACGCTGGCGGCCCCTTTTTGGTTTCTCCACTCCCTGATGACGGGCAAGCCGGCTTTCAGGTTTCTGTATCGCAGACGCGGCCAGATCCTGATCGCGGCCATCCTGACCCTCGCATTCTCGTGGTGGTACGTCCTGGCCACGTGGCCGGGCGGCCCCTGAGCGGCGCTGCGTCAGAGTTCCTCGAGCATTCTCAGGTACGACTCGTAGCGGCAGGGGTGAATACGATCCTCGTCCACGGCCTGCTTGACGGCGCACGCCACCTCATGGGAATGCGTGCATGTGTTGAAGTGGCAATGAGGGATGACCGCCCGAAACTCGGCGAAGTAGTGGCCCAACTCATGGGGCTCCATGGGAAAGGGCTGGAACTCGCGCATGCCGGGGGTGTCGACGACCCAACCCCCGATTTCCAGGGGAATCAGGGACGCCGCCGTCGTGGTGTGTCGGCCTTTTCCGCTTGCCCCCGATACCTCGGCGGCCTTGAGCCGAAGACCCGGCTGGACCTCATTGAGAAGAGAGGACTTCCCCACTCCCGACGGTCCGGTCAGCACCGTCACCCGGTCCTTCAGGAGGTCTCGATAGAGATCGATGCCCACCGATTCGACGACGCTGCTGAAAATGACGGGGTAACCCGTGGGGGCGTAGATCTCTTCGATCAGCTCCCGGGCGGCTGGGTCGGGAAGAAGGTCGATCTTGTTGATTCCGATGACGGGGTTCTGACCTCCGCATTCGGCCCCGACCAGCATTCGATCGATCAATCGCAGATTCAACTCGGGATGGACAAACGCTCCCATGATGACGGCCTGGTCCACGTTGGCCGCGATGATCTGCAAGTCGCCGCGTCCTCCGCGGCGGCGGGCCAGGACATTTCTGCGCTCGAGGACCTGGACGATGACATCCGGCGGAGTCGGCTGCCTTGCAACCATGACGCGATCACCCACGGCCACGGGTTTCGATTCCCGCTTTTCCTCCCGGAAAAGGCGGCCTCGTATGCGGCATTCTCGCGTCGCACCGTCCACATCAACGAGACACTGACGCGCATCGACGCGCAACACCGTTCCTTCTTTCTCACCGCCTGTCTGACCACTGGCATCCATGGGGGCACTATACGACCGAATCGTCCCGACGGGAGGTCCTGCGGCGGGCGTGATTTCACCGGTGCACCTTTCCGTGCTACCCTGCAGGACGATACCGGACGCCGCTGCGCGTCGACCCTCGCGCTTCGCGATGAAGAGCGTGGCCGACCCAAGGGCGCCGTCAAGGTCCAGCATGTCCCGACACCCGCCAAATGGCTTGGAGACGACTCATGACCTTCGATCCGATTCCCGACATCCTGGAGGAGCTTCGCCAGGGCCGCCTCATCGTCCTGGTGGACGACGAAGACCGGGAGAATGAAGGGGACCTGGTGGTCCTCGCCGACCGTGTGACGCCGGAGCATGTGAACTTCATGCTGAAGGAAGCTCGAGGGCTTCTCTGCCTCGCCCTCTCGCCCGACATCTGCGGGCGCCTCGGTTTGGAGGTCCAGGGAGCCGGGGGAGCCCGCCATGAGGGCACGGCCTTCACGGAAACCATCGACGCCGTGGAAGGCGTCACCACGGGCGTGTCCGCTCGAGATCGTTGCCGCACGATTCGGACCACCATCGCAGCCGGAGCCGGCCCCCGCGACATCACCCGACCGGGACACGTGCAACCTCTCAGGGCCAGACAGGGCGGAGTCCTCGTGCGCCCCGGACACACCGAGGGGAGCGTCGACCTCGCCCGCTTGGCGGGCGCTCGCGAGGCAGCGGCCATCATCGAGATCATGAATGAGGACGGCAGCATGGCCCGTCTTCCCGATCTTCAGGCCTTCGTCGCCAAGCACGGCCTGAAGATGGGCTCCATCGCGGATCTCGTGGAGTACCGGAGGACCCAGGAGAAGCTGGTGCGGAGGACGGCTTCGGCGAGGCTCCCGACCCGCTGGGGCGAATTCGACTGCCACGTCTACGTCTCGGACTTCGACCCCCACGGCCATGTCGCCCTGGTCAAGGGATGGGCAGTCCCTGACGACGGCACCGCCGGCGAGCCCATCGACGATCCCGTCCTCGGACGCGTCCATTCCGAATGCCTCACCGGGGATGTCTTCGGCAGCGTGCGCTGCGATTGCGGTGACCAACTGGCGCTGGCCATGGAGCGAATCGCCAAGGAGAAGCGCGGATTCCTGCTCTACATGCGGCAGGAAGGTCGAGGAATCGGTCTGGTCAACAAACTGAAGGCCTACGCCCTGCAGGACTCCGCCTCCATGGACACCGTCGAGGCCAACGTCCATCTCGGATTCAAACCGGATCAGAGGAACTACGGAATCGGCGCCCAGATCCTTCACGATCTGGGCCTCCGGCGCCTCAGGCTCCTCACGAACAACCCCGGAAAGCGAGCGGGGCTCACGGGCTACGGATTGGAGATCGTAGAGAGGGTTCCCATTCAAGGTCCCGTCCACGACGAGAACCGCAAATATTTGGAAACAAAGAAGTTGAAGCTCGGCCACTTGCTCGAAGGCACCGAGTAGGCCCTTTTTTTCGAACTTTCGGAAGGCCGGACCTCCCGCCGTCGTCGAAGACGCGTTGTCCAGCGGATCGGATGGAGGATGGCCCCGTGGAGGCGATCAAGTTTCGGCAGACGAGTCCACAACGGAGCACGCAGGCCGTGAAAGAGGCCGCTGACGATCTCAGTCTTGTCGCACGGGCGGAAGCCGGAGATGAGGAGGCGTTCGCCGCACTCGTCCATCGCTACGCGGACCGGATCTACACCCTCGTGGCGGGAATGATTCACGACCGGATCGCGGTGGAAGACGTGGTCCAGGACATTTTCTTCAAGGTCTACCGCAAGCTTTCCGCATTCCACGGTCGTTCGAGCTTCTATACATGGCTCTATCGAGTCAGCCTCAACACGGCCACCGATCATCTCAAAAAGAAGCGGCGTGACCGTCATCGTCATGTCGAAGATCCCACGGTTCTCGACCGGCCCGACTTCTCGGGGGGACCCGGCGAGACGATGGACCGAGAAGAGCTCCGGCGAAAGACCTCCGAGGCCATCGAGTCCCTTCCTCCCAAGTACCGCGACATCCTCTTGCTCCGGGAATACCAGGAGCTGAGTTATGACGAGATCGCCGAAGTCCTCCAGTGTTCCAAGGGGACCGTCGAATCTCGCCTCTTCCGCGCGCGCGCGCGACTCCGCAGCAAACTCGAACCCTATCTGAAGCGAGGGTGATGCCTTGACCGACAAATCCATCGATCCCATGGCCCGTCTCATTCAGGCCCGGTTGGACGGTGAAATCACAGCCGACGAGGAGCGTGCCCTGGCGCAAGCCCTCGCGGCTCGCCCGGATCTCCGGGAACTCGAGCAGCACCTGAGCGATGTCAAGCGGCATCTCGAGGAAGATCGTCGGTCGATCCGCCCTCCCCTCGGATTGGCTCAAAGGATCGTGCAGAAAGCCGGTCAAAAGGAGACGCCCGCCCCCGAGACCGGATCTGCGAGTCGGTCTTGGAAACCGCTGGCGGCCGCCGCAGCCCTTGTCCTCCTTCTGGGCTCTTCGTTCTATCTCGGGCGAGAATCGACGTCCGCGGAGGCCGATGTGGAGCGCAGTTCTCTGCAGGAGCGTGAGATCGACGTACTCACACGTCACCCGGAGATCGACGCCGCAGCTCTGAAGAGTCTGTTCGACACGACGCTCCGCGACTTGGACGTCATCGAGCGACGCCGCGCGGCGGACCGTCGGGACGTGATGGGACGCCTCGAATTGGGTATTCAGGCATTGATTCGCAAGGCCGACCGTCCTCGATGACGATGAAAGAGTGGGATGAGGGATCGGCCGACAGGAGCCCGAGCCACAGCGGGAGTCCTCGGCTCTCGCTTGGGACTTCGCCCCAATACGGTTACAACGTCCCGTTCCTATCTCCTTATAGATAGAAGGTTTCGGAGATATTCATGGCGCGTGCCGCAGGAGTTCAGATCACCGGTTCGGTCGTTCGAGTGATCGACATAGAGGGCTCGGTCAAAAAGCCGAAGGTCCGCGGCTGTGCGGAGGTGAGCATCGCCCATGGCGATGGCGAGGATCGAATCCCCAACCTCACCAAGGCACTGAAGGAGGCCTTCAAACAGGCGAAGGCCGGGCGCGACCAAGTGGTCCTCGGCATTCCCATACGTGATTGCATCGTTCGGGAGATCACCGTCCCTTTCACCGACCCCGCCCAAATCCGCAAGGTCATCAAGTTCGAGTGCGAGGCTCACATCCACGCCTGTAGCATCGACGAGGTCGTGATCTGCTTCCACAAAGTCGCGGAACTCGGTGCGCGCAGCACGCTTCTCGTCGTCGCCGCCAAGAAGGAAAAAATCCGGGAGCAACTCCAAGCCCTCGAGAAGGCCGGCGTCGATCCGCTGGCCGTGGATCTCGACGCGGCAGGCCTTTTCAACATCCTGGAGGCCCAGGGCCTCACCGAGTCAGAAAGGCCTTTGGTCGTCTGCGACGTCGGTTACACCTGCACGACGATCATGCTGCTCCTCGAAGGCGACCTGCGGCTCGTCCGATCCATGCGCCTCGGCACGGAATTCATCACCCAGCGGGTCGGCCGCGATCTCGACCTCGATCCCGAGGAAGCGCGTACGAGGACTCGAGCCGTTCTCGTCCAGGACGTCGACCTCGAGGAGGACCTCATCGTCCCCGCCGACGCCTTCGAGGAAGGCGGCAAAGAGACGGGGAAGAGTTCGGCCGAGCTCGAACGCGACATCATCCGCCAACGTCAAAAGGAATTCGTGAAGCGTCTCGAGCAGGAGATCTACCGGACGCTCGCCCCCATCGATATCGATGACCCTCCCGAAAAGGTCTATCTCCTCGGGCCGGGCGCGAATCTCCCCCGCATCGTCTCTGAGCTTCAGGAGAAGATGGAACCCCGGGTGGAGCGCCTTCATCTCTTGGAGAACATGGAGCACCGATTCGATTCCGAGGCCACGAGGATCTACGACGCCATCGTTCCCACACCGGCCGGGCTGGCTTTCAAACAGTTTGGACACGATCCCCTGGGGTTTGACTTCCGTCAGGAAGAGTTCGTCTTCGCGAATCGCTTCGACCGGCTGAAGGTTCCGCTCTTCTGCCTCATTCTCCTCATGGCCGCGCTCAACGTCGTGTGGTGGAATTTCGACACCAAGATGAACGCGCATCGGGAGAGCATGCTGGAAGGCATTGCGAAGACGGCGGCCGATGAATTCAAAAAGGTCATGGACGAGAACAGGCTGGGAACGCTCGTCTCCTACGTCCCCGTCAAGAAGGGGGAATTGAAAAAACTTGCCCGGCGTGCGAGTGCCGACACCCCCCCCATCAAGAGGATCAACATCATGGGGCGCACCATCAAGGAGTTGGATGACCAACTCCTTGACGCATACGGGCTCCGCAAGACATCCAAGAAGAAATCCAGACGCAAGCGGTCCAGCAAAAAGAATATTCCCCAGGACCCGTCCGGCTATCGTTCGGCCCTGCTTCTTTTGGAGTGGCTCTGCAAGGCCGTCGCCGACACGGGAGTCAATGAATTCGCCTTCAACCGAGTGAACATCAACCCTCATGAGATTCTTTTCAACATCACGTTGCCCGAGACGGTTCAGCTCGGCGATGAGAAGACTGTGGGCTACCGGAAGGTCATCGCCATGATCGACGCCAACCTCCAAAAACTAGCCGGCGGCGATTTCGAAAAGCTCGAGGACCAGGGGCGGCACGAGCTCAACAAGGGCGGACGCGGCGTCGACGTGAATCTGCGGGCGGTCTTCAAGAAGCAAGACAAGTAAGGGAAGCCTCGCACATGAAGAAGCTATTCATCGCTCTCATCGTCGTGAACGTCGCCTTCATGGGGTACAACGCGTCGCGCACATGGAGCCGAGTCATGGACGAGGAAAACGCCTCCGCCGTCGACACGGCTCAGAACCTCTGTGTCAAACTCCGGCGCACGGCGCTCAGGTATCGCGCCGATCTGGACCGCATCGCCACGGACAAGTTCGAACGCGTGGACGAACCGTCGCTCTACTTCGCCAAGCAGGCGCGCGCGGCAGGTTTCGACCCTCTGAAGGACGGAATCAACATCCCCATCAAGACGGACGTCTCCAAGGGAAGCCGCTTCGACGAGGAGTCGTGGAAGGTGAGTTTCCGCAAGAAGGAGAAGTACTTCCGCCTCAAGGACGTCGCGAGATTCTGTCAGTTGGTCGAAAGGGACAGTCCGAGCTTCCAGATCAAGTCCATCGATTTCGGCCGGAGGACGGAGAATTGGGGGAAAGATCAGTGGCAACCCCGCCAAATCGTCATCCGGCGATGGTCGATTCACCAGAAAACTTGATCGTGTACTCCTGAATCGACTTCACGCGGGCCCCGACCCGCTTCTTGGAGCCGATTCCGGCGACGATGGCCTGGGCCGCGGCAAGGGTCGTCACGCAACTGATCCCCTGCTGCACCGCGACCCCTCGAATCTTGGCTTCGTCGGTTCGAGGCCCCACCCCTGACGGCGTATTGATCACCAAGACGATCTCGCCGTTCTTGAGGTGGTCGGCGACGTTCGGGCGCCCCTCGACGATCTTCTTGATGCGACGATTCGCGATGCCGTTCCGGTCGAGAACTTTGGACGTCCCCCCCGTGGCCACGAGTTCGAAACCCAAAGCGACCAGTTCCCGAGCCACCGGGATGATCTCTCGCTTGTCCGCGTCCTTCACGCTGACGAATACGGTTCCGTCGAGTGGCAGCAGATTCCCCGTCGCCTCATAGCTCTTCGCGAAGGCGACCCCCAAGTCGTTGTCGATCCCGAAGGCCTCCCCCGTGGACCGCATTTCGGGGCCCAGAATGATGTCGCTGCCGGGGAATTTCGAGAACGGGAACACAGGCGCCTTGACGGCCATGTGTTCGGGAACGATCTCTCGGGTGAAACCCAGTTCTTCGAGGGACCGACCCGCCATGACCTGCGCACCCAACTTGGCGAGGGGCACGCCGATCGCCTTGCTCACGAAGGGTACGGTGCGAGAGGCCCGCGGATTGACCTCGATGATGTAGATCTCGGCATCCTTGACGGCGAACTGAACGTTCATGAGGCCGCAAACGTCGAGTTCCTTGGCGAGACGACGGGTCAGATCACCAAGGTCGCTGACGATTTTTTCCGAAAGAGAGTGGGGCGGGATCACCGACGAGCTGTCTCCGCTGTGGATCCCTGCTTCCTCCAACTGCTCCATGACACCGCCGATGACGCAGCGATTCGAATCCGCAATGGCGTCAATGTCGACCTCGATGGCATGTTCGAGAAACTTGTCGATCAACACGGGGTGTTCCGGCGAGACGTCGACGGCCTCGGCCATGTATCGGGCCAGGTCCTCCTCCTGGTAGACGATGCGCATCGCTCGGCCCCCGAGGACGTAACTCGGCCGCACGAGCACCGGAAAGCCGATCCGTTTGGCCGCGGCGAAGGCCTCCTCCGCGGTCCGCGCCACCTCGTTCGGAGGCTGCCGGATGCCGATGCGGTCGATGATCTTCTTGAAGCGATCGCGGTCCTCGGCGATGTCGATGCTCTCGGGACTCGTCCCGATGATCTTGACCCCCGCCGCCTCCAGTCCCTTCGCGAGTCGAAGAGGTGTCTGGCCCCCGAGCTGGACGATGACGCCGTCGGGACGCTCCAGGTCACAGATGTTCAACACGTCCTCGAGAGTGAGCGGCTCGAAGTAGAGCTTGTCCGCCGTGTCGTAATCGGTGGAGACGGTTTCGGGATTCGAATTCACCATGATGGTCTCGAAACCCGCCTCCTTCAGCCCATAGGTGGCGTGGACGCAGCAACAGTCGAATTCGACGCCTTGGCCGATGCGGTTGGGGCCGCTGCCGAGGATCATGATCTTCGGTCGGTCCGAGCGCTCCGCTTCATTCTCCTCCTCGTAGGTGGAGTAGAAGTACGGCGTGTACGACTCGAACTCGCCGCCGCATGTGTCGACGAGCTTGAACACGGGGCGAACGCCGCGTCCCAGTCTCCTCTTACGGACCTCCATCTCGTCCATGCCCCACAGGAATGCGAGCTGACGGTCGGAGTATCCGTATCGCTTCGCTTCCCGAAGCAGATCGTCGTCGACGCCAGAGAGGTCCTCGTGCTCTCGCAGAAGAGTCTCCAACTCGAGGATCTCCGCGAGGTTCCGGAGGAACCATGGGTCGATACCGGTCAATTCGTGGATTTCCGCCTCGCTCATCCCGTCGAGAAAAGCGTATCGGATGTAGTCCACCCTATCCCTGTGGGGAGTGACCAGTTTCGCGATGATTTGGTCGCGGGTCGGTCTCTGCTCGGAAAACCAAAGATCACCCCGCCCAATTCCGAAGCCGTCCATCCCTCGCTCGAGAGATCGAAGCGCCTTTTGGAAGGCCTCCTTGAACGTGCGGCCCATCGCCATCACTTCGCCGACGGATTTCATCTGCGTCGTCAGGGTGTCATCGGCCTCGGGAAACTTCTCGAAGGCGAATTGGGGAATCTTGACGATGCAGTAGTCGATGGTCGGCTCGAAGCAGGCAGGCGTTTCGCGCGTGATGTCGTTTTCGATCTCGTCGAGGGTGTATCCGACGGCCAGCTTTGCCGCGATTTTCGCAATGGGAAATCCCGTGGCCTTGCTCGCCAGCGCGGACGACCGGGAGACGCGGGGATTCATCTCGATGACGACCATGCGATCGGACCGAGGGTCGGTGGCGAATTGGATGTTCGATCCTCCGGTCTCGACACCGATGGCGCGAATGATCTTCAACGCCGCGTCCCTCATCCGCTGATATTCCTTGTCGGTCAGCGTCATGGCGGGAGCCACCGTGATGCTGTCGCCCGTGTGGACGCCCATGGCGTCGAAGTTTTCGATGCTGCAGATGATGACCACATTGTCTTTGCGGTCGCGCATCACCTCGAGCTCGAACTCCTTCCAGCCGATCACGGACTCCTCGACGAGGACCTCCTGCATCATGGAAAGTTCGAGGCCCCGCTGGACGATGGCGTCGAATTCCTCGTTGTTGTAGGCGATGCCTCCGCCACTTCCGCCCAGGGTGAATGCGGGACGAATCACACAGGGCAAGCCCAGCTCATCTCGAATCGCCTGAGCGTGTTCGAGGTCGTGGGCCACGCCGGATCGCGGTACTTCGAGGCCGATCGAGCGAACGCACTGTTTGAATTCCTCTCGGTCCTCGGCGCGCTGAATGACCTCGCGGGTGGCCCCGATCATCTCCACGCCGAATTTATCCAGAATACCCTCCCGTGCGAGTTCGAATGCCAGGTTGAGGCCGGTTTGCCCACCCAAGGTCGGCAGGATCGCGTCGGGACGCTCTTTTTCGATGATGCGGGCCACGTATTCGGGAGTGAGGGGCTCCAGATAGGTGCGATCCGCGAGTTCCGGATCGGTCATGATCGTGGCCGGGTTCGAATTGACGAGGATTGTACGGTAACCCTCTTCTCGGAGCGCCTTTAGGGCCTGTGTCCCCGAATAGTCGAATTCGCAGGCCTGTCCGATGATGATGGGACCCGACCCGATGACCAGGATCGAGGAGATGTCGCTACGTTTCGGCATGCGTGAAGGGGCTCCGGTCCGGGGCTGGCCGAGTAAAGCAAAGGCGGGCTCGATCCGCAAGGTCCCGGCCCCGCGGAGTCCTCATCGTTGAACTTGGAGTCATAGGGCGCAACACTTCCCCCATGGACAACCTTTCCTCCTACATCCTCTCTTCCCTCGAGCGATCCCCGCATCTTCCCGCCCTCGTGGGCAGATCGGGATCAAAGGAGAGGACCTGGACGCGAGGGCGACTCCTCGAGGGGGTCAGGAACTTCGCCGCCGGTCTGGTCGTTGCGGGCATGGACCCGGGCGACCACGTCGGAATCATCGCCGATAGCGGGGACCACTGGCTCATCGCCGACTTGGGTATCCTCACGGCCGGCGGCGTCGACATCCCACGCGGGGCCGACGCGTCGCAGGAGGACGTGGAATTCATCCTCGGCCATGCCCGCTGCAAATGGGTGATCGTCGCGAATGCCCAGCTTTTCAAGAAGCACCGAGCGGCCCTCGCGAATCGTGGTGTCGAGGAAAGGACAGTCGTTCTGGAGGGCGACGCACCCGCCCCTTCCCGCACGTTCGAGGCTATCCTTTCCCTTGGACGACAGGCGCTGGGAGACGACCCCTCCCTCCTCCAACGTCGGGCCGCGAAGATGACGCCCCGGACCCTCGCCACGATCGTCTACACGTCGGGCACGACGGGGAATCCCAAGGGCGTGATGCTCACCCACGGCAATATCCTCCACAACGTGCGGATTCTCCCCAAGCTCGTCACCTTCTCCTCCAGTGACCGCTATCTCAGTTTCCTTCCCACTTGGCACATGTTCGAGCGGACGCTCGAATACTGCCTGCTCGTCGGCGAAACCGTCATCCACTTCTCGGACAAACGCTCCCTCAGACGGGACCTGTCACGCACACGCCCCACCGTCATGGCCGGCGTCCCTCGTCTTTGGGAGTCCCTACAGTCGGGCGCCCTCGCACAGATCCGGAAACTCCCGGCGGGAAAACGCCATCTCATGCGATCCTTGCTGTCTCTCGGAGCATCCCACGATCGGGCTGCCAGGCGGCTGACGGGACGGTCTCTCGACGACGCGGGCCGCATTCTCCGTGTCGGGGGCGCCCGACGATGGTGCGCGGCCCTTTGCAAGGTGGCTCTCACTCCATTTCGGAAACTCGCGGACCGGCTCCTCTTCGCCCCCTTCCGGGACACCCTGGGGGGATCCGTCCGATTCATCATCAGCGGAGGCGGCGCCCTCCCGATTCACGTCGATGAGTTCTTCGATACGGCCGGAGTGCTTCTTCTCAACGGCTATGGGCTCACGGAGACATCCCCCGTGCTTTCACTGCGGGATCCTCGCCGCAACGTCCTCGGAACATCGGGACGTAGACTGCCGGAAACCGAATGGGAGGTGCGCGACGAGAACGGCGACGGTCCCCTTCCCCCCGGTGAAAAAGGCATCCTCTGGGTCCGCGGGCCGCAGGTGATGTCGGGATACTTCAGGAATCCCGAGGCGACCCAACGTGTCCTGGTCGACGGCTGGTTCAACACCGGCGATCTGGCCCGACTCACCGAGGAGGACGACGTGATCATCTGCGGGCGCGCCAAGGACACGATCGTTCTACGCGGCGGCGAGAACGTCGAGCCGGAAGTGATCGAGGCGAGGCTCCTCCAGAGTCCCTTCATCTCCGACGTCGTGATCGTGGGACACACGCAGAAACACCTGGGTGCCCTCGTCATCCCCGATCGGGAGGCGCTGGCGGCTGTTGTCCCAGCCGGAGGCGCCCGACAGAGGCCTGCCTTGCCCGAGAAGACCATCGTGAACAAGATTCTTCACGAGGAGGTGACCCGATTGGTCTCTCCCGAATGCGGCTTCAGAGTCTTCGAAAGGGTGCCGAAAATCACCTGCCTGGAGCAGAGTTTCTCGGTCGAGGACGGCACTCTCACGCCGACATTGAAGAAACGGCGCGCGGTCATCGAGGCGCGCTACGCCTCTCAGATCGAGGCTTTGTTCGAGAGCTGACGCCGAGCGCGAAAGAAAGGGACGTCATGACGCTACAGGCCCCGTTGGCCGCCGAGTACCGAAAGGTGGCTCCGGAAGTGATCGCCGCGCGCATCGCCGAAGCCAAGGAGACTCTGGGTTCCGACCTCGTCATTCTGGGCCACCACTACCAAGCGGACGACGTCGTTCGCTGGGCCGACTTCACAGGCGACTCCTTCAAACTCGCTCGCCTCGCCGAGGAGCGCCCGGACGCCAAGTACATCGTCTTCTGCGGCGTCCATTTCATGGCGGAGGCAGCAGACATTCTCACGCCCGAACACCAGACCGTGATTCTTCCGGATCTCACCGCGGGATGCTCCATGGCGGACATGGCGAATCTGGATCAAACGGAGGTGGCCTGGGAAGCCCTGACGGCTCGAGACGGCGAGGAGGCATGGGTTCCCATCACGTACATGAATTCCTCCGCCGAGATCAAGGCCTTCGTCGGCCGACACGGTGGCACCGTTTGCACGTCCTCCAACGCGGAAGCCGTTTACCGGTGGGCCTTGGCCGAAGGTCGCAGGATTCTCTTCCTTCCGGACGAGCACCTCGGTCGCAACGTCGGAGCCGCCATGGGGATCTCGCTCGAGGATATGGCGATTTGGGATCCCCGCGCGCTGGCGTCCGAGAATCTCGACGCGGGGGCGGACCGGGCCAAGATCGTCCTCTGGAAGGGCTTCTGCAGCGTTCACGCCCGGTTCCTCCCCGAGCACTGCGATCAGCGCCGAGAGGAGATCCCCGGGGTGAGGATCATCGCCCACCCCGAATGCAGTTTCGAGGTCGTTTCCAAGGCCGACCTCTGGGGCTCCACCGAAAAAATCATTCGCGAGGTCACCAACGCACCGGCGGGAAGCGCTTGGGCCGTGGGCACCGAGATCAATCTCGTCCAGCGCCTGGCAGCGCAGAATCCGGACAAGAAGATCGTCAGCTTGTCGGGCATCGCGTGTCTTTGCTCGACGATGTATCGCATCGATCCACGGCACCTTCTTTGGTCCATGGAATCTCTCGTTCAGGGCGAGATCGTGAATGCCATCCACGTCGACGAGGAGACCGCCCACTGGGCGCGCATCGCGCTCGAGAAGATGCTCGAACTCGTCCCCTGAACGGCCGGGACGTCAATCACCCTCGAGCGCGGCACGCAGAGTTTCCTCCCCGATATTGCCCCCCGACAGCACGAGAACGAGAGGCCCCGAGGCGGGAGCGAAGCGACCGCTCACCGCCGCCGCCACGCCGACGGCTCCGCTGGGCTCGACGACCAAATGATCTCGCAGTGCCAGCCTCTTCACGGCCGGCAAGATCTCCTCCTCAGGCACGGTGACGATGTCGGCCACCACCTCCTGAGCCAGTGCAAAGCCGAGCTTCCCGGGCCGGGTGGCCGTCAGACCGTCGCAGATCGTCCGGGGTGCGGGCCCCACGCCCCTTCGCCCCGACTCGAACGCCCGCGCGAAGGCTGTGTTGCCCGCCGGCTGGACCCCGTGGACCCGCGCCGAGGAACCGGCGAACAGCAGCCCCGCTCCGATCCCGCCCAAAAGCCCCCCGCCGCTCACCGGCACGACGACATCGGCGGTATCCGGCAGGTCGTCCAGAATCTCCGCGGCGAGCGTCGCGTTCCCCGCTATCGTTTCCACCGCGTCGTGGGGATGCAGGGCCAACGCCCCCGTCTCTCGTCGAATGCGATCCACGACCTCCTGCCTGGCCTCGTAGCGTCCCTCGCAGAAAACGACATCAGCGCCCCAACGGCGGCAGGCGTCCACCTTCACCTTCGCGGCGTCCGGCATCATCACGAGCGTCGCGGCGATGCTCAGCTCACGGGCCGCCCAAGCCGCCGCCATGGCGAAATTCCCCGAGGAGGATGCGACGACACCATGGCGTCGCGCCTCGTCCTCCCGGGCAAGGAGCGCGTTGAGGGCGCCTCGGTATTTGAAGGCCCCGGTCTGCTGGACATTCTCGCACTTGAGATAGACCGGGCGCTCGCAGAACGCGGAGAGATCCGAGGAAAACAAAAGCGGAGTCCGGCGCACCCGCCTCGCGAGGCGGGCGCGCGCGGCACGGTAAGCGTCTTCCAGTTCCGCGACCTTCACTTCACCTTCAGAAGCTCGATACGGAAGACCAGGGTCGCGTTCGGCGGAATCACGGGAGGCCTGCCCCGCGCGCCGTAGGCGAGATCGCCCGGAATTCTGAGGACAGCGACACCGCCGGGCTTCAGATGCTGGAGTCCTTCGGTCCAACCCTTGATGACTCCGTTCAGTGGGAAGGACGTCGGTTCGCGACGAGGAATGCTCGAGTCGAAGACCCTTCCACTTTCGAGCCAGCCCGTGTAGTTGCAGGTCACCGTCGACGTGGGCTTGGGGGACTCACCCTTGCCTTCCTCCAGGATGGAGATCTCCAACCCGCTTTCGGTCTTCGTCGTCTTGGCATCCTTCGGGGCGCCGAAGGGGACCACGTCCTCGCAGACGAGGTTCCAGAGAATATCCGGACCCGGGCGCGGGAGGAGCTTGCCCGGCAATTCCACCCAAAGCTGAGTTCCCTTCTTCAGCTCGGGAGCCACGTCCTTGAGGAAGTCGAAGTCCCCGCCGGCGGCGGTGAGGGACGTACGCCGGCCTTTCTGAAACTGAGCACAAGTCATCAGGGAGCCACTGTCCTTGCCCCACGCGGAAAAGTTGACGACCCGCATGTCCTTCGGACCGGCGGCCTCGCCGTCTCCCGGTTTGACCACCTGGAACTTGATCCCGGAAGGAAGGGTTTTCGTCCGGCTCGGGTCGAGCGTCGGACGGGCGAGGATCGGCTCTCCCTTGGTGAAATCCACGAGCTCCACTTCAAAGATCAGATCCGAATTCGGAGGGATATCGGCGCCCGCTCCTCGGGCCCCGTATCCCAGCTTGGCCGGAATCATGAGCTTGAACCGGTCTCCCTTGGTCATCAGCTGGAGGCCCTCGTTCCATCCCTCCACGACGCGGCCCAGCATGAACCGCGCCGGCCCGCCGCCCGGATGCTTCGTCGTGCTGTCGAACAACTTTCCGTTCGAGGCCAGCCAACCGGAGTAGCGAACGACGACCTCGTCGCCGATTTTGGGGTGTTCTTTCCCCTTTCCGGCGGTCAGGACGCAATAGGAAAGACCGGACGGGGTCGTCTTGACCTCGGTATCGGCGGGAATCTTGGGGTCCTGAGCGTGAACGGCTCCCGGGAAGGTCACGGCCGCGAGCAGCACGGCGGCAAATAGGGTCGCTTTCAAAGTTCTAATCTCCAAACTTGGTAGGTCGCAGTCTAACTGACTCGGCCGTGGGTTGCTCAAGGCGGGGCCCACGGGGCATTCCGCGGGTGGGGTTCAGGGATTCGCGCCGATCTGTGAGAATGCACCCAGGAGGGATTCGCGTGACGCAAAGGAAACGCATCATCGTGGTGGGCGGGGGTTTTGCCGGAGTGCGATGCGCTCGGATTCTCTCGAAGAGACTCGACCGCCGCGAATGGGACGTGGTGATCTTCAACCGGGAGAACCACATGGTTTTCCATCCCATGCTGGCCGAGGTCGCGGGCGGCTCGCTCGCCGCCGACGCCGTCGCCGCCCCGCTCAGGCAGATGCTGCCTCGCGTCCACTGCCGGACGGAGGCTGTCACATCCGTGGACCTCGAGGGAAAGACCGTCAACTACGTGGGCTTCGATGGCCGAGTGCGCGACCTCCCCTATGATCACGTGGTCCTCTCCTGCGGTTCCGACGTCAATCTTTCCAGGGTTCCCGGCATGGCTGACCATGCGTTCCCATTGAAGACCGTCGGGGATGCCGTCCAACTTCGCGCCCACGCCATGCAGATGTTGGAGAGGGCCGAGGTCTGCGACGACGATGCGACGAGGGCCTGGCACCTCTCCTTCGTCGTGGTCGGAGGAGGTTTCAGCGGCGTGGAGACGGCGGGAGAACTCAACGACCTCGCCCGTGGTTCCTGCAAGTTCTTCCAAAACATTCGGCCGGACGACATCCATGTCGCCCTCATTCATTCGCGTGACGAACTCCTGCCGGAGATCTCTCCCAGCCTCCGGGCGTTCACACGGCGGAAGATGGAAAAGGCCGGAGTCCGGGTCATCCTGAAGTCCCGCGTCGCCGCGGCAACGCCCCGAGGGGTCGTTCTCCAGGACGGGGCGACCGTCGACGGAGCCACGATCGTCTGCACGATCGGCACGTCGCCTTCCCCCCTCGTTCGGTCCCTCGCCGCCGAAACCGAAAAAGGTCGCATCCTCACCGATGAATTCATGCATGTCCGCGGATACGACGATGCGTGGGCCATCGGCGACTGCGCGTTGATTCAGAATGCCGCCACGGATTCCCCCGCTCCACCGACAGGGCAGTTCGCGGATCGCGAGGGTCGCCAGTGCGCCGCCAACATCGTGAGGAACGTCCGAGGGGCGGAGCCTCGTCCCTTCCGATTCAAGCCTCTCGGACAACTTTGCGCCATCGGCGCGCATTCGGCCGTCGCCGAGATCATGGGGATGAGAATCTCGGGCTTCCCGGCCTGGTTCCTGTGGCGAAGCATCTATCTGATGAAACTGCCGTCTTTCTCGAGGAAGATCAAAGTCGGCTTTGATTGGGCCTGGGAATTGGTGTTCTCCAGGGATCTCAGTCACCTGAAGACCGACACGACCTCGCGTGTCTCCAAGGCGTATTTCCGAGCGGGCGACTGGATCTTCCGACAAGGGGACCCGGCCGCGGAGTTCTACGTCATCGAAACCGGAACCGTCGAGATCGTGAAGGAGACATCGGGCAGCCCCGGCGAGGTGCTCGCAGAACTCGGCCCCGGGGAATTCTTCGGCGAGATGGCGTTGCTCTCCGACCGACCACGCAATGCGGGCGTCCGAGCGGCGACGGACGTCGAGGTGACGACGATGGGACGGCAGGTGTTCGAACAGGTGTCGAGCGCGCTGACGCCCCTGGCCGATCTCCTCAAGGACACCATGGCCAAACGCGGGAGGGACGATCGGGGTCCTCAGACGTCTTCCGAACGGTTCCCCAAGACCAGGTAGGCCTCGACGGTCTGCTCCTTGCCCTTGAGCCGCATCCCGCCCAAGGCTCGGCATTCAAACGCGTCCTTCACGAGTTCATAGGTGGTCTGGCCGATGACGACCTGTCCGGGCTTCGCCACGGATGACTCCAGGCGACTGGCAACGTTGACCGAGTCTCCGATGACGGTGTAGTCACGCCGCTGCGCGGATCCGATGTCCCCGGCGATCACGCGGCCCGTGTTGACACCGACCCTCATCAGGATCGTGGGGGCGTCGTCTTCAGCGTTCAGGTGGTCCAATTCCTTCTGCATGAGCAGAGCCGCACGAACCGCTCGGTGCGCATGGTCCTCCTGATCCTCCGGGGCGCCGAAGAAGGCCATCATCCCATCCCCCATGAACTTGTCGAGAGTGCCGTCCTCCAAGAAGATGGCGCTCGTGAGCCGGTCGAACACCCGATTCAAGAGTCTCGCCACTTCCTCGGGTTCCATGCGCTCCGACGTCGATGTGAAGCCGCAGAGATCCGAGAAGAGGACGGTGACTTCGCGCTCCTCGGCCAGCCAGTCGCCGATGATCTGCTGAGCCGTGGTCATCATGCCGTTTCGAATCCGTTCGACGACGTTCGGCGAGTTGTACCTCTCGAGTCGTTCCCGGAGTCTCTCTTCCCGCTCGACTTTTCGTCTCAGGCGCATCTGCTCGACGGCGATCGCGGCGTACATGCCGAAGGAGGACAACAACCGGAGATCCTCCTCGCTGAAGACCTGCCGAACATCCTGGCAATCCACGTAGATGATCCCGGCTATCGCGCCATCATGCCACATGGGGGAGCACATCGCCGAGGTGATCTTCATCGCGAGGATGCTTTCCTCATTCGAGAATTTGTCATCCATGGCGGGATCGCCCACGAGAATCGACTGTTCCTTGCGGATCGCCTCCATCGCCACACTCTCGCTGATACGAATCGTCTGGTTCCGGCCGCCGTCGGCCGAACGGGAGACGCGAGGCTGCAGACCGGATTCCGGATCATAGAGGGCGATGACACCCCGTTGCACGGGAAGATGCTCGAAAACGATGTCCATGACGCGATCGAGGACCTCGTCGAGGACTCGACTGGACAACAAGGCCTCCGTCGCTTGATTGAACAGGCCGATGGCCCACGCCGCACCCTCCACGGACGCGGCGGACTTCGTACTTCCGAGCTGGGAGATCTCGTTGAGAGAAGCGAGGTCGAAAACGGCGGTCTTGTTGTGACGCTCGGGTTCGGCTCCCTCGAGGACGACCCTGTGCATTTGGGTCCGATTTTGGGCGACCGTCCTGAATTCGATGTCGACATCGCCGATGCGAATTCTATCGCCGTGATTCAGAGCACTCTCGTCGACGAGCTCGATTCCATTGAGTTGTGTTCCATTAGCGCTTTTCAAGTCTTTGACGACCCATCCGTCACCGACGCGTGAGATCTCGATGTGTCTGCGCGAAACCTTCTCCTGCTTGACGACGATATCGCAGGTCGGGGAGCGGCCGAGAATGGTGCGTTCCTTGGAGACGCGATGCGAGTGGTCCTTGCCATCCAGCTGGAAGTTGATCACGTAACCAGTCAGGTCTTCCGACATGGAATCCACTTCTCCTCTTTCGAGTTCGCCACGCTCAAGGACCCGCGGTTCAACCCGGCGAGTTCGTTCGCGATCTCGTGATGATAAGCCGGCTTGAGATGATACGCGACAATCTCCGATGCGGCAGGGACCTTGCGGAGTTCCTCATCCAGCAGCGAGGGGGTCTGGTGACCGCTTTCTCTGGCCAGTCCCTCCAATCGGTTCGGAAAGGAACACTCGATAAAAACGATGTCGGGTGCCCGCCCCCTTCCGACCAGCTCCCAGATTCTCTCGGTCGGACCCGTATCACCGCTGATAACCACGCGTCCATCCGGCGAGTCGATGATGAATCCGAACGTGGGAATGGCATGATTGACAAGCACCGGCGTCACCGTCATGTCAAGAACGTCGACAGGCTCCTCATTCTCGAGGACACGCCAATTGATCAAAGGCTCGCCCGCGTAGTGGATGCGGCTGAAATCGGGCCAAAGAAGATCATTGAAGAGATTTCGCTCGAGTACGTCGACGACGTGGGCGTGGCCGCGCACGACGAGTCCCGAAGGCCGTCCCTCGACGAGTCTGTTCTCACAGTGGATCGGAAGCGTCGCCAGATGATCCATGTGACTGTGAGTGAGGAAAATCTCCTCGACACGCTGTTGAATGTCGAGTCCAGCAAATCCCAAGCTGCCGGCGTCGACGGCGAGGACATCGTCGATCAGAAACGTCGTGAGAAAATGGAGGCTGTCGTCCGATCCTGAGTCCGATGGCAGCAGGCGAATTCTCACGACCCTGTCCTCCCCCAATTCGCGACGGCGGGGGCTTGTCCTCGGAATCGCCCCTCCGTTGGCATCGTATATGAATCTCCCCGTCCGGGAAGTGGGCGAACATCGAAGTCAACTCGACATCCTCTTGAATTCTCGGCAGAATGAAGCTGGAGGTTGCGTCATGGTTCGAATCAGGGTTCGATACGAGGGAGATCTTCGATGCGCCGCGACCCACGAGCCAAGCGGCGCAATCCTTGCCACCGATGCCCCCAAGGACAACGAGGGCCGGGGGGCGGCCTTTTCTCCCACCGATCTCCTCGCCACCTCCCTCCTCACATGCATGCTCACCATCATGGGGATCTATGCGAAGCGGCATGGATTCGACATCACGGGCCTCGAGGCCCATGTCGACAAGGTCATGAGTGAAGACCCTCCCCGTCGCGTGAGCAAGCTGCTCCTGAGCATTCGTCTCCCCAGCGGACTCGCCCCCCGCCAAATAAATGGTCTGAGAAAGTCTGCGGAAACCTGTCCCGTCCACATGAGTCTTCACCCGGATATCCAGCTGGATGTGGACTTTACGACGCTGGACTGAAACATCACCCGGACAGAGTCATCACCGTGCCCCGCCGACCGGATGGTTCCCACTCCCCCGCGCGGGATCGCTCGGCGGCCAAACTCATTTTTTCTTCACCATTCACGATCTGGCAGGTAAGGTGACTCCAGTTTCGGCTATTTCAGGACTGAGCGAGGGTTCTTGTCGGTTCTCTGAAGAGAGCAGGCCGCCGACAAAGGAAGAACCCCGACTGCCGTATGAGGTGAAAAAACCATGAACAAACCCCACATGATTCAATCCGGCGACGGGCTCGGCAGCGGAGTCATTCTGCTGCTGTTGTGTTTGTGCCTCCCCACCGTCGCGTTCGGTCAACAACTGCGATTTGAAAGCGCTGGGCTTCTCCCGGTCGGGAACGGCCCGACCGGTCTTGCCGCCAGTGACTTCGATGCGGACGGCACCGTCGATCTGGCGGTGAGCCATGTTTTCGACAACGCCATCGTGCTGCTCCACAACGACGGTTCCATGGGATTCTCCTTGGGCCAAGTCATTCCGACTCCCCTCAATCCCGGCGCTCTGACGGCCGCCGACTTCGATGGGGATGGCGACGATGATATCGCCGCCATATGCCGCGGGGCCAACTCCGTGATCTACATCGAAAACATGGGCGGCGCCGTCTTCGCGTCCCCTGTCATCATTCCCGCAGGGCTCGACCCGGTCAATCTCGTCGCAGAGGACTTCGACTCCGACGGCGACATCGACATCATGGTCTTGAACAACCTCACGAATCAGCTCACGGCCATCGAGAACGACGGCACTGGAAGCTTCACCGTTCTCGGGTCCAGCTTCATCGGGATTCTTCCCACCGCAATTGCTTTTGGCGATCTCGACAATGACGGCGACCGTGATGCCGTCGTGTCTTTGGGGGGGCAGAATGTGGTTCTCGTCCTTCAGAACAGCGGCACGGCACTCGTCCCCGCCGGTACGTTCGCGACCGGCCTTTTCCCGGTGAGCGTCGAGATCGTCGATCTCGATCATGACCACAAACTCGACGTCGTCACGGCCAACCCGGCCAGCGACGATGTCACGGTCCTCTTCAACTCGAGCGGCTCACAGATCAGCTTTGTCCCTCCCGTCAGCATCATGGCCAGCGACGCTCCCGTGGGAGCCAAGGTCCTCGACCATGATCACGGTCTGGGTTACGACATCGTCGCCGTCAATTTCGACGGGTTGAACATCTCGCTCATGAATAACGACGGGGTCGGAGGATTCAGCGCTCCCCAAAACATCTACCTGGGTCTCAATCCCATCAGCGTCCTCGTGGCCGACCTCGACAACGACTTCGACGACGACCTCGTTGTGGCGAATCTCACGAGCAACGACATCAGTGTCCTGCGCAACACCACTCCCGTTCCCGTGTATCCGGGAACGAACGAAGACCTCATCCTTTCCAGCGGTGTGAACGGAGCCACTCCATCGAGCCAGGACACGATCAAGGAGGTCCATGAACTGGACATGGTCACGGTCGAGCTGCTGTCACCCAACGGTACGTTTGACGGCGTCTTGTCGGGAATCGGCGCACAGGCATTCCTGCCCGCCTTCCCACCGCTTCAACCGTTTCCAAATCTCTACCTGAACGATTTCGGCTTCGGAGCCATTGTGTTGCAAACAGCCGGTTTGGCTCCGGGGGGAGAGAGCTTCACGTTCCAGATCCCGCCAGCCACAATTACCCTCAGCGTCATGCTGCAGGGCGCCTCGCTCACCCCGACCGCCACGAACGGCATCATCGCCCTCACCGACGCTCATGAGTTGAGGATTCGGAACTGACGCCTATTCCACCAATCGGCCCCTGAAACCGGAGGCGACTGAGCCGCCCTTCCCTTCGAAGGAGTAGCTCGGTCGCCTCGGCTTTTCCGGACGCCCCTCGAAGCAACCGCAAGAGATCGGCCGGTTTCTCAACGGTCGTCCCATCCACTTCGAGGATCACGTCGCCCGCCGTCAATCCCGCCTGTTCCGCGGTCGAACCGGGCCGCACCTCCCGGATCACCACGAACGTCTCCGTTCGCACGGCGTTGCTCTGTGTATCCCGTGAGAGCAGTGGCGTCAGATACCGATAGTAGACCTCCAGGGTCAAAACGGCGAGGGAGGTGGTGTAGATCCGATCCCCATTGCGGTCGCCGGCATATTCCGCATAGGGCGAAATGGGCCTCCACGAGCCGTCCGAGGACTGATTCTTGGTCAGCAGCCGCTTCAGTTCTTCGTTCCATCGCCGCCACGCTCGGCCACCGCTGCGATGCAGGGCCAAGGCCGCGTAATAGTGGAAATACAGGTTCCCCTTCGCCTTTGCGACGAAATCCCGCGACGGAGGCGTCCTCCACCGGAACCGAGGCGGTCTTTGTAGGATGTGGCGCAAGCCGGCAGCCATCAGTGCGTCGTCGCGTGTCGGGTCGAGCAATCCCAACGCGAAGACCGCGGCCGCAGAGGAACCGGGAAGAGTGGGATATCCCGATCGCAACCACTTCGGATCATGGTTGTAGCGGAACGCATTCAAACCCGGGTCCCAAGCCGCCTCCAGAAACCTGGTTGCCCGATCGAGAGCGGGTCGCACTCCGCCGATCCCACCCAATTCCGCGGAGGCCAAGGCCATGATCTGCCACGCCGACACGGAAAGCCGAGGATAAGAATCAAAGCTCCGTGCCTCATCCGCATAGAAGTAGCCCCAACCGCCATCCAGGCGGCCACCACCGCGATGTTGGGCCCGGATGATCCGGCGAACCGCCCTCCCCAAGGGACGACGCAACCTCGCATCCCGTGTGAGGATCCAGGCCTCGGCCAGCGCATAGGTCGCGATGCCGTGACTGTAGGACGATCCGCCCCCCACATGCCCCCGAGAACGTTGTTCCCCGAGCAGAAAGTCGAGGCCACGGGACACGGTGTCCTTGAATTCACCTTCCCGCTTTCCGTCGTGCCCGGCCCCCAGGAACGCCAGAAGTGCCAATCCGGTCTTTCCGGCCCGGCGATCGCCGTATTTGTCGTGAAGCCGGCCGTCCCCCCACGCGCCGTTCGAGCGCTGCTTGGAAGCAAGGTAGCGCAGCCCTGCAAGAACGGACGCCTCCGTCGCCTCGGAGCCCCCCCCCTCTTCCAGGGCGCGTTGCTTCGCCTCACCCCGACGTCCGGCGTAGATCTCCGGCCAGGGCCGTTCGACCTCGCGCTTCCTTGGGGCGAGAGCCTTCAGGTCATGGGGACGTTGCCCGAGGACGGCCGGCAGGCCGGGTCCCGATGACCCGACGGCACTCGAGACGCCGGGCAGACGATCGAAGCCGGCACTCCTGGGAACACGAACCGACGTCGGTCCGCGGCTGACGGGGTCCCGCGACGTCGGTCCCGCCATGTGTGCGCGGCGCCCCCCCGGCACCGCGGCCGGAAGACCTGACGCAAGGTCTCCCCCGCTTCTGCTCGGGCGGGGCGTCGGCACACCACGTGTGGCGAATCCCGTGGCCGACGGGGCGGAGGCTTCCGGCATGGCCTCGAGGCGAACTCGACCGAAACTCGCTCCCGCCGTTTCACTCGAGCCCCCCCGGCGGGCCTCGAAGCGTCGGGGAGCAAAAGACGGCTTCGAGGGGAGAGTCGCGGTCACCGATCCCTCGGCAACGTCGCCCGATGGATTCGCGGACAACCCTTCGAGCCCCTCCGTGAAACGGCGCGGCGTCGCGTCCACGACCGAGCCTCCGCGAACGGCGACCAACGCCCGTCCGGGGGCTACCCCCTCCGCTCTCGGCCATCCCGGCGCGGGGGCCCGATGGCCCGACGCGGCACCGGGGGGGCTCTCAGGGAGGTCGCGATCCCCTACGGCTCCGGTCCCGACACGGCGAGCGGTCAGGAGTCTTTCCGACGGAGCCGGGCGATCCGGCCGTGCTGCCCCGGGGTCGGCGGGATTCCGGGCCGAAAGAGCGTTCCAACGGGCCTCGGCCGCGTCCGTACTCGAATGACGGATCGCCGCTCTTCCCAGCGCCGACTGAATTTGCGGCCTGACCCCTGCCGCGTCCGGTCGACTCGGTCGGGAGGCCATCGATGGACGCCCTCGGTGGGACGGGATGCTTTCCGATCGTGCGGCTGTTCGCCGTGCGGCCACGTCAAGCGCCCTCGGGCTGGGCCGAGCCGCCGTGGCTTCCCGATCCCTCCTCGGGGCGCCGGCAACGGACGCCCTCTCCCTCGAAACGAGCGGCTCATCGCGTCCGAGACGACTCGGCTTGGCCGTGGAGTGCGGCGGTGCGGGCACCGACCAGGCCGCCAGGGCTGGGCGGGGCGGAGAGGCCCCATCTCGCGTCGTCGCCTCCGGCTGCCACCGCCCGTCGTCCTCCCGTCGGGCCGTGGGCGGCATGTGGTCCGCCCGGCGGCCCACGGGAGCATTCGGGCCTTCCGACTCCTCCCGGGTCACCGAGAACGAGTAGCGCGATGAGACCCCTTCCCCCCCATCGATCACCTCTTCCTCGGGACGAGGCGCAAACAGCAGAAACAAAAGATGCGCCACGAGGGACAGCAGAAGAAACTTGATGAAGGGATGCAATCGTTCCCAGCGGAGCAGCAGGAACATGCACATAAGCACGACGGTCAAAGCCGCCAAGGCATAGATGAGGCTTTTCCACCAAAGGCCCGGTGCTTCGGACATCTGGAAGACCTCGCGGATGACCGCGGTGTGAAGACGACCGTTCAGGCCTGGGGTTTCCTCGGGACAACGCACGAAAAGGAGCCGGCGGCCATCCGGGCTCACCGAGGGGTCCATCTCGTCCTTCCGACCGTTCAGAGAAGTCAGAGGCTCCACTCTGGAGAGTCCCTCCGGTCCCCGAATCCAGCGATAAAGATCGTAACCACCGCGGCCGCCGGAAGCATCACTCGCGAAATACAGCAAACGCCCATCCGGAGAGAAGCTCGCAGCGAGGGCGTCACCGTCCCACCCGACAAGAGCTTCGAAGGGAGCAGGGGGACCGAACCCGGCACCGACGACGGGCGATGCATAGAGGGAAAACCTCTGTCCGTCTTCCGATCGACGGTTGCTGCTGAACACAAGCGCGCCCGTCAGAGGATGAAGGGCCGGATGACGCTCATCGAACGGCCCGTTGACCGGGCCGGGAATGGGACGAGGTCGGGAGAGACCGTCCTCGGTGCGATCCGCGATCCACAGATCGTATCCGCCGCGCCCCCCGTCTCGGTCACTCGCGAAAACCACGCGACGACCATCAGCCGACCACGTCGGATCGACATCGTTGCCCCCAACCTCGAGTTCAAAGGCGGGTCTGGGTTCACTCTCGCCCGGAGGACACCACCACAGCGTCCAATTCCCTGGAGACCGTCGTCTTGCGAAAACGAGGGCGCCGTCGCGGGCCGTCTCGGCACCCCGGTCCTCCACACCTTCCAGAGATTCGAAGACGTCATCGGCCTCGTCCCACACATAGCGCATGGCGCCCGACCAGGTCTCGGGTTTTCTCAAGCGCTCTCCGTCCGTGATGCGACGACGTTGGAACATGCGGTCGCCCGCCCCCCAGAGGATTCCAAGGAGGATGCCCAATCCCAGGGTCGCCACGCCCAGCCGCTTTCGCCAGATTCTCCTCCGTCGAGTCATCGTTCCCTTCCGGAATCATGGGTCGCCATCGAGAAAGGGATTCTCAAGCCCATACAGACGTCGAAGACTTCAACGGGGTGTCTGAGAGCCACGTCTGCGTCCGCGCGGACCACGACTTTCTGATTGGCGTTCTTGCGTTTGGCTCGAGCGAGGAGATTGCGCAGTTCGCTCGTGTCCAAGCTGCGGTCGCCCACCGTCAATGAACCATCTTGTCTCACATTGACGAAGAGGATCTCCGGCAGGTCCTTGATCGGGTCGCCGTTCTCGGCGCCGGGGAGATCCACGGAGAGATCTCTCTCGTCCTCTTGGAACTGGGCCGTCACCATGAAGAAGATGAGGAGGAGAAACACGACGTCGATGAGGGGAGTCAGGTTGACCAGCGGGGCAGACTCGCCCGAGGGCTCGGTGGAGATCCTCATGCCGCACGCTCGCCCATCGAGCCTTCGACGTGCCAATCGGCCACGAACTCCGTCCCCACGAGACTCCAGTCCTCGGCGATCCGGTGGGCCTTACCCGTCAAGTAGTGATGCAGGAGGACGAAGGGGATGGCTACGCACAATCCCGCGGCCGTCGTGTACAGGGCTTGGCCGATCCCGGGCGCAAGGGTCGCCACGCGATCAGCCGCGGACGTGGATTGGAGCAGATTGAACGTGCTGATCATCCCGAGAATCGTCCCCAATAGGCCCAAGAGGGGTTCGACGGTGGCAAGAACGGCCAAAGGGCCGATGGGCCGCTTCACGCGTGACAACTCGTGGGTCCCGACCGCCTCCATGACCCGTTCCATCTCTCGGCGTCCCGTGTCTCGCACCGCGAAACCCGCCGCGAGGATCCTCGCAAGAGGCCCCTTCTCCTCATCCAGGAGTTGCTGCACCTTCGCTGAATCTCCCGACTTCACGGCCTCGTGCAAACCGCCGATCCATGACCTCGGAACGAGGACACCTCGTCTCAAAGCCACCAGCCGCTCGAAGGCAAAAGCCAATCCGACGACCGACAGGCCCACGATGATGTACATCACCACCCCGCCCTTCTCGAAGATGTCGGCGAGTCCGCCGCCGAGAAGAGGCTCCGTTTCCGGAGCGGCCAGGAAGACCAAGGGTGCGGCCATACGGTTCGAAATCGCGTTCATCGTTTCGTCTCCTTCTTCTGCTTGGCGAGCTTCCTCAAGCGGTTGCGGACGGCAGCCTTCAACTCCGGATCGGGAGCCCTGGACGCCGCCTCGCTCAACAGCTTCGCGGCCTTGGCTCTCTCGCCTCGCTCCGTGAGAAGATCGGCGGCCGCCAGGAAACCGCGGGTCGCCCACTCGGGATTCTCGTAGAGAATTCCCACTTTCAGCCACGCATCGAGAGCCTCTTCGCTCTTTTCCTCGGCCTGAAAACAAAGACCGATGCGGTACTGCGCCCGCGCCGCCAACGCCCCGGCCGGTCGGTCGAGGAGACCTCGATAAGCGCGCCGCGCCTGCGGCCACTGTTCCTCATTCATGAGGGCGTCGCCCCATGCCGATCGGGCTTCGACCGCGAACAAGCCCTCGTCGCGCACCGCCAAGGCGCGAGGCGCGAGCTTGGTGACGGCCTCCGAATCTCCTGATTGCGCGGCAGCCACGACCTCCCTCAGGAGAGCTTCCTTTCGGTAGGGCCCCTTCGCGTCGGCGGCGGCGGCGTGAAAGCAGGTCCGTGCCCGGGCCGGCTTCCCCGCGGCGATCCAGGCGTCTCCCGCAAGATAGCCGGCCTCCGCGGCCAAGGAAGAATCCCCGAGGCGGGAGACCGCCTCGAAGGCCTTCGCCGCCGCGGCCGGCTTCTCGAGGCGTCGCAGCGACCACCCCAACTTGTAGAGGCACTTGTCGCGAAGTTCTCCGCAATCCTCTCGCTGCGCGAGGCGTGAGTAGAAACGCCTCGCAGCCGCGAAGTCGCCCTTCTCATAGTGGAGCTCACCCAGCCGGAATAACGCTTCCGCGGCCAAGGCATCGTCGGGGGCTTCTTCGACCAGAGCCGCGAACGCCTTCACGGCCCCGGCGACATCCTTCAAATCCGAGCAGACGAAACCCAACTCGTAGAGGGCCTGGATTCTCGCCGGCCCTCGGGGGGTGGCTCGAAGGAACGCCTCGAGGGGTTTCTTGGCTCGAGCGGGCTGCCGACTTCGTTCATAGGCCATCGCGAGAGGGAGCAAAGCATCGTCGCGATGGGACCCACCCTCGGTCACGAGCTTGCGGAGCGCCTCGATCGCCTGCTTGGGACGGCCCTCCTGCAGGGCCTCCAGTCCCATCAGGTAAAGAGCGTCCGAGCGCAGGTCTGGGGGGAGATCCCCTTGGGTCAAGGAGGCGACCTTTTCCAACGACTCGTCGTGCCGACCGAGATCGCGAGCCAGCCAGGCGCTCCTCAGAACGGCTCGCGCGCGCGCGTCCGGCCTCGTGGCCCGGCGCCCGGCGACCTCCCAAGCCTTCAAGGCCGCCCGACGGCCGGCCGCATCCTCGGCCCTGTCGTCGAGAATGAGCGCCTTCAGGTAGGCCGCCTCGGGGGCCCATTTCGTGTCGCCTTCCACCGCCAAGACCTTCTCGAAACACCTGAGCGCAGCGTCCCGGTCCCCCACTTCGTAGAGACACCACCCCAGCTTGTAGAGGGCCTCGACGCCGTGGGATGCCTTGGACTCCTTCGCGAGCTCCGCGTAGTCGCGCGTCGCCTGCTCGAACCTCTTCGCCGCGAATTCAGCCTCGCCGCGAGCGAAGACCACGTCGCGCCTCCAATCCTCGGGAATCGAGCGGGCAAGAAGGGAAGTCAGGACCTTCGAGGCCTCACCGTAGCGACCCAGTCGGTGGAGCGAGAACGCCAGAGAAAAGCGCACCTCGTTCTCGAAGACCTTGTCCTCGCTCTTACCGGACAAAGATTCGAGAATCGAGGCCGCTTGTTCGTCATCTCCGAGAGCGCTCGCGGAGCGAGCCAGAAGATACCTGGCTTCAAGGCTCCTTCCGGCCGACGCCAACAGCTTGACCGCCTGCTTGAATCGCTTCGCGCGGAACTCCAGTCGCGCGAGGAGAAAGCTGGCCTGTTCCTCGAGTCGGCGCGGGATGTTTTTCATCGCGAGGAGTCGGGAGGCACTCTTTCTCGCCAGCTTCGTCCGCTCCGCGGCCTCCGAGGCCAGGGCATGGGCGAGAAGAACCGGGCCCTCGAGATCCCCGAGACCACCCTTCGCCAGGAGAGGATCGAGAGCCTCGAGGGCGCGGACGGCCTCCCCCCGACGACGTCGCAGCTCTCCCACCCGATAGAGGGCCTCCTTGGAATACGTCTCGTCCCGATCCGCCAGGTAAGCTTCAAACGCCGTGAGGGCGCCCGCCTCATCGCCCGTGCGGAGCAGCGACGCCCCCAAGAAGAATCGGGCGCGGGGAGCGAGGGCATGTTTGGGGTTGCGAGCCAAGAACGCACGGAATCGAACCGCCGCCCTGTCGTGAAGACCCCGGTCATAGAGCCCCGCGGCGAGGGCGTAGGCCTCCTGGGGCTTCTCTTGGGCCACCAGGACAGATGCAAGCAGACACGGGACGAGGAGACTGGAAAGCGCGCTTCGAACGCCTCCGATGAGATGCGGCATCGCGGGTTCCTCCATGAGCGGGACAGTCGCGGAACGCCCGGGATACGGGGACACTCCGTCAAACTCCTAAGTTTTTAGGAGATAGGGGGGACGAAATCGTTCACGGGGGCACGATCCGACGCGGCGCAGCGGCGCGCTCAGGGGGGCCCGCGTCGAAGAAGCCGACTCCACCGGAAGGCGGGACCGGGGTCGGATTTTCCCCGGGAAATGTGAAAATGGCCGAGAATACCCCGATAGCCGGCCAACTCTTCCTTGCTCATGGTGTGCGCCAGTACCTCTCCCGTGGCGTCGCGGGGCACGTCTCGCCGCAGTCGGGGAAACTCTCGACACAGGAAGTCGGTGAGGACTTCCAGAGTGCGATATTGGGCTTCGGTGAACTCCGCCTGGACCAAGCGTCGTCCGTTGATGACTCCCGTCCCGTCGTCGGGCCCCGCGACCAGAAAGGGGCCATCGGGGGGCGGGAACAATTCCTCTTCGATCGACAGCCAGCGTCGGCCCGTCGCGTCACGTCGGTATCGTTTTCGCCACCCGTTCTTGCCCGGCGGGTAGGCGCCCGCGTGAGCGATTTCGATGCCCACCGAGTGATCATTGGCCACGCCGGCGTGGCGAGCCCGTTCGGCGAGATCCAGGCTCTGGTAGAGCGTCCCGTCGACGTCGAGCATGAAATGGACCGAAAGTCCACGCAGATCCTGAAGCACCTCGAAACAGCGATGGGACGTGACGCAGACGTCGTAGTGGATCACGAACTGGCTCACTTCCTCCCTGAGACTCATCGGATTCCATCCGTCGATTTGGGAGGGGCGAGGCCGATAACGCCTGGCGGTTTCGCACCCCGGCGCAGGACGCCCGGGAAGGAGCCCGTCGTCGAACGCACATCGCTCGAGATAGGCGTCGAAGCCTTCACGGTCTCGAAACGTGACCACGGGAATGGCGATGGGGCGGGCCTCACCCGCGATGTAGACGACGCCCGTCGCCTCGCGTGCGTCGGCTCTTGCCGCCTCGGCGGACGGTTCCGACCTGCAACCCACCGTGACCCCGACAAGAAGAATGATGAGCATGAAACGCCGTGACTTCACCCCTCGCCTCCTCGTCAACACATGCGAATTGCGTCACCATGTTGCCAGGAGCACGAGCCCTTGAGAAGACGCGACCCTGTCGGAGGCCGTCATGGGACCCAGCGACATTCAAGCGGTGCGAGAATTTGGACGCGATGACGCATCCATCGTCGTCTTGACGGGAGCGGGGGTTTCCGCCGAGTCGGGAATCCCGACCTTCCGGGGACCCGAGGGATATTGGACCCCCGGATCGCGGGTTTATCGGCCCGAAGAACTCGCCACGCGGCGTTTCTTCGAGGAGGAACCCGAGATCTTCTGGCGCTGGTATCTTCTTCGATTGGGAATCTGCCGCGACGCACGTCCGAACGCGGCGCACGTCGCGCTCGTCCAACTCGAGAAACGCCACCCCGGGCCATTCCATCTCATCACCCAGAACGTGGACGGACTGCATCGTCGCGCCGGCACGGCCGATGAGATCCTCTACGAGATCCACGGCCGCATCGAGTTGGTGCGGTGTTCCAAAGAGTGCGGATTGGGGCTGCATCCTCTCCCCGACGGTCTCGAGGTCAAGGATGAGGCCCAGCCACTCTCGAAGGAGATCATCGCGCGGCTGCGGTGCCCCCGTTGCGAGGCCTGGACTCGCCCCCACGTCCTCCTCTTCGACGAATGCTACGACGAGGAGCACTTCTTCTACGACTCGGCTCTTCGCACGACGTCTTCCGCGGATCTGTTTCTCGTCATCGGTACGACGGGCGCCACGACGCTTCCGATGCTGTTGCTCGACAAGGCGATGCGTGTGGGCGCAACCGTCATCGACGTCAATCCCTGCGACAACGTGTTCGGTGAAGCGGCGCAACGGAGCCCTCGTGGGTTCGCGTGCCGCGGCCAGGCGACGAACTGGGTCCCCAGGATCGTGAAGGAACTGATCGGAGAGTCGTGACGCGAACCGCCGTCCCGACTCGCCGCCATGCGAGAGGAGAGAAGCCCGTGAAAGGTCACCGCAGCCGCATCGTCGTCGACACCGACGGACGGGGCACCACCGATCTCACTCAGCAGGTCCAGAGGGTGGTCGGCCATTCAGGCATCGAGACGGGGCTCTGCCACGTGTTCTGTCTCCACACGAGCGCGTCCCTGATTCTCTGCGAGAACGCCGACGGAGTCGTCCGCGACGACCTGGAGAGATTCTTCAAGGACACCGTCCCCGACGGCTCCCCTCTCTTCAAGCACATGGCCGAGGGGCCGGACGACATGCCGGCCCACGTCCGTACGATCCTCACGTCGTCCAGCTTGACCGTCCCGGTCGAGCACGGCCGGCTGCTGCTGGGAACGTGGCAGGGGCTCTACCTCTACGAGCACCGTGTCGGCTCCCACCGACGCCGGCTGATCCTCACCGTCACCGACCTGAACGGCTGACGGCGTCACACGCCGACACGCATGCGCCGGGCTCCACTCAGCACCCTCAACCGTTCCGCAACCCGGTCGGACACACGATCCCAGGTGTAGTCTCGCAGGGCGCGCTCCGCGCCCCGCTCTCCCCGACGCGCGGCGTCCGCGGGTCGCTTCGCCAATTCGAGCATGATGCGTCCGAGTGCCCTCGGATCCGGGGACGCCAGCCAGGGGGCGGCCACGCATTCGAGATCACCGACCTTCAAGGTATCGAAAGTCTGCTTCTCCGCGGGAATGAGATAGCCGACGGACTCGTCCACGAAGTCGAGAGCGGCCCCCATTCCGGTCACGACGACCGGCTTGCCCATGGCCATCGCCTCGAGGATGGGCATCCCGAATCCCTCTCCGAGATAGGGATGAACCAGGACGTCGGCCGCGGCGTAGAGGGAGGCCAGAGCCTCGTGGTCCAGCTCGTCGTCGATGTGCAGGATCTCGGGCGCTCCGGGGAGACTCGCAACGCGGCGGATGAGATCGCCGGCCGTGGCGCCGCGGTAGCATCCCCGGCTCCCCAGATCCTTGATCACGAGCACGACGTCATCCGCTTCCGTGAACGACTCCAGGTAGGCCGACAGCAACCCATGGATCCCCTTCCGCGCGATCGTTCCGCCCACGAAAAGGAATCGGAATGTCTTCGAGGTGGGAAGGTCCATGGGGCGAACGCCGGGATGGAAGACTTTCGGATCAAATCCATTGGGGATCACGACGATCTTCTCCACCGGGACACCACCGTCGGCGTAAACATCGCGCACGTAGGTCGAAGGCACCCAGATCTCGTCCACCTCGTCGCGGAAAGGGCGCACCCAGTCCTTTGGGATGCTCCCGAACTCCCAGGGTTGAATCATGACCCACGCTCCTTCGGCGGGGGGGTCGAAACGGGGCGGCCATTGATGGCGCACATGAACGTCCACCGGCCCGTCGGGACGCTTGCCGAATCTCTTGGACAGCTTTTCCCACCGGGGGTTGCCCGCGGGGCCGAACTTGTGAGGTTCGTAGAGCGCGACGCCCAGATCGACACCACGCTCGAGCAGACGCGAACAGATCTCGCGATTGATGATGGCCAGGGAGTGTTGAACGAACTGGGAGCCCTCCCAGATGACGGACGGGGATTTCACTGGGTCGCGGAGAAAGTCTTCGGGGACCAAGGCCGTCGCGGGTCCCGAGTGGGCGGTGCAAGCAGGCACTGTCCCGAGGGCGGCCTCGTACCGTTCGGTCAGGGCGTCCAGGTAGGCGTCGAATCCCCGGGGGGGATCGATGGCTTCCTGCATCCGCGGCAACAGCTGCGGTTCGCGCACGAAGCGGTGCAGCGCCTCCGTCCAAGCCGGGACGTCACCCGGTGCGGCGAGAAGGCCGGTGACACCGTCCTCCACGAAGTCCGGAATGCCTCCGATGCGGCTGCCGAGGATGGGCAGTCGCGCCGCCAAGCCTTCGGCCACGACGAGGGGGGCGCAATCCTCCCAGATGGAAGGTACGGCGAGGATATCGGCGTCGGCCAGAAGATGCGGGAGATCTATCGTCTCGAAGCGACCGAGGAATCGACAGCAACCCGTCGAGTCCAACTCCCTGAGAGCCCGCACGTAGGGCTCGGGTCCGCTCCCGTGGATGCTCGCCGTCACGGCCCCCGGCGGCAGCGCCTGCAGCGCCTTGACGAGAATGTGGACCCCCTTCTGGGGAAGGAGACTTCCGATGAACGCGATTTCGAGCGGACGATTCATCGCGGCCGAGGGCAGGCGACGAGAGCCGGTCTCCTTCCAGAGCACATCGACGCCCTCGGGCTGCTGTTGCAGCACCGAGATATTGGCGGGGTCGTGTCCCGCTCGAATGAAGAGATCTCGAACCCGATGGGACACGGCGATGTGCTCCGTCACGGCGGTTCGGAATACCTCGCGACTCGTTTGGAGTCGCCGCGAGAAGTCCTCGGCCGCGGACGTGGCTCCCGTACAGACCGCACAGTTCACTCCGCTCTCGGCCGGTCCGGAACAAAGAGTCAGATCTTCCTGGAACAGGTACATGCGCGGGCACACGGGCCAGTAGTTGTGGGAGGTGTAGATGACGGGAATCCCCTGATCACGAAGATCCTCCAGAAACCCCAGGGAAAAGCTCAGCATGCTGTGGACGTGGACCAGATCCGGCGCGAAACCCTGAACGAGGTGCTTGACCACGGACCTCATGCGGGGATCATCACATTCCAATCCAGGGCGTGTGGGGTCCGCGAAGATCGCGGGTCGGTTGTGGACCTCGAAGACGCGAACCCCTTCGTCCTCCCGCTCGGTGATATGGTACGGAGGACTTCCTTCCTTCGGCTTGGCCGACGTGACGATCACACCGAGGGAATAGCCTCGACGTTGGAGGGCCTTGGCGATACCGCGAGGAAGGATCGTGCCTCCCCCCTCCTCCTCCCATCCGTACATCGTGAAGAGAATTCGCCGCCCGCGGGCGGGAGGCGAATCAACGACGTCGACGCAGCCCACCGTCTCTGGAAGGGCCGGCAACTCGTCCCCTTGGAACTGGGGGACGACTCCAAGGGGACAGGTCAAATCCATGGCCCACGGCTCACCCGCCGCCACGGCATTCGCCCATCGCACCTGCAACGGTCCATAGAGGGATGCGTTGTTCAGAACGACCTGAGCCTTGAGCTCGCGGTCGCGGGAGACCTGTCGCGCATAGAGCCCGCCGCCGTGGTGGCGATAGTTCCACACGACGCCGGGGATGTGTTTGCCCCTGAAACCCGAGGCGAGAGCCGCCACCCAGAAGTCCCAGTCCTCGTAGCCGATGACGTTCGTCCGAAACCCTCCGACCGCTTCCCAAAGAGTCCGCCGGAAAACAGACGCGGGTGGGATGAAGTTGAACAGGGTCAGGCGGCGCCCATCATATTCCGGATGCGCTTCGAATCCCTCGCGGTCACCGAAGTTCCTCTGGTCGCCGTAGGCGATGCCGATCTCGGGGTTCTGGTCGAGGCACGCGGTGAGCGGAGCCAGGGAATCCGGCTCCAACCTGTCATCCGCATCGAGACACAGGACGTATCGCCCCCGCGCAGCCGCGATGCCTCGGTTGCGCGCCTTGGCCGGTTGCCCCGAACATTCCTGTGAGATCAATCGCAGCGAGGGAGCGCCGTCGCGCTCTTCTCCAAGGGACCGCTGAAGATCCCTCGCGCGGACGGCGGTCTCGTCCTTGCTCCCGTCGTCGACCACGATGATTTCCACATCGGAGCAGCTCTGATTGAGGACGCTCTGCACGGCCTCGACCAGGAATCGTCCGTAGTCCTTGCACGGAATGACGACGGACACCCGGGGCGGGTGGCTTCTGGACATGATCCCTCTCCTCTTCGCAGGGCGGACGGCCCCCTCTTCCTATCGACCGCGGGGGATCTTAGGATCGAGTGGAAGCGGCGGACCCCGGCCTGTCACGGCCGGCGCATCGTCGAGAGTGATACTCGCAAGTCACCAGAAGACAGAAGGATACGAATCAATCATGAGCTACGAACTTCCCGAACTTCCCTACGCCAAGGATGCACTTTCTCCCCATATCTCCGCCGAGACGCTGGACTACCACCACGGCAAGCACCACGCGGCTTACACCAACAAGCTGAATGCCATGCTCCCCGGCTCCGGATTCGAAGAGGCTTCCCTCGATGACATCATCAAAAAAGCCGATGGTGGTCTCTTCAATCAGGCGGCCCAGTACTTCAATCACTCCTTCTACTGGAAGTGCCTCTCCCCCAGCGGCGGCGGGGCTCCGACCGGCGCGATCGCGGACGCCATCAACGAGAGCTTCGGGAGCTTCGACGCCTTCAAGGACGCCTTCACGAAGGCGGCCGGCGGCCACTTCGGCTCCGGCTGGGCCTGGTTGGTCAAGAATGCCGACGGAAAACTCGAAGTCACGTCGACCCACGACGCTGGCTGCCCGATTCGCGACGGTAGCCGGCCCATCCTCACCTGCGATGTCTGGGAGCACGCCTACTACATCGACTACCGGAACGCGCGCCCCAAGTACATCGAGGCCTTCTGGAATCTCGTCAACTGGGACTTCGCCAACGAGAACCTCTGATCCGATGAGTCGTCGTCCGGACACGCTTCGATGAAGGGTCCCCCCGGACCCCGAGGACGCGGCACGGGGTCGAATCCGGCCAACCGCTTCGAGGGACGCTCCCTCGAAGCGGATCCCTCTCATCTCGAAGACCTTGCAAGCCGGCACCCAGACGGTTTCCAGCTCGCGACCGAAGTCATCGAGGACCACTGTCGCACCGTCCTCAATCCGATCCGTTCCCCCGACCTTCCCTTTCGGTGGACCTTCAATCCCTATCGCGGTTGCGAGCACGGCTGCATCTACTGCTACGCGCGGTCGGACTACGAACGCCTCGGACACTCCGCCGGGCTCGATTTCGAGACGCGCATCTTCGCGAAACTCGGGGCGCCGGAGGTTCTCCGCCGCGAGTTGCGTTCTCCCCGGTGGCGTGGCGAAATCATTTCGCTCTCCGGAGCCACCGACGCCTGGCAACCCGTCGAGCGAAAGCTGGGTATCACACGCCGTTCGCTGGAAGTCTTCGTCGAAGCACGCCAAGCGATTTCTGTCGTCACGAAGTCTCGCCTCATCCTCCGAGACATCGACCTCCTACAAGACCTCGCGAAGTACGACGCCGTCACGGTGGCCGTCTCCCTCACGAGTCTGGACAAGACACTGACGCGAGACCTCGAACCCCGCGGTTCGGCGCCGTCGGAGCGACTGCAGGTGATCCGTGAACTCTCGCAAGCCGGTATCCCCGTCCAGGTCTTCGTGGCCCCCGTCATCCCGGGTCTCAATGACGAGGAGATCCCGGCCCTTCTCGAGGCTGCGGCGAAGGCCGGCGCGCGGGCCGCTTCGTGGATGCTTCTCCGCCTCCCCGGCGCCGTCGAAGCGCTCTTTCGTGAATGGTTGGAGAGGCGTCGTCCCGAACGCGCGGCGAAAATCCTCCGCGCCCTCGCGGACACGCGAGGAGGCCGCCTGAACGACGACCGCTTCGGTCGAAGATTTCGCGGCGAGGGGGTGCGCGCTCGATTCACGGCCCACCTCTTCGAGATCCATGCCCGCCGTCTGGGACTCGACGCATCGCTTCCGAAGCCGACAACCAAGGCCTTTCGCCCGCCCCGAGGACAGGATGCGTCGGGCGGCATTCAAGAAGAACTGTTCTTCTGATCCCAGGCGTAAAAGGCGGCGCCCACGGCGCCCTGGTAGGAATCGTCGGCCCATAGGACCTTGGGCGGCTCACCGGTGAACGCGTACGCGCGCTCGCGCAGGGCCCGGGTGAAATCCTCCTCGAAGAGGTCCTTCCCTCCCACGAGGCCGCCGCCGAGCACGATCCCTTCGACATCGACCACGTTGAGAACGCCGGCCAGTCCCCATCCCAGGTTCCTTCCCATCCGCCGGAAGACCTCGATCGCGAACGAGTGGCCGGCACGGGCCTTCTCGGCCAACACGCGTCCGGACGAACTCGCGGGAACGCCTTCCAAAACATCGGGGGCCTCCTCCGCGGTCACGCGCAGGAGAAAGAGCGTGGACGCGTACTGTTCCAAACAACCCTTGGCCCCGCACCCGCACGGGACACCGTCCGCCTCGAAGAGGACGTGACCGACCTCGGCAGCGAATCCTCGATGCCCTCGCCAAAGATCGCCCCCGCACACCAGCCCCCCGCCGACACCCGTTCCGAGGGTCACGCCGAGGACGCTCGTCAGACCCGCCGCCACGCCGTGACGCCAGCTTCCGTAGGTGAACAGGGCGGCGTCGTTCTCCACGAAGACGAGGGTTCCGAGGGTCGATTCCAGACGCTTTCCCCAATCCAGAGGCCTGGGCCAGTCGGGAA
Source organism: uncultured Planctomycetia bacterium (assembly GCA_964559135.1). Taxonomy (GTDB): domain Bacteria; phylum Planctomycetota; family DRQF01; genus DRQF01. The sequence continues at coordinate 41,510 of CAZLGG010000019.1, forward strand.
AATTGGCGGCGCGGACGACCTTTCTCCCCTGCCGACTCACGGCTCCCGGAACGGCGAGCCCGACGGCGGACGGGGTGCCCGCCTCGCGGTAGGTCTCCGTGATGAGCGACGTAACCGCTTCCAAATCTCGCGAAACGAGGGGTCGAAACCAGGTCTTCTCGACGGTCTCGGACTCGGCATCCACGAGGGCGGCCTTGAGACCAAGGCCGCCGAGGTCCAAGCCGAGCACCCGACTCATTCCACGCCTTCCTCCCGAACCGCCGGATCCTTCTCGTCGTTCTCGGGGCCGCCCGCGCCCCGCATGGTCTGGGCCGCAACGTCGTCCACGCTTCTCAGGTGCAAGTCCCGCTGCGGGAATGGAATCTCGATCCCCTCGCGCCGAAAACCCGCGTCGATGGCGAACCGCAGATCGCTCGCGACGCGCCCGCGGTGGGTGCCGATGGCCGTCCAGTACACGACACGGAAGTCCAAAGAGTTGTCCCCGAACCCGATGAAAAACACCTCCGGTGACGGCCTTTTCAAGACCAAGCCGTGGGAGGAGACGACCTCGTTGACGAGCGTTCGCACCCGCTGCACGTCTGCCGAGTACGAAACGCCGAAGAGCAGACTGGCCCTCAGCCGTGGACGACCGAGAGACTGGTTCACCAGCTTGCTCCCGATCATCTCCTCGTTCGGAATGACGATGCCCACGCCGTCCCACGTCATCACGGACGTCGCGCGGAGAGTGATCTTCTCGACGACACCGCTCTTGTCACCGACTTCGATGCGATCCCCGACCTGCACGGGGCGCTCCACCAGGAGGATGAGTCCCGAGACGAAGTTCTTGACGATGGATTGCAGGCCGAATCCGACGCCGATCATGAGCGCCGACATGACGACGGCGATCTGCTCTCCCCTGACGCGCAGTGTCCTGAGGGCGATGATGAGCCCGATGGCGATGACGAGATAGGAACTCAGCGTCACCATCGTGTAGCTGAGTCCCTGATCCAGCTTCATGCGCGGCGCCACAAAAAACGTCAGGTACTGGCGCAGGGTCCGCACGACCACCACCGTCACGAGGATGGCGAGGAGGGCTCTCAGAATGCCGAGGGGAGTCAGACCCTCGCCGTCGGAGGAGAGCGGCACGCGTAGCCAATCGAAACCCAGGGACGACCAAGCTCGATAGAGGAAGAAGAACACCAGGCCGAAGACGACGACGCGCAGGGTCAGGCGAAGAAGTCGATCGAGAAAGAGCTTGCGTCCCTCGTCCTGAAACGCTTCTTTCTTCTCGAAGTCGTCAGGGTTGAGCTTCCGGTTCAGGTCCTTCGCCTTGAAGAATCGTCGCAGGAGGAACCGGTAGAGAACATATCCGGCGAGGAGAGCCGCCAATGTCTTCGCGAAAAGAACCGCGAAGAAGGATTCCGCCACTCGGTATCGAAGGCTTCCCAGTACGAAAACGAACAGAAACGCGCCGAGGATGAGAGGATATCCCAGGAGGATCCAATTCCTGAAACTCGTGGCCACCACGTTGTCGCCTCGAATGAGCCGGCGTATGACGACAGGCCGAAAGACCGTGAACAGGACCACGAGTTGAGAAACGACCTTGTAGACGAGCCACCACAGTTCGACGAAGCCGGGGTTCTTTCCGTCGTACCCGGCGGCTTCCAAGAGTGCGCCCACCGGCACGAAGACCACGGCCAGGTTCAAAAGGGTCTTGCCGGATTTCTCCAGAATGCGGGCCAGGTCGTCATCGACTTGAATGAACCGAGGGTCGCCTTCTCTGTCGACGAGGAGCACATCCAGGATCACGCGCCCCAACCGATAGAGAAAGGGACTCAGAAAAAGCGCAGCCATCACTCCCACGACGTCACGCGTGAGCCCCAGCGCCCACGGGAGCCCCACGAAGACGAGGGCGATCATCAGGCTGAAGTCGGTGCGCCTCAGGACGAGAGCCAGAAAACTCCCGAAACCCAATCGACCTTTTTGATGCTCCAGGAAGTCGATCGTCTGGGGCATCTTGCGATGCACGAGAATGAGCCCCAGGATCAGCGCCAAAAGAGCAATTCCACCCCAGATCACTCGGTTGCGCCGGGTCGGGTCGACGACGAAGGCTTTCAATCGTCTCCAGACACGACCCGGGATTTCGTCGAGGGCATCCACCGCGGACCCGGCGTCGTCGATGGCCTCCTCGAGGGAATCCATCGAGATGTGACTGGCTTCCCGACTCCAAAGCAGACGGCGGGCGATCGCCAACCGGTTGGACTCGGCTTGCTCCTGGAGTTTTCTGAGGCGGGAAAGCTCTGGCGTCAGGGTGTCCTGAAGTTTGACGAGGTTTTCACGCCGCAGGCGCACCACCTGAGAAAGCTCGTCGCGAAGACTCTGCCACGCCGCTTCATCGACGGGAGGCGGTTCGCCCCAACGGGGCCTCCGAGGGCTCAGACGGCCGTTGTCGGTCCTCTTCTTCCACGTTTCGAAGGCCTCGTCCAAGGCGCTCAGGACGCCCTCGTCGACGTCGCCCGCACCGTGCAGGCGGCGGCGCGCCCAGCTCAACTGCTCCCGCAGATCCTTCCTGGCGGCTCGAAAGACGAATTCAGCATTCTTCGTTCTGTCCAACTCTCGGCGCAACGCGTCCGCTTCCTCGGGGAATACGGAGGCCTCCGGCTCTCGTTTTTGTTCCTCGATGAGCTGCGCCTGGAACTCCGTAGCGGCCTGGGCGAGCCCCACGTCCCCCTCCGGACCCGTCTCCTTCGTCCAATCAGCGAGTTTCAAACGGGCCCGGGCGGCCTCGGCTTCGAGATCCAGAAGTCGAACGCGGGCCTCGAAATAGGGCCGCTCGAAATCGGGCACCTCTCGAATCCAGGCGGCGACTTTGTCCCGGTTCTCGAGGGCGCGCGCCAACGCCTCCTCACGCACCTTCCGGTCGACGGTCTCGAGAGTGGCCACCCATCGAGCCGCCAGCTTCGCCTGCGCGTCGGCGGCGTCCTTTTGCAACGCGGCCACCTGGACCTCGAGATCCGGCAGAGTGAGATCGCGTTGGCGATTCTTCAGGGTCCATTCCATCTGAAGACGATGGTGGTCGAGCCTCTTCGCGTAGACATCCTCGGCGAGAACGGCCAGCTCGGCCGCATCCACGCCCGCCGCCGTCGTCTTGGCGGAGTAGGCGGCCTCCGCCTCTTGCAAGGATTTCGCGGCGGCGTCGACGGCCGCCTGGGACGCCTCGATGGCGGCTCCCAATCCGGACATCTGGGTTTGCGCGCGAAGATACGCTCCCTGGGCGCGATCCAATTCGGCGCGCGCGGCCTCGGACTTGCTCCGAGCATCCAGCAGCATGGACTCCGTGACCCGCAAGGGAGCGGGGTCCGGCGGCCCCTTCAGTTTCTTTTCGAGGGCGGCCTTCTTCTTCGCCAATCGTTCCCTCTGTCGTGCCAGTTCCTCCTTGCGGGCTTCCAGCCCCTCCAAGGCCTCGAGCGTCGCCGCCAGGTTTTCGAGAGCCTTCACCTGCCGGTCCAAGGGGGCCCGGAGGGGGTCCTTCGCATCGAGGCGATCCCGCTCCTTCCTGGCCTTGGCAAGGAGCGCCTTCGCTTCCGCCGCTGTCTTCGGCAGGGGACGCTCGTCGAGCGTCATCCCTCCCCAGGGCACGACGGGGGCCTTCGAGGTCTCTCCCTTGTCCTGGGCGACGACGCTCAGCGGCGCGGCAAGCAAGGCGAGAAGGAATATGAAACGGATCTGGAGTCTTCGCACGATGTCCCTCGAAGGAATAATCCTACAGGACTGCAGGATACGCGGCGTCCAGCTCCCGCGAAAGCCGTCTATCGACCACCGATGGGGGAACCCGGTGGAACGGTGAGGCGCTTGCGCGGAGGCGTATCCGTTCTTTTTCGATGTCGATGAATCTCTTCCGTGAGAGCCGTGACCTGGGAGCGGACCTCGGGGGCAAGAACGCTTTCCGAGAGTCGATGAAGGGATTCCTCGGCCGCCGCGAGGCGCCCCGAGACGACGAGTTCCAACTCGGACGATAGGGAGGGTTTCTCGTCCAGATCGATCAAGGCACGGATGAACAGGGCTCGACGCATGCGGGCGAGAAGGCCATCCATCCCCTCGCGGACCTCATCGGGTGCGTCGAGGCAGGTCTTGGACAGCGCGGAAAGGAGCTCGGCCGCCCCGGGGAGCTCTTCGTTCTCGGCGTGTTGCAGCACCATGCGCTCCAACCGTGCGGGCGCCATGAGCAGATCCAGGGTGTGGGTGACGAGAGTCTCCGCTGCGGACAAAGGATCGAAGAACCTCCCCGTCCGGCGAGGAAAGCGTTCCGCCGATGACCCGGAGCCCAACGCGAGGGGAGGCAACTCTCGGAGAAGATCCTCGGGAAAACGCAAGGCCTTGACGGTCAAGGCGCCGAGGATGGCCTTCATCGCGGCCCTCTGGCGTTTGGCCTCGACCCAGGCCCAGGGCGCAGCGGCTCCCCCCGTCAAGGCATACTCGTAGGTGGCTCCGCCGAGCAACTTCGCCGTGGCGCCCAATTGATAACGGTGGTGGAGATAGAGGGGCACGAGCGGGAGTTCGAGATCCGAGAGGGGACGCCCCTTGCGCAGTAGCTTGGCACTGAATCGAGCCAGCGCAACCCGGCGGACGTCCATCATCCGTCGAAGTTCCTTCACGGGATCACTCCCGTTGTCCCAAAGGCTGGCGCGGGCATGTCCCGTGTCGGGTGCGCGCGCATCGGGGTCGCTGATGAAGATCATGCCTCGCTCACGGGCCTCCCTCACGAGCGCCTCGCGCATGGCGCCGACCGATTCCTGGGGGCCGGGGACGCCATACGCCATGCGACAGGCGAATTCGTCCCATGGCCCGATGCCGCGGGCATAGGCGCCCGAGAAATCCAGACTCCTGTCCGGGCCCAAGGTGACTTGAGGTGCCGGATAGTCCATCACCGACGCCCGCTCGACCGTGCTTGCTGCGAAGTTATGAGCGAAGCCCAAGGTGTGTCCCACTTCATGAGCCGCCAACTGTCGAATGCGCGCCAAGGCCATGTCGCGAGCCAGATCCCCGTCGTCCTCGCCGGCGGCCCCTGAAAGCCCGAGAGCGATCGTGTAGTCCTGTCGGGCGCGCAGGGATCCCAGTCGCACGAGAGCCTTGAGGATCTCTCCCGTCCGGGGATCGACGATGCTCGACCCGTAGGACCACCCTCGCGTCGCCCGATGCACCCAGAGGATGACGTTGTACCGAAGATCCATGGGGTCCACCCCCTCGGGCAGGACCTCGACCTTGAAGGCGTCCAGATACCCCGCCTCCTCGAAGGCCTTGGCCCACCAGGAAGCGCCTTCGATCAGTGCGGAGCGAATCGGCTCCGGAGCGCCTCGGTCGACGTAGTAGACCAGAGGCTTGATCACCTTCGAGGGGGCAGGCCCCGGAACGGTCTTCTCCAGACGATGCCGAAGAATCCATCCCCGGGTCGTCGGTGCTCCGAGAGGCGCCGTCATGTCCTCATACGAGATCGCGAAACTGCCGCAGCGGGGATCGAAGGCGCGGCGTTCGAAGCCCGGTTCGGGCAAACGCGCCAGTGTGACGTGCTGGCGGAGACTCAGTCGAGTCGGGTCGGGGGTCGTGACGCCAGCCTCACGGCCCGGATCGTCGGATCGAAACGTGAGAGTCGATTCCAGCTCCGTGTTGAGGTCGAGGGCGTGACACGCATCCATTTCGACGAACGAGAGCTCGCTCGCCAGTCGAAACGGCTTCTTCGAAGATCGGGAAAGCGTCCTTCCCCAGCCCTCGAGATCCATCGTCAGGAGGGAACTCACGTCCACGAGCCAACGGTCCTGTGTCGAATTGGGAAGCAGCGGCCCGCTCCAAAGAACGCTCCGGGCGAACGAGGCGTCCACCGCAATCCTCCCGTCCTCTTCGTCGGCGTCGGCGCGGTACCTCAGGTTCTTCTGAATGAGGAACACCTTGTTCCCCACGCGCCGAAAGTGCACGAGCCGTGCCGCGCCGAGCGTCCCTCGATCGAGTCCCACGGGATTCGACCCCATCCCTGAGGACAAGCTCACGACGAGAAGGAAATCTCCCGTCTCCGCGGCGACGTCCAGCACGACGCTCCCGGTCGCCATCATGGTGGTCACCGGCATCCAGGGGCGATCCTGAGCCAGAACGCAGGCAGAAAGCAAAAGGACGCAGCATAGGCGGGGATACATGAGTCGTCTCCGGGATCGTTCGCGACCAGAGTCTACCCGAAAGCGTCCCGAAGCTCGGACGCCACTCGTCAATCGGCCGAGGGATATGCCCCCTCCCGTGGGACCAAAAGGCCCGCCGCGATATAGGCTCCGACGCCGAAAAACAGGACGGCGGTGAAACCCTCCGCCATGGCAAAAGGAACGGCGGCCAGCGAAGCGCAAACGGAGGCGAATCCGTTGGAAGCCCAGGCCAGGCCGACCCACCGGCCCCGCAACCGGCTGATCAGGCCTGGAAACGGGAGCCCCAGAACGAGTCCCAAGGGTGCCACCCACGCGATCAATCGCCCCACGCGCGCTCCGGGCGACAGTGCGAGGCCCCGGTGGAAACTCTGTCCCGCCGACAAGTGAAACACGGTCACCCACAAAGCGATGCCCAAAAGAGCCGCCCAGACTCTTCGGCCCCGATGCATTCCGAGGGGACGAGCGAGAAGACTCCCCAACCCGGAGAAGAAAAGGAGACTCGAAAGAATCGTCGTGATGGAATGCTGAGGGTGTCCGAGGAATAGCCCCGTTTTCTGCATCAGACCCAACTCTATGAGCATGAAACCCACGCCCAGGGCAGCGAACAGGCCGGCGTTCCTCAGGGGTCGGGTCAGCGGGCGTTGGCGCAAGCCGAGATACGCGCCTGGCAAGAACACCAGCAGGAAGGCGACGAGAGTGAGCTGAACCGCGATCACCAGGAAGTCGAGAAGACGACCCTGGTGAGGATTCAGCGCCACCTCGGAGGCCGCGAGCCGTCGCCCGAGCTCGGAAATGGACAGTTCGTCCATTCGACCGAATTGGAAAAAGAACGGACGATCATCGGTCACCGGCGAGACGTCGAATCCCGCCTTGGCGAGCAGGCGCTCGGCCGCTTCCAGATTCACATCCATGAACGGGGTCCAAGAGAGGCGCATGGGCGTCGCGAAGGAGAATCCCAGGACGTCGTAAAACGGGATGCGGCAGCGCTCCGCCGAAGGGGCGCTCATCCGACAGATCTTTTCCAACTTCGACGTCTCGTCCGCCGTGAACGGCGAGCGTTTGACCAAGACCGTGCCCCAGTAGGCGTTGGGCCCCTGGTGAACCAGAACGAGATGCCTCATCGGGTCATCGACGCCGAGACGCGCCAACGCGGCCCGCGCCGTATTGAAGACCCGCGCCGACTCCTGAGAAAAGCGCGTCACGGCGAGAATCCCGTCGGCCGACAAGGAGCCCAAAAGCGCCTGGAACCCCTCGACGGTGTAGAGGTAACTCTCCGCGAGCACGGAGCCTCCCGCCGGAGCCGCCGCATAGGTGTCCGCGCCCGTCATCTGGATGATGTCGAAGGCGTCGGGGTGCGCTTCCGCGTAGCTTCGACCGTCGGCGTGAACCAATTCGAATCCACGCTCTCCGGGAACGGGGAGCCCCAGCGACTCTCGATAGAGGCCTCCTATGAGTTCGATCACGGCACCGTTGATCTCGCAGCCGACGAGCCGCTTCATTCCGAGACGGTTGAGCGCCACGAGATCCGGTCCACCGCCCAGTCCTATGACAAGCGCCCTC
>CAZLGG010000020.1:0-47455 GCA_964559135.1 uncultured Planctomycetia bacterium
CCCCCCAGATTGTCGAACAGGCGAACGCCACTGGGTACTCCGGCGACGACGTCCATGTCGCCATCCCCGTCCAGGTCCGCAGCGATCACGTCCTGGGCGACAGGGGTTTGATTGCTGAGGACCTGCTGCGGCCCGAAGGTCCCGTCACCCAGGTTGGGATACCACGCGATGGTGTTGTCGGCCTGAGAGGCGGAGAGGACATCCATGTCGCCATCCCCGTCCAGGTCCGCGGCGAAGACACTGACCGGCTGATCGGGGGCGGATGAAATCACCTGAGGGGGACCGAATCCACTCGACTGAGCCAAGAGCGAAACCGGAACGAGAACGACGACCAGGATGAGGGCGATGCGCAGGGACGACGACATGTCGGATCTCCATGGGGGACGAACCAGTCAGGGTGCAACCGTCCCTATAACGGTTGCAGGAACTCGCCGCTACACCGCTCCTGGGTGACTCTCGACCCCTATTTGGCCCCTATGAACGTTCCAAAATGTATCAGCGGGGAAAAAGGCCCGCGCGGAGGGCGTAGACGACGAGGCCCGAAACCACGACGGCCACGGCAACGACACTGGCGGAGCGGGTCGCCGCATCGAGGAAGGTCGCCGCCACCGCGACGACGCTGGCCAGAACAAAGATCGCGGGAAGGACGGGGTAGCCCCAAGCGCGGTAGGGCCGAGGCGCGTCCGGCCGACGACGACGCAAGACGAACAACGCGATCGCCGTCAGGGTGAAGAAGATCCAATCCACGCAGACCACGCCCGTGGTGAGGTACTCGACGCCCCGACGCCCGGCCAGAATGACGAGGAGGATGGCGACGCCCCCCTGGGCCAAAATGGCCGGCGCCGGAGTGCGATAACGGGGATGCACGCCGCCGAAGGCCGCGAAGAAGCAACCGTCGTCCGACATGGCCTTGTACATGCGAGGCGCCGTCATGATGCAGACGGCCGCCACCCCGAACGCCGACGCCGCCACGAACAGAGCCGTCATGCGCCCTCCCCGGTTTCCAAGCCGCGCTTCCATCGCCGCCGCGACGGGCTGACCGGCCCCCACCATTTCCCGCGGCGAGAGGCTTCGTATCAGGGCGAAGTTGTAGAGGACATAGAGAACGACGACTCCGAGGACGCCGGCGATGATCGCCAGCGGCACGTTGCGCCCCGGGTTTTCCACCTCGCCCGCGACGTAGGTGCCCTGCTGCCATCCTCCGTAGGAGAAAAGGACGGGGACCAGGCCCGGCAGCAGAAGGGCCCAACTCCCGTCACCTCGGGGCAGACGTTCCGCGACCTGGGCGGGCTCTCCCGCGACGAGAAGTCCTACGACGATGATGACCAGGAGCATCAGAACCTTGAGACCCGAAGTCACGGCGGCCAACCGTCCTCCACCCTTGACACCCCGCACGTTGACCCAGGTCAATCCCGCGATCAGGACGCCCCCCCAGAGTTGTTGGGACGACTCGGCCGCTGTGAGCCCCATGGCCGTCGCCGCAAACTGCACGCAGATCATGGCAATGATCGCGACGGCGCCGCTCTGGATCACGGCCAGAAGGCTCCAACAGTAGAGGAACGCCACCGGGCGACCGAAGCTCGCCTCGAGGACGTGGTACTGCCCGCCCGTCCGCGGGAAGAGGCCGCCCAATTCCGCGAAGGTCAAAGAACCCACCAGCGCGATGGCGCCACCGAGACCCCAGGCCGCCAGCGCCACGGGCGCCGAGCCCGTCCGGTCCATCACGACGCCGGGCTGGAAGAAGATTCCCACGCCGATGATGGCGCCCATGACGACCCCGAGGAGATCGACGAGACCCAGTCGCCGTACGAGCGGTCGTGCGTCCATGGTTTCCTTTCCCCATCCATCGCCGAGACCGAGCGGCCCGCATCCTGACCACCGGCCGAAGCGTCGTCAACGCCGGCCCGAACCTGGTGGGGCGACTGACGGCGATTTCCCGGGGTTCACGGGCTGCTCCCTATCGGGTAGCATCCCCCCATCGCGCCCCTTTTCGTTGCCGGGGGGGAAATCATGAGAGGTTTTCTGGATTCATGGGGAGGGCTCATCGCTCTCCTGCTCGTGTTCGCATCCTTCAGTCCGTCGCAGGTCATCTCGGTTCGCCAGGACGGGACCGGGAATCACACCACGATCACCGCCGCCCTCGCCGCGGCCCAGCCGGGCGACATCATCGAGATCCAGGACAACGGCACCTACGTCGAAGACCTGGTGATCGGCACCAACTTCTTGACATTACGGGCGGCGCAGCACCGCAAGCCTGTCCTGCAACCCGCTGGTACGATGCCGGGATCGATCCACGTTCGGATCCTCTCCGGCACGCCGAATCCCGTCCTGGCCGGACTCACCTTCGATGGAGCGGGCAGCCAGGGGGAGGGGCTCGTGCTCGAATCGGGTGTGACCCTCGGGCGCGTGCAGGACTGTCGGTTCCTGGACTACCAGGGCGCCGGTCAACACGCCCTGCTCCTACAAGCCGGCATCCTCGACACCATCGTGGAGCGCTGCGAGTTCGCGGGCTGTCGCCGAAGCGTCACCGTCGTGCAATGCGTCTCGACTTTCGTCCGCAACTGTCTCATCTGGAACCAACCGTCCCGCCTCGCCGCCGTCGATTGGGGTCTGAAGGGCGTCGATCAACCGTCCTGGCTGGGCATCATCAACTGCACGATCGACGTGGACGGCACCGGGCCCGGGCTCATCCTCGACGTCAACAGTCTCAACATGCCGATGCCGCCGCCTCCGCAGCCCGACGTCCCGGGCATCCCGCCGCCCTGCAGCGGCTTCGGCGACGTCTACATGAGTAACTGCATCGTGGTCAACGGCGCGCCCACGTTGACCATCACGGGACCGCTCTGCGGCATCAGCTTCAGTTGCTTCGATGCGGGAGAGCCCCTGCAACCCCTTCTGCCCGCCGACAACCATTTCGGAAACCCGCTCTTCGTGGATCGGACGAATGGAGACTTCGGCCTGCTCCCGATCTCCATGTGCCGGAACTCAGGCACCGATGGTTTCCTCTTCGACTTCGCTGACGACATCGAGGGCACCTGTCGCCCCATCAGCGGCGGCGTCGATCGCGGGTGCTACGAGGAAACCGGTGCGGTTTTTTCCCTGGACTACGAATGGAACGACCCCGTCCTCGATCTGTTCCTCGAAGGGCCGGCCACGTTCGCGGGGGATGTCGCCGTAGGCGGAGCTTCCCTCACGAGTTGCCCCGGTCTGCTCGTTCCGACAGGCCGCATTCCCCTCGCCATCGACGGCTTGCTGGCGGCGGTCGCGGACCCCGCCAACGCCGCGATCTTCGGGGGCCTCAACGGTGTGATCGGGCCAACGGGGCAAGCCCAGGGGCAGATCGTCATTCCTCCCGCCTCGCAACAGGCGATCCAGGGAATTCCCTTCTACGTGGCCTACGTGATCCTCGACCCGGCGGGCTTTTTCAATCTGCAAGCCCATTCGACGGCCATTCAGTTTTCCGTCCCCTGAACGACTTCAGCGGAAAAGGGCCCGCATGATCTCGAACATCCCCTGCCGCAACCCGATGACGAGCCGAAGTCGGTAGCGGCCCATCAACTTCGGCAGGGGAATCGGCGGGCTCATGCGGTGCACGCCGTCCGGTTTCAAGATGACGCTTGCCGGGGGGAAGGCGGGTGCGCCGTCCAGGGGGATGAATTCGAGGCGGAGGATCTTGGCGTCGGGGATCGAGGAGAGCCATCCCAATTCCACCTGCATGGTCTCGAGGGTTCCGTCGAACGTGAGAGGCCGGGAAACCAAACCCCCTTCATACCCGGTGCAGATCCCCATGACCCAGAGTTTCTCGCTGCTGAGCGACCAGGACCGGATGCTGGGGTCAGCTTTGAAGACGTTGAAAATCTCCGCCGCGTCCATGTCGATGGGAGGAACCGGCGCATCGGGATTCCACACCATGAGACCGAAGGTCCCCCTGTCGTCCTCGACGCGATGAAAACGGGGGCCGCCCTGCTGTGAAAGGATGATGCGCCCCAGCCAGCTCCCCGCGACGGGCGGCGCCTGAATCCGGATCTGCTGGAGATGCTCCTGCCCGGGCAGGAGTCCTCGCTCGAGGACAACCTCGGTGCCGTAGTAGGGGTCCTTGTCCTTGCCCGGATACCACAGAACCCTGAGGCGACCTCCTCGATCCCAGGCTCCCGACGGAAGCGCTCGCTCGGAATCGTTGCGCAGGACGACATCCACGGAGAACCAATCCCCCGGCCACACGAATCGATAGGCCTCCAAGCCCTTACGCAACTCGACGACGCGGATCGCCAGATCGTCGGTCAGGAGACCTTGGGCGGGCTCGTACGCATCGAGTTCGTCCACGTCCTCCTCGAGGCGTTGCCAGAATTCGCTCCGCTTGCGAGCGCGCTCCGTGTTCAGGAACTCGGCGAGCCGGTCGACGAGTTCGACGGCCCGATCGCGGTCGTCGAGCACGATCGAGGATCGCAACATCTCCACCCACGCCCAGGCCTGCCCCGACTCCGCCGGGAGTGCCGCCGCCGCCGCCTCGTAAGCGCTCCGCGCCTGGCGATGCAGATGCTGGTCCCTGAGTTCCCTCGCTGCGACGAACTTCGTCTTGGCCAAGGCGAGACGATCGATCACCTCCGCGGACATGATCTCCTTCAACTCCGATCGCACCTTCCGATCGAACCCCGGATCCCATCCGACGAGAAGGTGCATGGCCAGCTCTCTTTGGATGGGCCGCGGCAAGAGCGGCAAGTTTCCGAGAGCCGATTCCTTGATCTCGGGCGCGGCGTATTGGGAGGCGAGGAGGTCACGCATCGTCTCCGTCCACTCGCCTCGACGGCCTCGTCCCCAGAGGAACTCGAGGCGTCGCAGCGTCTCCCAGGGCTCGCCCTTTCGCCCGCCGGCCACGTCGTTGGCCGCCCAAACGAACACCGGGTTGTCCGATTCCATGAAAACCTCGAGGATCTTGCGCCAACCGGGGACGCGCCAGTCGGCGACCAGTCGGAACAACTCGTAGCGGAGCTCCGGCACCTCGTTCTCGTCCAGCGCCATCTCGGTGAGTTTCGGCCCCAACTCGACCAACCTCCATCGTCGACAGCGTGTCAGCCCGTCCAGTCGCTGAAACGGGTCCGACGCGTGAAGCAGTGTCCTCGTCTCCTCGAGTCTCCTGGTGCGCTCGGCGCGCTCGTCGACCTTCCGACCGAAGCTACGGTTCCTCCGGACCAGGGTGACCAAAGACGTCTCGAGAGACTTTCGGCGCTCGGTTTCGCGAGGTGCGAGGTCTTCGGTCGCTCCCGGATCGCGACCGAGGTCGTAGAGTTCGCTGAACCCTTCGTTCCCGTGCCGAATGAGTTGCCAGTCACCGCGGACGATGGTGGAGAGATCCTTCGACGCTGCGGAAAGCTCCTGAATCCCACCCGGCAGCTCGGCGAGAACGACGCTCGGAAATGCCGGGGCGCCATCGGCCTCCCCCTGGATCAACGGAGTCAGATCCGTGCTCTGATTCGGGGTCCTCTTCTCGACGAGCAAGAGGCTCTGAAGGGTCCCGAAAAGGTCGACGTTCTCGACAGGCTCCTCGATTCTCCTCCCGGCCCAGCCCGGCACGCGAATGAGCAATGGGACGTGCAACTGCTCGGGATAGAGCGACGAGGCGTGCCACCGCGAATTGTGTTCGCCGAAGGCCTCCCCGTGATCGGACCCGATGACGACCACGGTGTTCCGATCCAAGTCGAGTTGCTTCAGATGATCGAGTACGCGGCCGACCTGGCGATCAACGTAGCGCACCTCCCCGGCATAGCGATCTTCCTCCCCGGAACCGTGAGTGAGATCTCCGTGGTCCTCGTAGGGATGGTGCGGATCGAAGAGGTGGAGCCAGAGAAAGAATCGATCGGCGCGAAGACGATCCAATGCCTTCATGGCCGAATCGGCGAAGTACTCTCCGGCGGTGCTGGGAGCCCCCTCGCGATCCGGATTGACGAGATCGAATTCCGCCAAGGCCGCCTTGAACGTGGGGGTCGCCAGCCATTCCTCCGTGAAGGCGACGGATGCGGCGGTCTTGAAGCCGTTCCCGCGCAGCACCGCCGCGAGCCCGGGCGAGGGTGCGTCGTCGAAGTCCTTCCCGGACATGGAGCGGTAGAGCGCCGTCGCCGTGGGATAACGCCCGTGAAACATCGACTCGCTCGAGAAAAGGGTCGACGGATACTGCGCCCAGCAGCGCGTGAACACCGCGGCGTTGTCGGCGAATGCGTCGATCCTCGGCGTCAAACCGTCCTTTCCTCCGATGGCCCCGACGTGATCCGCCCGGAGCGTGTCGATCGTGATCCAAACGAGATTGAACTTGGCACGGCGCTCGGCATCGGAAGCTCCCTCGTTCTCGGCGGCAAAGCGGTTCCATGCGTCGAGGGACGCGAGCAGTTCCGCGTCCGCTCCGCCGCTGCTCGGAGCGCCGCGACGCCACCGTGCGTGGAGGCGCTGAACCTGGGCGAGGTGGAAGCCCTGACGAGAGAACCGGGAGCGCACGGACTCCTCGGGAAGAGGGGCCAAGCGAGCGAGCGGGGGGAACGCCATCACTCCCGCCGCACAGAAGAGAACGCCCAAGGCAACCCTTCCCCACGAACGGGAGGTTTCTCGCGAGGGCCAACGCAAGATCTCCAGGATCACGCCGCCGACGAGGAGGGTCTCCATGAGCGAGAGGATTTGATGGACGGCAGGGTAAAGCCCCACGTAGAGCGTACGATTGGAGCGTCGAAGTCCGTAGGCGACTACGAGTGCGATCGCGATTCCGAGGAGACGTGATCGGGGACGCCGTCGCCACCAAGCCATGCCGACCCCGACACCGACCGCGGCCAGCACGGGAACGCCCCACTCGAGAGCGGTGCCCCATCCGGAGCGCATCACGGCCCCGCCGAGGGCCAGTTCCCGTCCCAACCAGGCGGCGGGCAAAGCGGCTGCGGCAGCCAGGAGGAGGGCGGGTGGGCGACTCTCGAGCAGCACGAGAACGCCCCAAAGGGCCGGAAGCAACACGCTCATTTCGAGGAACGCCTCGAGAATCAGCCGGTCCACGGGAACGCCAGGGATCGCGAGCCCGCCGTAGAGAGCAAGGAGCCTCAAATCCAGGGCAGCCAGTCCCCAAAGCGTAAGGATAGCGGCGCCGAGAGCCTTCATCACCTTGGACAAGGGTCACCTCCGGATTCCATCGTGAGTCCACGTATGAGGGTGTCGTAACACCGGGCGACTTCAGTGTAGTCGTGACGGCGGGAACGGGCCAACGCCTCCTTTCCCCATCGTCGGGGGAGTTCCCGGTCCGCCAGACACTCCCGGATCACCGCCCGCAGGGAATCGATGTCTCCAGGCGGGAAGAGTCTTCCGGTGATGCGATCCTCGATCAAATCCTCCACGCCACCGGACCGAGACGCGACGAGGCCGCAGCCCACGGCCGCCGCCTCCATCAGCGAAACCGGCGTGCCCTCTACCCGCCCGCGGGGGCCCACGCGGCCTGGCAGACAGACGAGATCGGCCCGCGCGAGGGTCACCGGCACGTCCGACGCAGGGATGCGGCCGAGAAACCTCGCGGAGACCCGCGCGTCCCGAGCCAAGTTCTCCCAGTGCTTCCTCTCCGGCCCATCCCCGATGAAGACGAGGCGGACCCCCTTTTGACCCGCCGCCGCGCGAATGAGGAGATCTCCTCCCTTCAAGGAGATGCAGCGCCCCACGAAGGCGACGACGAGCTCGTCCGTCTCCGGCTTGGCCCTCTCACGAGCCTCTTGGGCGGCCCGGGCGAGATCATCGCAGCGCACCCCCATGGGACGCACGACAAACGCGGGCCATCGCCCCTCCCCCACGACACCGGCCACGATTCTTCTCAGATGATCGCTCACGAAGACGCAGCGGTCCGCGGAGGCCACCACTCGGCGGAGCATGGGGCGCAACCAGACCCGTGAGGCCAAGGCCTGCGCGGCACCCCCGTGAAACGTGGCGATGTGACGAAGATCGGGGTCGCGACCCACGAGAGACCGGGCGACCCAACCGGACGGGAAAGCCCAGTGGGAAAGAACGAGCCGGCTTCCCGTCTCCCTGATGACGCGGGCTGCAAGCGCCCGTTGCGCCCGCAGAGCCGCCGGCAAGGCCACGATGCGGGTGGGTCGGCGGCGCAGGTTGCTCCCCGCACCGTCTCCGTAGAAGAGCTCCGTCCGGCGGCCAAATCGATGCACGAAGACGCCGGGAGACACTTCCTCTTCCCTCGGGGCGCCGAGCGCCGCCGGAACCACGTGATGGAGTCGGTAGCCGAGAGACGCCAAGCCCCGCGCGAGGTCGAAGAGGAAGACGCCGGCGAAGTCGCCGCGGAAACGAGGAAATGAGCTGGCGAGAACCACCAGCCCCTTCAAGAGCGCACCTCGAGATCCCCGTTGTGCATCATGTCGAAGGTCATCGCGAACAGAATGCTCTGCATACCCACCAAGAGGAAGAGGGAGGCGAGAATGAGCGTGGGAGTCGTGACGACGCGGTCGGTGAACAGACGCAAGCTGGCGATCCACAGTCCCAAAGCCACACCGAGGGTGAAGAAGAAACCTCCGAAGATGTAGAGCAACACCAGAGGATGGAAATCTCTCAGGACGTAGCGGTTCCAAAGCCGCCAGACGAAACCTCGCACGAGCAACCAACTGATCCGAGGGATCGCATGCACCGGTCGAATCCCGGACACCTCGTCTCCATAGACGGCCGCCACGGGGACGTCGGCCACCCGAGCCGCCGCCACGTTGAGTTTGATGAGCATGTCGTTGGGAAAGCCGTAACGGGGATAGAGAGCGTCCAGCCGGATGCGCTCCAACGCGGCCCGGGACACGGCCGTGTATCCGCATTGCGAATCCACCACGTGCCAGTAGCCCGAGGCCCACTTCGTCAACATCGTGAAGATGACGTTGCCGAGGAAGCGATCCTTGGGCATGACTTGCCTCACGTCGTTTCCCGTGAGGCGGTTTCCCTTGGCGTAGTCGGCGCGCCCCTCGGCAACGGGCCGAACGAGATCGGGGAGGTCCTTCGGGTCCATCTGGTCGTCACCCGCCATCACCACGCAGATGTCGTCGGGGCCCTCCAGGAAGCGCTCGTAGCCCGTGACGATGGCAGCTCCCACGCCGCCGTTGCGCTCCCGGCGGACCAATTCCACGCGGGGGTCGTCGAAAGCCTCGACGACCTCGGCCGTGGCATCCCCACTTCGATCGTCGACGACGATGATGTGGTCCACCTCCACGGGGATGCGAGCCAACGTCCGGCCGATGAGGCGTTCCTCGTTGAAGGCCGGAATCGTCACCGTCACCCGCGCGCCGTGGATCACGTCAGCGCCTCAGCACCTTACGGAACCGCGCCTTGTCCTCGGCATCCAAAACGCCCGTGATGGACAAGAGGACCAGATAGAAGACGCCGAGAACGGAGAACCCGCCCACGGTGATCAACTTCGAGAGCACCCCTGTTCCGCCGATCGAGGCGAGGATTCCCGATGTACCCCAGAGCGTCGCCCGGGCCAACAGGGCGTGGGCAAGACCTCCGACCACCAGCCCCGACGCGAAGATCCGCGCCATCTTCGAGAGCTGCAATCCCTGCCCGAAGTCACTGAGCATGAGGACATGTCCTGCGACGAGGCCCAGAAACATGGCGAGAGCGGTGGCGGCGGCGACACCCACCTGTCCGTAATCCTTCACGAAGAACCATGCCAGAAGGATCTCGAGGACGAGGACGGAGCCCACGAGACCGAGGCTCTTGGCCGGTTTTCCCGCCGCGGTGAAGATGGAACAGATGATGAAGAGGATGGAGTAGAAAAGATAACCCGAGCAGAGGAACCGCAGAGGAGCCGCGGCCGTCGCGTATTCCTGACGATAGAGGATCGTCAAAGTCCTCTCCGGGCACGCCACGAACAGACACACGATCGCCATGGCGATCATGGACGCATAGCGGGTCGTCTGCCGAATGTAGAGTCGGATGCGGTCGTGATCCCTTCCCGCGTGAGCCGAGACGAGGGGAAAGAGCACCAACGTGATCGCGAAGACCATCTGATAGGGAATGGTCGAGAACTGCTGAGCCGCGGTGTACTCGCCTGCCGCGACATCGACCCCAGGCGTGCCTTTCAGGGCCAACTTGAGCACCTGGAGGTCGCCCCGCGTCACCGCCGTGGCGACTCCGGTGAAGGCCATCGTGAAGGTCTGGAAGGCGAAAAGAGTCTTCACGCGGGTCTCGCCGGGCCCCTTGGCCGGTCCGGCCATGTATCGCCCCAGAAGAAGGACGCACAACGCCGCCGCCGCGAAGCCCGCGAACGCTCCTCCCACGCCCCCCAGGGACTCCTTGAGCAGGTAGGCGCCTCCGAGGACGCCGGCGACCTTCAGAGTCGAATAGGAGAAATCCACGAGAGCCTGTTTCTTGAACAGGCTGCTGCCGTTCAGATAGCCCAGGTAGATCGAGTAGAAGGCATAGAAGAGGAGGATGAAAGCCGCGCAGCGGATGGGGGTGGTCAGAGCGGGATCACCGTAGATGTTGCCGGCAACCCAAGGCGCCGTAAGGAACATGATCGCGAACAGGCCGCCACCCAGCATGGCCTGGAGCCGGTAGGCGGCGCGGCGAACACCGTCGCCCTTTGACGGGTCTCGACCGACGAATCGGGAGACCGCCTGGGTCGTGCCTTGTACGACCAGCGCGTTGATGATGGCGCTCAGTCCATTCACGACGCCGTACTTGCCGTAGAGGCTCTTGCCGGCCTCCCCCTCACCCAGGAGTCGCGGCAAACCGAAAACGATGACGTAACCGCTCACCATGAACCAGAGCTTCGTCATGGTCAGGTAGAGCGCACCTCGGCCGACCTGACGGGTCTCGTCGTGATCTTCCTTGTCCTGCACTTCAGTCATGAGGAGGTCATCCGTTGGTTCAGCATTCCGGCGTCGGGAGCGTATCCAAGGGCGGCGACGAACCCCACAAGGCGCGAGCGATTTCGAGGCCGGCCGTCACTCGCTCAGAGCCCCGCCGATCGGAACACGGCCTCCCAGAAGCTGCCTGCGCTCCAAAACGACGCGATCCAGCAGCATCGCACGACGACGCGCCCCCACGCCTCTATCGGCCAGTTCGCGATCCAGCCCCGACACCATTTCGTGCGCTCCGCCCGGTCGTTCCTCCGGCAGCGCCAGCCGGAAGCGCTTCGTCGGCGTCACGTGAATACAACCGGAATCCTCGACTCGAAACCAAGAGAGGATCGGCTCCTCGGGCAGCACGCCCATGAAGGCGAGAGCCGCGATGGCTTCGGTCAGTCCCTCGACGAATTCGTGGGAGGGATCGCCGCACGACATCGCATCTGCGAGGGGCCGGCCCGGCGCGGCGCCGACGAGGAGCCACGCGGGACCGTCGTCGTCCCGGTCGAGATATCGGGCCATGAGGTCGGGCAAGGGGACCCAGCCGGCGAGGACATAATGGACGTGGAAGAGAAGGCGAATTCTCGACGTCCGCCCTCGGTGCAGAACAGTGCCGTTCGCCTCCGCATGGGGGGCCCCATCGGTCCGATCGGGTTGGTCGAGGTCGATTCCCATGCTCTTCAGGGAAGAGCGCATCCGAGGATCGTAGGCCAAGCGGCCCTGCGCGTCGAAAGCCTTCAGCCGGAAGGGCGGGATGGGACGGGTGAGAAGATGGCGACGGTATTTCCGCTTCCGAAAAAACGCCCAGACGCGTTCGTCCAGCCGCCGGAACCGTTTCAGCACGGCGGCTCGGTCCTCGTCGGGATGGAGACGAACGAGAAAGCGCAGGCGCTCGGCGAGGGAGACGCGATGCCGCGGCGCCTCCGCCGCAAGCCGCGCGAGGACGGCCTCCCGCGCACGGTCGTCGTCGCCCGCAAACGACATGCGGCAAAGGTCGATCAACGTCACTTCGGGCTTGGGGCTTTGCGGATCCAAGAACAGATGCTTCGGGACGAAGTCCTCGAACACCCATCCCGCCTCCGCGAGCCTCTCGTGAACTGCGATGATGGCGTCCGAGATGGCCTGGCGTTGCGACCGAGAGGGACGAAAACCCTCTTCCCAAAGGTCCGCCAAGCTCCGACCCTCCGCCGCGGACGTGAGCAGAAAGGAACGGCCATGCCGATTCTCACCCCATGCGAGAAGGCTCGGCGTCTTCACGCCCGTCTCGTCGACGCGCTCCATGTTGACGACTTCTTCGCGGGCGAGGGAGGAACGTCTGCGCATCCGCGGCAGCCAGTGTCGCGACGGCTTGTCGTAGACCTTGAGATACAAAGTGCGTCCGTCCCGGCCCTCACACCGGCGAACGCAGCCGTGCTTGCCGGCGCTCGTGACGACGCCACGGCGAAACGCCATGACGGCGTCCACGGAGTCGAGCTCCATCGCGTCCATCCATGCGAGGCCCTCCTCGGTGGCGAAGATTCGTTCCCCGGAGCGTTCCCTGACGAGCCTCGAGTCCTGCATTCGTGACGCTAACCCAAACGGCGAACCGGCTTCAACGCACGAGGATCGCCGCCACGCCGTGGTCGCTCCGGTGGCTCGGAAGGCTCCGGGAGGGTAGGATGCCGGCGACTCATGACGACTGCAGCGCCACTCGACCAACCCTACCTGGATGCCCTCACGCGATGCGTCGTGGCCCTCCACGAGCGGGGGGATTTCATCCACGATCCTTCCCCCTCCGTGGTCGCCGTCGATGACGAAGGGAGTCCGTTCGTCCCCGCAGCGGAACTCGAGAAGAGATCCCAATCCCAGGTGCCGCGATTGGCGGTGGGCCAGCTCTGGTCCTTGGTCCACGGGCTCTCTCCTCGACGCCTCCTTCGCCTCGGCGAAGCCTACTGCCGTCTCAGAGGCACGGAGATCGACCTGGAGGAGGCCTTGGTCGAACACGCGGCCGTCGAACGGGAGCGTTGCTTCCACTCGAATCGTGACTTCAAGACGATGCAGTTGGGCGACCTCACATGGCACGTTCGCCGCGAGCTGCTCAAGGACGCCCATCTTCCCATCCTCGAAGCCCCGAACGCCTACCTCGAGGATGAAGAGGGACTCCTGAAGAGCGGCCGCGGTACGACACTCGCGCTGACTCCGGGTGGATCGGTCTTGAAACGATTCAATCTCAAAAAGAAGCGCAACATCCTCAAGCATCGATTCGCCGCGACGCGGGCACGCAGCGCCTTCCAGAAAGCCTATGCCCTGGAGATCATGGGCATCCGCACCCCCCGCGCCGTCGCCTTCGCCGACCGAAGCACTCTGGGCCTCATTCATTCGTCCTACCTCCTCGTCGAGGAGGTGCCCGAGGTCATGGAGGGCGGTGAAGCCCTCCGACGGTGGAATGGAAGCGACGCGGCCCACCGACGAAGAGCCCTCAGCGGAGCGGGAGCCCTCATCGGCCGTCTCCACGGCGCGGGCTTCGCCAACCGCGATTTGAAATCTTCCAACCTCCTGGCGACGACGGAGGGCGAGATCTGGCTCATCGACTTGGACGGCGTCGAGCACGTGAAGCGCATCAACGAGGAGGTGCGCATCAAGAACCTTCGCCGGATGGTCAGGGATCTGCCCGTCTACGGCGAGCTCACTGTCAGGGATCGTCTCCGATTCCTCCGCTCGTACACGCGCGCGGCCCGAACAGGGTCCGCGAAGGAGATCTTCCGAAAACTCGCCGTCGAGCCCCTGCCGTGACGTCTGTGGCGAGAATCATCCTTGCCGCCGGTGAGGGGCGGCGCATGGGGGGCGCCGTGAAGGCGCTTTTGGACATTCGCGGAAAAAGCGCGCTCCAACGCATCGCCGGGCTGTCCATCGGGAACGGCCCGACCTGGGTCGTGACGGGCTTTGCTGCCAATCTCGTTCGACGCGAGGCGGAGGCGTTGGGTGTCCAGACCGTCCACAACGCCGATTGGCGCAATGGTCAACTTTCATCCGTGCAGTGCGGATTGCGGGCTCTCGACGCCACGACGGAAGCGGTCCTCGTCCATCCCGTCGACTTGCCCCTCGTGAGACAGGCCGACGTCGATCGTCTCCTGGAGGCCTGGCGTGAAACCGGCGAGCCTCGCCCAGCCGTGGCGGTCGTCAGTCACGAACGGCGGAGAGGTCACCCCCTTCTCCTCCACCGACGCCTCTTCGACGACATCCTCGCCCTGGGCTTGGACGCATCGCTTCGCGACGTCGTGAGGGCCCAGGGTGACGCCATTCTCCACGTGCCGGTGGAGAATCCCGGCGTTCTCCGCGACCTCGATCGCCCCGCGGATTGGCGAGCCACGAGGCGTTAGACCCTCGATCGCAGCCGGTCCAAGGCCCAGTCGATGTGTTCCTGAACGAGAGGCGATTCGAGGGGACGTCGAGCTTCGAGCACAGGAATCGCTTCGGCATCCGAGGAGTTCCCGAGCGCCACGGCGACGTTGCGCTTGAAGCCTTCGAATTTGACGCGCTTGACCGCCGATTTTCGGAAAGTCCGACGCCACCCCTCGATGTCCATGACCATCCAATCGACGAGGGTGCGCTCGCGCAGTCCCGGTCGACGACGGAACTCCTCGAGGGGTTCGAGGTCGGCCAGCCGATTCCATGGGCAAACCTCTTGACAATCATCGCATCCGAAAATGCGGTTTCCGATGGCCGCACGAAACTCCTCGGGGATGGGGCCGCGATTCTCGATGGTCAGAT
The DNA here is from genome assembly GCA_964559135.1 of uncultured Planctomycetia bacterium. Lineage (GTDB taxonomy): Bacteria > Planctomycetota > DRQF01 > DRQF01. The sequence goes on from CAZLGG010000020.1 coordinate 14,604, forward strand.
AGGAGATGCAACGGCGACTGTCGACCACGTAGGGAGCCACGATCGCCTGGGTCGGACAGACATCAATGCACCGCACGCAAATCCCGCAGCGGTTCTTCGCGGTCGTGGACGGGGGGACTCGGCGATTGAGAAGGATCTCGCCGAGGAGGAACCAACTCCCCTCGCCCTGCCGTATCAGATTACTGTGCTTGCCCTGCCATCCCAGGCCGGCGCGCGCCGCGGCGACTTTCTCGAGGAGCGGTGCCGTGTCCACGAGGGCTCGTCCCTCGAGCCCCGCATCCCGTTCCCGCAGAGAATCCAGCACGGCATGCAGCTTCCTCTTGACCACCCCGTGGTAGTCGTCGCCCAAGGCGTAACGAGCGATGTTCCCGATTCTCGGAGAGGGGTCCGGCGGCGCCGTCTCATGGGGGAGCAGAAACGAGATGATCGAGACGTAGGGAGCATAGGCGTGGGCCGGATCCAGCCGTTGGGGCGCCCCCGTCCTCATGTACGCCATATCGGCCTCAAACCCCTGGCTCAGCCATTCGGAAAATCGATCGTCTCCGGCGGCCTCGATGGGTGCGACCCCGCCGAAAACGAGGCCCTGAGCCCGGGCGAGATCCATCACCAGTTCGAGGAGTTCACGACCTTCGAGCATGGCCCATTGTCACCACCCCCCCTGCATGATCAACCGGCGGCGCCGCCGACCAACCAAAATCTCTGGAAGATTATTCAAGCTTCGGCGGATTCCCGTCGATGAACGAGGTGAGGCCCATCATCGGGCTCGAGTGAGGAGGAGCCTGAGATGAAGAACGTCGCCAGCCATCCCGTGGAGGTCCGCGGAATCCGGAAACTGGTTCTCCAGGACGCCATGGGCCGACAAGTCAGCCTTTCCTTCTCTTCCGGCGGCCCCCAGGTCTTCAGCGACAGCGAAGTCTCCGGAGCCGAGGTGAGCGAGCACATCGTACCGGACATACTCTTTGGCCGCGCGCGGGGAAGCGTCTCTCCCTGGAGGACAGGACGGCTGGTCCTCGACGCCGTACCCACCATCGAGGTCACCCGGGACCTGAGTTCGGGCAAAGCCGCGGTCACGGTCGGCGGAACCTCTCGCGACCTCGGGAGCAAGGAGCCGGGCCAGTACCTCTTCGGCACGGGACGCTCCGAGTTCGAATCCAGTTGGACACACGACGTCCGCGGCGACCTCATCCCCGGAGGTGCGAATTCTCTCGCCAAGGCGCTCCGAGGAGACGTCCTTCGGACTCTGCCTCCGTCGAATGCCCGTGTGGACGCCAAAGCCCTCCAGCAACGACGCACCCAGATCGAGGCCAGGCTGGACGAACTGGTAGCGGAATCGGAGGAAGCGCCGCCGCCGCCGGTGGACCCTCCCGCGTTGGGCGAGGTGCTGGAAGGTCTCGAGGAATGTCGAGCGGTCGACATGCGGCTCCTCGATCGCCGCATCGAGCAGGCTCGAGCCATGGACGAATTGAAGGGTCAGAGCACCATCACAGCCATCCCCACCTCGCTTCTCACCGAAGCCGACGACCTGGCGAATGAGGTGGAAGAACTCGACCGGGAACTGAAAGCCATTCGCAAGTCGGAGACTCGCCGCAGCAACGAGACGTTGAAGGCCATCGTGGTGGTCTTGATCGTCGCCGCCGCCGGCCTGGCCGCCCTCGGACATCAGCTCGGCGAGAGGAACCTTTTGAAGCTGGGACTCGGACTGGCCGTGGGCACGCTCGGACTCATCGTCGTCGCCTGGCTGTTGCACTTCAAGCGGTTGATGAAAGTCGCCCGGCAGGCACGGTCTCTGCGCACCCGCCGCAACCGGTTCAAGGAGAAGGCGAGAGACCTGATCCGCCGCCTCGGCGTCACCGTAGATCCGAGGGATACGTCGCCGCAAACCTTGCGGCGGATTGCCGACAGCCTCCGCGAGCGGAAAAAGAGGCTGGACATCGAAACGGCACTGGCCCCTTTCATCGACACGCCCGGCGAACTGGCCATGGTGCGGAAACTCCGCGAGGCCCTGGACCAGCCGCTGCGCGTCGTCGCAAGCGGGGACGGCGACGCCCCTGCCGCTCCGCTCGTTCGCACGACGCGAGCCGTCCTCACCTTGGCACGGGACTGGCAGGCGGCTCTCGATGAGAACGGTCGAAACCTCGAGTCTCACCTCCAGACGAAGATCCGTCGCAACATCGAACTCGACCTTCTGGAGGAGAACCTGAAGAAGCTCTTGGAAGCCGAAAAGGAGGCCGCACGGCAGAGCACCGTCGACCCTCGAGCCGACGCGCTGAAGCGCCGCGCCAAGCAACTCAGGCGAATCCTTCTCCCCGAGCTGCAGCGCCTGCTTGGGGGCAGGGCGCCCACCCACATCGGCGATGACCTGACGATGGCCTTCGACGGGACCCCGTCCGCATCGACGACTTCGTTCGTCCTCACCCTGAGCCGCCTCACAGCACCCGTGACGCCCAAGCAAACCTGCGGGCGCTGGCTGCTGGATCCGGGCCTCGGTCTGGAGCCAGAGGAATGGACCGCCTTCGCCCAGTGGCTCACCTCGTCCCCCAGGGCTTCGAATCTCACCATCTCGTGGCGCGATGCCCTCCTACGGGAACGGCTTCTCGACGCCGATCCCTGGGGATGGATGGCTCTGGAAGCCAAGCCGGGGGATCCACCGACTCCCGCCGAGGGCCCCCGGGCCTCCGCGGCCCATCGCCGCCTTGCGGATCCCGCCACCGTGTAAGGACGGTCGCGTTCCCCGAATCCCTGAATCGCCTCGTCGAGCGCACCCGCGACCTCGACGGACCTGCCAAACTCCTGGATCGGCTGCCCGAGGCGCCCTTCCCCTGGGGACCCGTGAAAGGACGTCTGATCCCCCGTCCCGCCGTCTTGGTGGATGCCGACCTGCAACGCAGCGAGCCCGACTTCATCTTCGAGATCGCTAATACGAAGGAAGAAGAGTCAGAGCCGCCCCGACCCCACCCTCGTCGGGAAGGCACACACGAAACATGGAAAGCTTCCCGCCATTCCCCGGCGTCCACGTCATCGATCTCACCGCCCTCACCGCCGAGCAGATCCAGGAACGGCTCGGGGAAGGGGCCACAGCCTTGCCGGCGCTGTTACTGAAGCGCGGCCCGGGCCTTGCCCGAGGATCTGCCGAGCGCCGACGACGCCTGACTCTCAGACCTGGGACATGGGGTTTCGGGCGGGCCCTTCGCGGAGTGTCCGGCAACACCGCGGAGAGGCTATAGTGGCCCATCATGAACGACGCGGAAACCCTCACCTATTGTTTGAATGCGTTTCCCGGTGAAACGGTGGAGGACGTCTTGGCCGCTTTGGACGGACCGGGCCTGCGGATCGTCGACGCCTTGCGGCGGGAGAACGGGACGGGGCAGGTCCCCTTGGGAGCCCGGTTTGGAGAGAAGGCGGTCGCGGGCTTCCAATCTCCCGAACTCCGGGAGACGCTGCGACAACGATTGAAGAACCTGGGGGCCTTTTTCCCAACGGCCAACGTTTTCCCCCAGCGCGCCTTCCAGAACACGGTCCTCAAGGAAGACATCTATCGGCCCGACTGGAATGCCCGGGAGAGAGCGGCCTACACGGGCGCCGTGGCGGAACTCATGGCGGCTCTCCCCCATGACGGCGGCCCCCAATCCCTCAGCACTGTGCCGCTTTCCTTCAAGCCCTTCGGGCCCGTCGACCACGAGCGCGCGGGGGAGGCCATCGCCGCCCTCGCCCTGCGTTTTCACCAACGCGCCGAGGAGACGGGGGTCGTTCAGATTCTTGCCCTGGAGCCTGAGCCCCTGTGTACCTTGGAGACGACAAAGGAGGCGGTCCACTGGTTCGAGGAGGTCCTCCTTGCCCGTCGCTGGAAAGCGCTGACCACTCTGAATTCCCGGGGCGCCGAGGAATCGGTTCTCCGTCGCCATGTGGGGCTGTGTTTCGACACATGCCATGTCGCCGTGGAGTACGAGTCCCCGACGGAGGCCCTCGGTCTCATCGCCAAGCGAGGCCTGACCCTCGCGAAAATGCAGCTTTCCTCCGCCCTGCATCTGGATGAGCCGACCCGCAACCCACCGGGCCTGAAGGCCCTGGCGGGGTTTGCCGAGCCTCGTTTCCTCCACCAGGTCGTCGCACGACGGCGAGACGGCGGACTCGATCGCTTTTCCGATCTGCCCCCCTATCTGGACGCCCTGAGCCATCGGGACGACGTCTCGGCACGGGTGCATTTCCATGTGCCCGTCTTTGCCGAGGAGTTTGCCCCCGGCCTACGGTCCACCCGTCAAGAGCTTCTGGAAGCTCTGTCGTCCGCCCGCAGCCGCGGGCTCTGCCGCCAATTCGAGATCGAGACCTACACCTGGGATGCCCTTGTGGACCCAGAGTCCCCGGACGCCGAGGCGGAGCGCCTGCGGGGCATCCTGAGAGAGATCACCTTCCTCCGCTCCCACATGGAGGAGTAGGTCTTTGAGTCCAGGCCCCCGCTCCGGTAGATTCCGCAGCACGGAGGATCCGACCCATGGCCTATGACCCGTCCCGCATCGAACCCAAATGGCAACGCTTCTGGGAGGACAACCAGACCTTTGCCACCCAGGGACTTTCCGACAAGCCCAAGTACTACGTCCTCGACATGTTCCCCTACCCCTCCGGGGCAGGCCTCCATGTTGGGCACGTGGAGGGCTACACTGCCAGCGACATCGTCGCTCGCTTCAAGCGGATGGAGGGTTACGAAGTCCTCCACCCCATGGGTTGGGACGCCTTCGGTCTCCCGGCGGAGCAGTACGCCATCGAAAAGGGCGTCCATCCCCGCGTGTCGACCCAGCAGAACATCGACAACTTCCGCAATCAGTTGAAACTCATGGGCTTCTCCTACGACTGGAATCGGGAGATTGGCACGTTCGACCCCTCGTTCTACAAGTGGACCCAGTGGATCTTCCTGAAGCTCCTCGAACACGACCTGGCCTACCAGACCGAGGTGCCCGTCAACTGGTGCCCGGCATTGGGAACGGTCCTCGCCAACGACGAGGTGATCGACGGGAAGTCGGAACGAGGCGGCCACCCCGTCATTCGAAAACCCATGAAGCAATGGATGCTTCGCATCACCGCCTACGCCGACCGTCTGCTGGAAGGCCTGGATCGCATCGACTTCCCGGAATCCATCAAGGCCATGCAGAGGGACCGCATCGGCCGCTCGGAAGGTGCCGACGCCACCTTTCCCATCGTGGACCACGACGCTGCCCTCGAGGTTTTCACGACCCGCCCGGACACCATGTTCGGCGCCACGTTCTGCGTGCTCTCCCCCGAGCACCCGCTGGTGGACGCCATCACGACCCCTGATCACAGGGCGGACGTCGACGCGTACGTTCGCGCCGCGGCCGCGAAGTCCGAGATCGAACGGTCCGGCGCCGACGCCGGGAAGACGGGGGTCTTCACGGGGGCCTACGCCGTCAATCCGGCCACGGGAAAGAGGATCCCGATCTGGGTCGCCGACTACGTCCTCATGGGATACGGCACCGGCGCCATCATGTGCGTCCCGGGTCATGACGAGCGAGACTGGGCCTTCGCCCGGGCCTTCGACCTTCCCATCGTGGAAGTCGTCGCGGGAGGCAACGTGGAGGAAGCCGCCTATCCGGGTGAAGGTCCTCACGTGAATTCCGGATTCCTCGACGGCCTCGGCAAGGAGGAAGCCATCGAAGCCATGAATGCGTGGCTGGAGGAAAAGGGCCTCGGCCGGCGCGTCGTGCGCTATCGGCTCCGGGACTGGATCTTCGCTCGTCAGCGCTACTGGGGCGAACCCATCCCGGTGGTTCACGGACCGGATGGGACGTGCCACCCCCTGCCGGAGAACCAGCTCCCGCTGGAACTGCCGGAGGTCGACAACTACAAGCCGACGGGCACGGGTGAGTCTCCGCTCGCCGCCATCGAGGAGTGGGTCGAGACGACGGTACCGGGAACGGACACGCCCGGCCGGAGGGAAACAGACACCATGCCCGGTTCGGCGGGCAGCTCCTGGTACTTCCTCAGATTCATCGACCCCACCAACGGTCAGGCGCTTTGCGACCCCGCTCTCGCCGCCCGATGGATGCCCGTCGATCTCTACCTCGGCGGCGCGGAACACGCCGTGGGGCACCTGCTCTACTCCCGTTTTTGGACAAAATTCCTCCACGACATCGGCCACTGCCCCGTGGACGAGCCCTACGTGCGCCTCGTGAACCAGGGGATGATCCTCGGCGAGGACAACCGCAAGATGTCCAAGCGCTACGGGAACGTGGTGAACCCGGCGGACGTCGTAGCGGAACACGGCGCCGATGCTCTTCGCATGTACGAGATGTTCATGGGGCCCATCGAGGCGGAGAAGCCCTGGAACACCCACGGAGTCGAGGGCATCCACCGGTTCCTCGGCAGGGCGTGGCGTCTCTTCTTCGACGAGGAGGATCAGCTCCTCCCCACCGTCCAGGACGTGGAGCCCTCCGCCGCAGTGCGGCGTCTTCTCCACAAGACCATCGACAAGGTGCGCCGCGATACGGAAGCCTTGCGGTTCAACACGGCCATCTCTCAGATGATGGTCTTCGTGAACGAGATGACCAAACAGGAGATTCGCCCCCGCTCGGTGCTCGAAAGCTTCACGCTCATGCTGGCCCCGTTCGCCCCTCATGTCGCCGAGGAACTGTGGGCTGCGCTCGGCCACGAGGGTGGAATCACCCATGAGCCCTTCCCGAAGGCTGATCCCAAAGAACTGGTGGAGGACACGGTGGAAGTGCCGGTCCAAGTCAACGGCAAGGTCCGGGCCCGGTTGACGATCCCCGCGGATGCGGATGAGAACGCCGTCAAGGAGGCGGCCCTCGCAGAGCCGAAGCTCGCCCCCTACGTCGAGGGGAAACAGATCGTGAAGTCGATCTACGTCCCCGGACGTCTCTTGAATCTCGTCGTGAAGGGCTGAGTTCGCACCCACGGCGAGGCAACGCCCTGCGGAACGGCGCAGGGCGCCACGAGCCCGCCGCTCCACGCCATGAACGCAGCCCTCCTAGGGTGCTGGGATCACATTCAGATCACGAATGATCGTCTCTTGGAACGCCGGATCAGCGATCTCGAGGCGCAACCGACCCGCCGCGGTCTGACCTTCCGGGATCGAAAACTTTCCAACGACGATGCGACTCGAGTTCACGAACAGCACCGTACAGGGGACGGGATGTCCATCCAACGTGGCCGTCACGGTGGTGCCGGGGGTGAGATTCCCACCGTCCAACTGGACCGCCGACCCCGAGCGGATGAACCCGGGAGTGCCCGGGAACACGACAAGCGTGGTCGGCCCCACCTGCACCTGATAGGAAACCTCTCCCCAATTCGTCCTCACCTCGACGAGTTCTCCCGCAACGAGGGCTCGACTCAAAGGGACGTCAACAATCCTGTTCCACCCCTGATTCTTCGCTTCGCCGACCGGCGAGAGATTGGAAGGCGGCCCGGCGTAAACCGTGACGGAATTCCCAGGCTCGGTGAGGACGCGCAAAACCTTCAGCCCCGCCGCCACCCTTCCAAGAATCCCGGGTTTCCCTCCATTGACGACCGGCGTTGTCGCCTCGATGATGTCGAATTGACCATTGATCTCGAGAAGCTTCCATCCGCGGAGTTCGTTGTGAAGCTGAATGCCATAATACACTCCCACAGTCGACGCGTCGTAGGGATAGAATCCGAAGACCCCCAACTCATCCGTCGGGGTCCCAGCGAGATCGAATGGAGGGATCGAGTCGATCGCATCCGGAAGCCCGTTGCCATCGGTGTCGACGAATCGGATGATCGATGACGTCGCGGCATCGAAGACATAGAGTTTGCCGAACACGATGGATGCGGACACGTAGCGGCGCCCCGGGAGGGAATCCGGCGTCAGTGGCGTGAGAACGAGACTCTGTGGGGTGATGGTGTCGCTCGGCCACGCCGCGAAAAGAACCTTCGACCGGCCCGATGCGTCCACTCCGGCGACCACGAGCCCCTGAGGGCCTCCTTGACTCACCCACGGGTCAACGCTGAAGACGTACTCCAATCCGGTGGTGAGTGCGCCCAAGTGCACCATTCCGCCCTGGGCCATGCGCTCGCCGAAAGCCAATTCACCATGGCCTTGTGAATACCAGACCGGGTACTTCCGATGGAGTTGCATCGTTTGCAGCCCGCGGGTGACGGAGGCACGCCAACGCTCGGGGATTCCCAGCAAGGCCGGGTGATCCAAGTAGGCAAAAGCCTCGACTCCCCCAACCGTCTTTTGGCTCGCCCAAGCGGGCCAAGGCCCCCACTGAGCCGCGCACGATGTCGTCAACGAGGCAAAGAGAGCTATGACGAGCAGGGGGATGAATCCACGCGTCTTCATTCTCGAATCTCCCTTTCTCTCTGATCAGTAGACAAGATCCATGAGTGCTTCTGCTGTCTGCAACTCATCATTCAAGGTCTCGATATCACTTTGTACTTCCTGGGCTACGGAAAGAGGATAGGTGCCGTGGCCCATCGCCGCCCAATCGGAAAAATCCGGGCCACCTGGAAGACTGTCCAATTCCATCAATCCGCGGCTGAGGTAAGCCAGAGCGCAACGAATGTTCCAACAGATTTTCCGATGGATAAAATCGATGCGAGCCTCCAGTTCCGGCGCCAGGACGGGTGTCATGGTGGCAATATCCAAGAGGTGAGCGATCTCGTACATGTAAGCTCGCGCCTCCGAGACGTACCGTGCGGCCTGAAAGAAATCATTCATCGCCCGCGCCTGTCGCGCCGCACGCGAGGTGTCGCCGGCTGGGACATTGTACCGCAAGGTGGGTACCCACTCGTCCAACGTATGCCGATACTCGTGTTTCAGCACAGCCACTCCCTCTTCCTTCTCCGCGGGAGTGTTCCAACAAACAACTTCTTTGGCGAGAAAAATCTTGCCTTCAACATTGGTCATGCCCGCTGGCTTCACCCTGGCAACGGGGTTCGTGCAGATGAATCCAAGCGTATACGCGTCATCATTCGGTGGTGTAAGATCGACATCTGGACAGGAGTTTGCGCACTCGATGATCGTGCTCACCTGATTCACTTTTGATACCGACCACCCGGAAAGAAATGCCGATGCACCTTCTGGAAAGAGAAGGTGCCCCCCCGGCACAATTTGTTGCGCGGAGGTCACCCTCGAGAGCGAGATGGCCAGCAACAAGACGACCCCCGTCTGACAAAACAAGCGACCCAGAAGTCTTGTCACACTCGCTTTGCAAACGATCGAATGACGCACTTTTAACCCCTCAATCACATCACCTTATCGTGGCATCGATCGACCTCCCCTTTCGTGAGCTTCCGGGTCTTCGCGTCTCCGTGAGACGTCCACCGTGGCCGCTGAAGCCGCTGCATATTCATTCTCACCGCCCGCGACCGGAACTCGGGGTAGGCTCTTGCGGACCCACGGAGGACCGCGGCCATGTCGGTGATGATCCAGGAAGAATGCGTGAGCTGCGCGCTGTGCGTCGACGTCTGCGCCGAGGCGTGCATCGTCGAAGAGGAAGATCAGTTCGTCATCGACGTCGAGCGCTGCACGGACTGCGGCGATTGCCTCCCCGCCTGCCCGGTCGCCTGTATCGTCACCCACTGAAACAATTCCGCGCGCACAACGCAGGGACGACGGCCAGGACACGGGGAACGTTCACTCGATGCGAATGAATCCCATCGGTTGGGCCAGCCAGTCCTTCCCGTTCGTGGGCTCCAGGGTGAGACGGAAGCGTCCACGATAAAACGGTGTGGGCGAACCCAGGATGCCCTGGGAGGTGCGGCTGCGGACCTGGCCATCCTTGAATTCGAGCTCGACGAGGTCGCCGCGAGGGTCGACGGCGATCGTGAGCCTGTCGGCCTCGATGCGACGCACGACGCCTTTCCCCTCGAGTGACTCGGTGAGCACGACGCCCTCCAATCGGTCCGGCAACACCTTCTTGACCGACTTCACGGCATAGATCTCGTCGCCGCGGTGGTGAGAAAGCAGGCGATTCAGATGGCCGAGGGTTCGCGTGGCCTCGGCAGCCGGGGGGGCCTTGGGCTGGGCGGACTGGATCACGGGGCTCTCTTCCGCGGACGAAGGGGCCGCAGCGGCATTCTTCGCCGTCACGACCGGCAACTCCTTGCCCTTCGTGGCGTCCTCGATCCACTCGGCGCCGGGGGTGCGAATCTTGTCGATCACCTGCTCACGGAGGCGATTGGTCTCCTTCTTCGCCAACTCCAAGGCTCGAGACAGCTGAAGCTTCGACTCTCTCGCGAGGGCGAGTTGGCGTTTCAGATCGTCGCGGACCTCCGTCGCGGCGCGTTCGCGTTCCGTTGCGCTCGCCAGCGCGGCCTCGAGCCTGGTCACCGACGCCGCCTTCTCCCGGAGGTCACCGCTCACGCGCGCCAATTCCTCGCGGGCCATGCGAAGCTCGTCTTCAAGGGCCTCGCGACGTCGGTCGGCCTCGGCCAACCGGTCCTCGAGAATCTTCTCGTTGCGGGCGACGACACCGGTCAGTCCGCGCTCGATCTTGGAATCGAGGAGCCTGCGGTCCTCGTCGCGGCCTCGTTCCACGGCCCGCCAACCCCACCATCCCAACCCGGCAAGGATCAGTGCCAACCCGCCCCACACCAAAGGCGCCCATCGTCTCGACGTGTCCTTCGAACGCAATTCATCCAGCAACTCCTGCTGAACCTTCCGCACGCCCTTGAAGGTGTCGTTGAGCGCTCGGGTCGAATTGACGACCATTTGGCTCTTGTCGTCCTTGCCCAGCGCCTCCTTCATCTCCTGCTGCGACTTATGAACCTGCTTCAGAACTTCGGCTTGAAGCGCGAAGCTCCGTGCGAGATCCGTGAGAGGGCCGGCGAGGATGGCCGCATCCGTAGGGGGGCGGCCCACGTTCTCGATCACGAGAGGCGCCTTGATTTCGTCCCCGGACGTCACAGTCTTGGCCTCCGGCGGTGCCGTCTTGCGGCGGCGAAACCGTCCCCTGGAGGCGTTGAGCGGGTCGCGCGAGGGCTTATCGTCCGTCGGTGTCATGGTCGGCAGATCCTTTGATGTCGTCGGTGGATTCATCATAGACGACGACGGCCCCCAAGCCCTTCCCCTTTCCGGCCAGGAGATCCTCGAGAGCCGCCCGCGCCACATGGGCCGGACGGAGTCGAAGGCCGCCAAGATGGGGCCAGACAAGGCCTTGCAAGGTCTCGAAGTCGGGGCGAGCAGGCAGAGCCACCACGTACGTGACCCGACGCCCGGGGGGCAAGATCACAGGCCCCCGAGGGGACCGGCTCTCGACCAGCTTCTCGACATAGGGCGGAGCATCCCGCGCTTCGGCCAGGAGATCTCTGAGGGAACGAGCTTCCCAAGAGGAGTCCCATGGATTCTCGAGGGCCGCCGGCCCCGTCTCGGGGAGGGTCAAAGGCGCTTGGCCGACGTTTTCGACGAGACACTGGACGTAGGTCAAGGGCCGGGCCTCCCGTCCGAGGAATTCATTCCACTGGCGGATCTGGAAGCTCTCCACGGCCGGGTCGATCGCCAGGGGCAAGAGCGCACAACGGATGTCTCCCGACGCCCCATAAAGAGCGGGCAACCTTTCGACCACGGGGGGAGGTTCCACGGGAAGAGCATTCCCCTTCTCGTCCGCACCGTTTTTCCGAAGAAACATCACCAGCAAGACGAGTGCACTCACCGAGCAGACGAGGCTGATGACGCGGAGCCATTTCACGGGGTCGTCCCTTCCGTCAGTTCCGGTGCGGGCTCGTTGACCTTACGCTCCAACCTCGCCCGCCTCTTCTCCGCTCGCTTCTCGAAGAACCGAAGGCAAAAAGGGTAGGTGGGCAGGGCAACGACCGTCGCGACGACCAAGCTGCCGACCCAAAGAGGCTCACCAAACACGCGGAATGCGTCCACGATCACGTCCCAGGAACTTCGACCGCCGGCCAAACTCCAGACGCGGTTGAACTCCTCATGGGTGATACCCTCGAGCCCCATCAGCAGAAGCCCAAGTTTGTAATACCCGTAGTACATCGGAACGAAGGTGATGGGATTCGAGATCCACGTCATGGCCACGGCGACGATGCGATTGGCTTTGATGAGTGTGCCGAGGATGACGACGATGGTCATCTGGATTCCGACCGTGGGAGTCAGGCTCACCCAAAGCCCCATGGCGGCCCCCAGTGCGAGCGCCTTGGGCGAATCATTCGCCCGCAAGACGGGTTCGATGAGCTTTTTGAAAACGGGTCGGAAGAGTCGTCGATGGAGTCCCCCGTGGGCCGACTCGTCAGCAGACTCGCTGGGCTTGGCGTCGTTGCCGTCCAAGATGCAGTCCCTCGCCGGCCTATCGGCCTACCACCTCTTGGCTTTCTTGCCTTCCTTGCGGTACCAGCGATCCCACTTGTCGAACCCCTTCAAGTCCGTCTTCTTCGTCAGAATCTTCAACGTGGATTCGAACGAGTCGGCCAAGGCCTCGAACTTCTGCTTGTCGGAGGTCTTCGGGTTGGGGCGCGTCATCGGCGATGCGACGGAGGCGTAGTGCTTCAGCAAGATGTCGACGATATTTTTCCTCGTCTTGAACGATGCGTTCCGGTAATCGGACATGGCGTTGATCGCCGCGGCGATGACACGATTCTCCTTGTTGTTCAGGAACTTGGACAGATCCTTGAGCGACTTCGGGTCGGCGAGTTTGCCCAACGCCGCGATGCACTCGCACATGTAGGTGATGCTGTTCTTGGCGCGTTTGGACTTGGCTTCCTTCAGGAGAAACTTGGAGGCCTTGAGGTATCCGGACGCTCCGAGTGTCGCGATTGCGTTGGAGCGAACTTCGTCGTTCTTCGATTTGAGCCCCTTCGCCACGAGGACGACGAACTTCCCCTTTTGCTTGGCGTCCGCCCCGGAGATCTTCTTCACACCTTCCTTCGAATAGTAGAGGACGTCCACGTCGGACTTTTCCTTGACGGCCTTCGCAAGGCCGTCGAGAACCTCTTGAAACTCCGCGATGGTCTCCTCCGTCACGGGGGGCGTTTTCCCGTCACCCTGGTTCTGTGCGGGGAGAAGGCCGGCAAGTAGGGCCGTAAGAATACAGGCGATCGCAATTCTTGAAAGCATGACAGCTCTCCGAATGAGGTTCCGCTCGATGCTCATCCTATCCCTCAGGCCCCCTTCAGGAAAGCTGAGGCTCGATGGCGACCCGCCCCGCGTAGGCCCGGGCGACGGCCATCGTCACGGGGCCCGGAACCGGCGCCAGGACGCGATCAACGAACCGCACCACGGGACGAATACCGCTGACCGAGCCGGTGAGAAAGACCTCGTCCGCTTCCAGAAGAGCATCCTGGCTGAACCGGCACTCCCTCGTCGGATGGCCCAACTCCGCCGCCAAGGCCAGGACGGTGGCCCGTGTCACTCCGGGCAGAATGGGCAAATCCAACGGCGGCGTCGTGACCACGCCCTCCTTGACGAGGATCACGGTCGAGCGGCTTCCCTCCGTCACGGTCCCATCGGCCAGCGTGAAGACGACCTCGTCGAAGCCGCGCTCCCGGCCCTCCTTTTCCGCCAAACGATTCACGAGATAATTCATCGTTTTCAAACCGGGGAGAGCCAACCCGCCCCTGAACCGGGGCGCCGCGACACCCAGGGCCACGGGCTCCGCGGGGAGTACCAGGGGTTTCACCGGCTCGCCCACATAGAGGACATCGGTTGTTCCGTCCGACCTCCCCAGAAGGTGGACACGGACCCGCAACGTCGCCTCCTCCGATTTCTGTAGGAGTAAGGTCAGGTCCCGACGCGCCGCCTCCAAGTTGGGGGCACCCGGCAGTCCCAGGGCCTCCGCCGCTTCCGCCATGCGGCTCACGTGGGAATCCAGGAAATGAGGGCGACGATTCTCTACGCGCAGAGTTTCGAAAAGGCCAAAACCGTGGGCGAAGAAAGGCTCTCGGGGATCCACGGGAATCGTCTCACCTGAAATGAACTCCCCGTTCAGCACTTGTCCAGGTCGCACGGCGCATCTCCTCCGAGGATACTCAAGAGCCCTTCCACCTTGGCCACGGCCTCTCGCCATTCGGTCTTCGGATCCGAGTCCGCCACGATACCACAGCCCGCGTGAATTCTCGCAAGCTCGGAGTCGAGAACCAGAGTGCGAATCGCCAGATTGAGGCGCGCACGACCGTCACGACCCAGAAAACCGATGGCCCCCGTGTAGGGGCCGCGGCGCAGGGTCTCCATCCGACGGATGTATTCCATAGCTGCGAGCTTGGGCGCACCCGTGACCGACCCCCCCGGAAACGTGGCGCGAAGCAGGTCTCCCAGGGTCCTGTCGTCGTCCAGCTCGGCGCGCACGGTGGAGACCAGGTGATGGACCGTGGGCACGCTCTCGAGGACGGCGTGGGATTCCACTTTCACGCTGCCCGTCCTCGCCACCTTGGAAAGATCGTTGCGCATCAGATCCACGATCATCGCCAGCTCGGCCCGGTCCTTCTCGCTCGCAAGAAGCGCTTGCGCCCGGCGCGCATCCTCCTCGGACGTTCTTCCCCGGGGCAGCGTTCCCTTGATGGGACGGGTGACGACCACGCCATCACGAACTTCCAGGAAGAGTTCGGGCGAGAGCGAAAGGATATCGCCGTCTTCCAGGGCTAAGTGGGCCGCGTACCGGGCGGGGTGTCGGGCGAGCAGGCGCTCATAGATCGACGTCGGATCGCCGGGCACGCGCAAGAGGAACCTTTGGGTGAGGTTGACCTGATAGACGCTTCCGTCCCGGATGGCCTCGCGGATCTCCTCCACGCGGCGCAGCCATCGGTTCCGACCCATGCTGCTGATAGCCCTCCGGCCCCCAGTCTCGTCGAGCAAAGGCTCCGGCGGCGGCGGCGACGGGAGCTCGAGACGTCGCCGCACCGCGTCCGCACGACGGCGTGTTGGTGCGTCGTCGTCCAGCCCGAACAGGCGGACCGTCTCCGGCCGGGCGCTGGGATCGAAGACGACGACGAGCGGAAACTCCCCCAACCACAGATCGGGAAGCGAGGACTCGCCGGGCAGGTCGTCCGGGATGGATTCCACCTGACTGAGGAGTTCATAGCCGAGGAAACCGACCAGCCCCCCCACGCAGTCCGGCGCACCCGCCGGTACGGATTTCAGGTCTCCGAGCAGTCGATCGATGGCGCGAAAAGGATCGTCGACAGGGCGCGACGCGCCCGAGCTCTCCACGACACGCCCCTTCCCTCCACGAAACTCGAGAACGCGGACCGGGTCCACGAACAACATGGTGCGGACACGACCGTCCTCACAGCGATCGAGCCGTAGCACGACGCCGATGGGGCTCAGCCGGCGATGCAATTCCCCTGCGTCGCCGAAGTAGGCTATTCTCACATCGAAGGCATTCACGGGCATCCGTCCAGGAGTCGGCCGCAGCATGGGTGAGATCGAGGAGTTCCTCAACCCTTCGGAACCGCTCCTGTCGCCCTTTCGTGGACCTCCCGCGCGAGGGCGACCGCCTCATCACTTCACGGCGATGAACACCGCTTCATCTCGACCGTCGCCGGAATTCACCCAAAAGCCACCTTTCCTCAAGACCCTTCGAAGCGCATCATCGTCCATCCGGACATCGAATGAGCACGTCCACGAACCGTCATCCAAGCGACGCCACTCTTGCAGGAGAGAACTCAGCAACCCTTCACCCGAGACGACCAACGGCTTCGGGGTGCCGACATGTGCCACGACAGCATCGAACCTACGCGACCAAAGCACGCCGTCCATCCACGCACCCACCCGGGTGGGAACAACGACCAAACCTCTCGGTCTCACGACAACCTTGACATCGAACCGCTGTAAGGTGGATGAACCATTTCTGCCACGCCCCTCGACCAAGAAGGTCCCCCCGGTTTCACCAACTTGCGGGGCCTGAAGTCCTACAACGACCACACCGGTACTGCCAGGCTTCAACCTCGGCTGTTCCACGAACACATCGAGACAGGAGCACGACTTAGCTACCACGCGCAGCTCGACGGCATCGAAACTCCGGTTTCGCACGCGATACCTGGCATGCACGGGCCGCCCCCCCGAAGTCACCTCAACCACCGCCCGGGGAGGATTCACCTCGATAATCGGTTCGCCCGTCGACCGCCAAGCCCACGGCCACGCCCCCGACACGAGAAGTAGAAATATGAACGCCAATCGCGACAACCACACGCCGTTCAGTTTCCCCTCGAACGAAGCGCCCGCCTCGTGAAAGCTACAAGCAGGGCTCCACAGGCTGTCAGCAGAATCGCCCAAAGCGTCGTAGAACGGCCCGGAACTGGATCCGACCTACCATCTTTCCCTGCACCCGCCACGCCAACCTGATCCCCTCCGAGATCACCCCCTGCTACAGTTCTCCCAGTTCTCCAGTCTCTCGTCGTACCGGTCAACTCGTCCAAGACGAATAGATCCTCGCCCTCAGCCACCTCGCTCGGGAGGCTGCGCACATCGAACTCCCCCTTCGCCTTCATCCCGTCGCGTCGGTAACGAAACCAAGCCCTGTACCGGTTTCCACGCGCCCACGCGAACTCTCCTTCTACCGACTCGGGCAACAGCATCGACCAACCCTTGCTCACGACTCCCACCTTCACCTGATAAAGAAATCTTCCGCCTTGCACATTCTCCGGAAACACGCCCTCGACAAATGACCTCCCAACGGATTCGATGCTGCCTGAGGGGACGATGGTCGCTACCTGACGAACCGGCAGAAGTTCCTTACCCTCGGCCACGATGCTCAGCATCAAGAGGTTTTTCTCGTCCCGAGGAAAAAAAACCAGGAAATCACAACCGTGGGGCCGGGGGTGTTCAAAAATGCGAACTGCCGTCAGCAGCACATCCGACGGATACCGATGCCACATCAGGAACCACCAATTCAACGCACCCGCGCGAACCGACTCGTCGAAGCCGATGGTCAGGCGCCCACTCCATGAGTTTCCACCTCGACCCGCCGCGCCTCCCCGATCAATCACGAGCATCCTCGATCCATCGTAAACCTGTACTCTCGACGGAAGCGCACGCTCAAACGCCCGAAAAGCACGAGCAGACTCGCAGGTATCACCGAATCCCGGCCAGGCATCGACAAGGTCGCTCGCCCCAATGGCCCGTGACCATTTCTCTGCTGGACGCGCGAGGCGAGCTCGTACGTATTCCACTCGGAATGCAGCTCCATCATCTCCATAGGAAGCCTCGACATACTCGATGAGCGCACGGCCCATCGACTCCTCCCGTCTCCTACTTTCTTCGAGATAGTCCCCCCATCTCTGCGCCGATGCCGTCGTTCCCATTGCCGGAATCAGGACGACCAGAACAATCCCCCTCAAAGTCGACCGCGAGAAACGCACCGTTGTACCGAAGATCAAGAACGCTGTCGCTGCTACCCGTGCGCCAAAAGCATTCATCACCTTCATCGCCCCAAAGCAACCACAACCTCCCGTAGTCCCGCGATATGCATCAAAGACTACAGTAATCGCAAAAAAAACGGCGACTGCGCGAGCTATGATAATAGCATCACGGACGAAGAGCCTCCCAATCATACAAATACCAATAAGCAACTCTATCGAGGATATCCCTAAAACTACACGGTGTTGAGTAGTCGCAGACAGGCCATTCATCATCTCCCCCAAGTGATCCATGGCTGGCAACGGTTCAAGAAACTTGCCCGTTCCCGAGACAACAAATACGATTCCGGACAACGTCCTGAATACGCAATGAACCTTATCTTCGCTCACCATAACAATAGCGCATTGTCAGAGATTCAAATCCTGCCGTTGACGGAAAGGCAGGATTCTCCTACTTCGACATTCGTTGTCCATGACCCAGGAAAGCACCAATTCGGTCTTCTCGTTGGTGTAGAATCGTAGGCACTCCCCCGTGGAGATCAAACGTCTAAGCACCACAATAGGAGGAAAGTATTCTTTCCCAGGAATGACCAGAGAAACATTGACAGAACGAGCTCTACGCGAGTCTCTCGACCTGAAAACGATTCTTCGCTCCTGTGTCAGCTCAAAATCGCGAGTGAATGAATCAGCATCCGCAAACCCGGCGGTTCTCCAGATCCTGACACTCCCTCTCCCTGTCACGGCAACGAGGTCTCCCATCTTCGCCACAGGAATCATCTCTGAAGAGAGGTCTATATGGTCAATCCTGATAAGACGCCTATCGCTCTCAAGGCGGTGAAGAAGCATCATGTCGCCATCAACATGACTCTTGGATGCGTGTCTCCGAAGGTCGTCTTCGTCCCAGTCGAAATCGATTCGATGATTGTCCCGTCCGAGATTCACTAAATATCTCTTCCCGCGATAGCTCGCACGCCACCACCCTGACGGAAAAGGAAAACTGCCCAGGGGGCTCCTATTTCGGTCTACGAAAACCGGTGGGTCGAGCCTGACTTCTGGGAGAATGTAAGAGCCTATTATCAGGCCGGACGAGCTATGGTTTCCCCTCGGCTCGTGTTTGCCCATCGAGGCCCCACCGAGGTTGAGTGTGCGGTAAGTCGCATTCTTTCGAACCGGAATTCGTATAGGCTGCGACCGAACGGTTCCAACGAGCCTCTCGCTCCCGTCAATCCACCTCTCGAGTACATAGACTGGCGTGGTCGACGCTTTGAAACGTCTGAGGGGCACGACGACTGGCTTGGCACTCGCCAGATTCAGAATGAATTCCGATCGCGACCCTTCATCGAAGGCCAGCCGTATTCCGATTCTTCCCAGCGGAAGCGATTGCCACGTTCCGCTGTCACCCTCGATATCGAAGGGCTCGTCGTCGGAACGAGGAAGCGTGCTGCCCTTACCTCGGTAGCACAACGCCCCTCCCTCCTCCGAAACGAACCTGACAGGTACTCGTGGGGCCTTTTCGAGAACAACGGTATTCACACCGGAGGATGAAATCTCGGAAACGAACGGGAAGTAGCCGCCTTTCGTCACGACGATGGTCTTGACCTCTTGATTCGAGGCCGGGAAACTGCATTCACCGTACACTGATGTCTTATAGGAATACGCTCCAAACCTGACGTAAGCATGGTAGATGGGTTCGCCGTGAGCGGAGTCGACAACCTTGACCTGGTGCCGAGGGCTCTCAGCATCCACCTTCACGTCAACGAAGGCTTCGTTATTGATGTTCAGGTCCGCCTCGTAGAATCGACATCCTTCGGTCAGCAGCTCGAGGTGGTAGTCACCCGGAGAGATCGTCATGTCTATGGAGCCATCACCATCGATGGCGTACTTCACATACGCACTGGACCAATCCTTGTCATAGCTCTTGCCCCTCCCATGGAGTCGAATCTGAAGCGGGATGGGGCGAGCAAGCCCCTTCACATTCAGGTGAAGGATTGCACCACGTTCCATCTCGATTTCGACGGAGCTTGTCGGACCGTTGGTAATCAGAGTCGGTTCACGTGTGGTATATCCGTGCTTTTGTACCTCAATGGAAACACTATAACCATAAGGGAGCATCGCCAAGACGAATCGACCATCGTTGTCCGAGGTGCACCGACCGTAGTGTGGGTGCAGTTTCATCCTCCCGGTGCTCTCTCTTTCCCCGGGCGGTAAGGCCATGTAACTGATCGCCACACCCTCGAGTCCCCGTCTTTGGTGGACCACCCGACCGTTCAGGCGAACAAGGGGGTTGAGAAAAACTGTCCCTTCCGGCTCTACGCCCCATGGACGTATCTCTTTCGACTCGTAACCATTCGCCCGAACAGTAAACCCGGACGCGATCAATTCAGAGGCAAGTGAGATACGCCCCGATGTTCCTTTCGAGCGTCTGGTTTCACCTACGTATATGGTGGCTTCCTTGATCAATTCCGAAGTGACTCGGTTCTTGACTATAAAGGACACCAAACATTCCCGGGTAGGTACATGGCCGTCCACGCTCTCAGAGCCAGCACGGTGGGGATTCCGTCGGGTATGCCTTTGCACTCCTCTAGTACGAATTCCCACGCCAGTGGATTCCGCTTCCAGTACATGGGACAAGGGATCGAAAGCGAGAATGACCCAGATTGCGAGGCAGAGCGCTACAATGATGACGGCGCAGACGGTCGGTGTTCGCGAGCGCATCGGCTTCATCGGACGCATTCTTCAAGTGGGAGTCTGCGATGCATATTCTCTAGTATCGTCGCGCCAGGTCCATTCTATTGAGTACACGATCGACCGAGTCCGCAACCCGCGTTGAAGGGAACGTACATCGTGCATCTGAGAGGAGACCCGAGACAGACCCCGAGCATGAGCTTCCCGCAGTTGTCCGGGTAGTTCTGGTCGCAGGTCGTTTCGATGGTAACTCCAGTGCACTGCGACCAAGCCTGCGTCCAGTTCGTACATTTCTGACACAAAACAGGTATACTCGCGCAGTCCTCGTGGGTATGCTTGTCGCAGGAGCCGTCAATGCGGCAGGCGCGATGAACCTGCAGGTCCGCCCGCCCTTTTGAAGCGCCAAGAACAGCAGCTCCCGCAAGCACGACAAGAAAGACTGTCAGGGAGAGGAGAGGTTTTTTCATCGCCGACTCCTTATTGGGATCGGTAGAAATCCGTTCGGATGGGTTGAGTGTAGGCATGATGCAGGGGGGGCAAGTAAAATTTCTTTTGCACGAACATGTAGGAGGTGCCGATGTGATTCGCCGTGACGACCAGGGGAAATCTTGGGGAGACGTTCATCTCGAGGCAGAACGGGTCCCTTGGACGCTACAGCTGCCCTCACGAGAAGCCTGGGACTCGTTTGAGAGTCGGCCGCAGCATGGGTGAGATCGAGGAGTTCCTCAAGGTCATGGAAGAAGGCAGGCGGGCCTCACCCCATACGCTGCGCGCCTACAAGACCGATCTTTCCAGGTTCTGGGCGTGGTTCTCGAAGGAGGGGAACGACATTCCCCTCGCCGACGTCAAACTCTTCCACCTGAGAGCCTACCTGGGCCATCTCCAAGAATCCGGACTGGCGCGGAGCACCATCACCCGGCAGGCGTCGGCGCTCAGGACGTTTTTTTCGTGGGCGTACCGGGAGAGTCGCATCGCGGAGAACCCGGCGGCGCTTCTCAGAGCCAAGAGCGGCGCACGCGCGATTCCGAGGGTTCTCGACACCGAACAGGTGGAGCGCCTCCTCGCCCAACCCGCGGGCGGGGACTTCCTGGACACCCGCGACAAGGCGATTCTCGAGCTGCTCTACAGCACGGGGGCCCGCGTGAGCGAGGCGGTGGGGCTCCGACTGCCCGACGTGGATCTCCCCCAGGGGCTGGTGCTTCTCTTCGGCAAGGGGCGCAAGGAGAGGCTCTCGCCGCTCGGCCCCCACGCCATCGACGCCATCGAGAACTATCTTCCCCTGCGCTCTTTGAGGGCGTCGACGTCAGCCGAAGACCGGCTGTTTCTCAACCGGTTCGGCGCACCCCTGACGACCCGAAGCGTGGGACGGATGCTGGAGAAGCGTCTTCTCCAGGCGGGGCTCCCCTCCGACGTCACACCCCACACCCTCAGGCATTCCTTCGCCACGCATCTGTTGCGCGGGGGCGCGGGGTTGCGAGCCGTCCAGGAACTCCTTGGCCACGCCTCGGTGAACACAACGCAGATCTACACCCGCATCTCGCCGGAACACCTCCGCGACGTCTACCGGAAACATCACCCTCGCGCTCGCGACGACGATTGAATCCGCCCTGTCGCCGCCACCCTTCAGAAAGTTCGCAGCGCCGCCGTCTTGAGGAGGCAAAAGACCTCCGCGCCGGGAACGAGACCGAGCTCGTCCCGCGCCTTCGGCGTGATCTCCGACCAGATGCGCCCGCCCGCCTCGAGGGCGACGAAAACCATTCCCCCCCCCTCCGGCTCGACGATCCTCTCCACCCGCGCGGGGATGCAATTCCGAATACTCAACCCGTCGGGTCGCGTCCGAGCAAGCGTGACGTCGCTCGCCCCGAAACGGATGTAGGTCGGCCGGCCGGCAGGAGCTGGGGGCGTGGAGAAGAACACCCACTGATCCCCCATGCGTCCCCGCCAAACGCCCTTCTCTTCGATCACGTCGGTGACCTCCACGAGATTGAGAGGGTTCAGGCGGCCCTCACGTTCCTCCTGCTCGAGGACCTCGGCGGTGGGTCCCTGGCCTACGACACGCCCGTCGTCCAGACTGACGATCTCGTCGGCAAGACGGAGGACGTCGCCCTGGGCGTGACTCACGAAGAGCAGGGGTATGTCGAATTCCTCGGTGACCCGATCCAGATGGTCGAGGACGCGACGCTTGAGTGCGCGGTCCAAGGAGGCGAGGGGCTCATCCATGAGGAGGATGCGCGGGCGGCTGAGGATCGCCCTTCCCAGCGCCACGCGCTGGCTCTGTCCGCCGGAGAGTTCGTGGGGCCGCCGACGCAGCAGATCGCCCAGGTCCAAGGCGCCGACGACGCGCCGAAAAAAGGCTTCGTCCCGCATCTTGGCGGTGCGCGGGCGACCGAAGACGAGGTTTTTCTCCACGGTCAGGTGAGGGAACAGCAGGTGGTCTTGGAAGACGAACCCTACGCCACGGCGCTCCGGCGCGCGGCGAAGACCGTCCCCGTCGACGATCTCCCCGGCAACGACGATGCGGGCATGGTCGGACCTGAGCAAGCCCGCGATCGCCTTCAGAATGGAGGTCTTCCCCGACCCCGACGGCCCGAACAGAGCACAGCGGCCGGCATTCATGGACATCGCGACGTCCAGCTCAAACCCGGAATCGTAGCGATGCTTCAGTTCCACTTCGAGAACGGTCATGAGGCGCCCACGCGTCCGAGTCTCTTCTTGCCTCGCCGGTCGAGCCACGTGCCTGCGACCAGCGCCGCGGAAGCGATGAGGACGGACAAGACGAGAAGTCGCGTCGCTTCCCCCATGCCGTCGGGCGACTGATAGGCGTTGTACATGGCCAGCGGCAGGATACGAGTCCGGCCGGCCACGTTGCCGGCGAAGACCATGGTCGCTCCGAACTCGCCGAGGCATCGCGCGAAAGCGAGCACGATTCCTGCCGCCACGCCGGGCCATGCGAGCGGAAGACTCACCGCAAGAAACGTCCTCGCCCTCCCCGCTCCCAGGGTGCGTGCGGCCCCTTCCAGACGGGGATCGACGCCCGAGAACGCCAATTGGGCCGCTTTGACCAGAAGTGGAAACGAAACCACGGCGGCCGCCACGACGGCCCCTTTCATGTCGAAGACGAAGCGAACGCCAAAGACCCGCTCCAACCAACCTCCGACGAGCGACTCCCGTCCAAGGAGGAGGAGAAGCAACAGCCCCGTGGCGACGGGAGGCATCACGAGAGGCAAATTGATGAGGATCTCGACGGCGGTGCGACCGCGAAACTCCCTCCTCGCCAAGATGTACCCCATGAACACGCCGACAGGGAGAATGAGCAGGGTGGCCCCGAGGGCCACTTTCACGCTCAGCCCCAGCACTTCCCACTCCGCCGCGCTCAAGGTGAAGGCGCTCACCGCTCCGTCGCCTTCGCGACGACACGGAAACCCCTTCGACGGAAAACGCGAGCGGCCTCCGGCGTCAGAAACGCATCGAAGAGGGCGCGGGCCGCGACATCGTCGTGATCCCCCTTCAGCAGGAGGAGCGAGTAGATGATCGGCTCGTAGCTGGACTTCGGAAAGGTGAACGCGACGTCCACAGCCTTCACGATGTCGGCATCGGTGGCGTAGACGACGCCGCCCTCGGCTTCACCGCGCTCCACGAAGGACAGGACACTGCGGGCGTCCTGTCCCCGCACGATACGCCCCGCCTTCTCCAGAGGCCCCAACAGCCCCAGGTTCTCCAGAGCCTGTTCGCCGTAGCGCCCCGCCGGCACGCTCGGCCCGGCCAGCGCTAGGTAGCGCCCCGCACCTTCAAGGAGATCGCGGGGGTGTCGGATACGAGACGTGAAGCCGTGCGGAACGACGAGGACGAGCGTGTTCGCCAAGAGGTCCTTGCGTGCGAGGACTCTTCCCGCCCGCTCCAACCGTGTCGCCCACTCGGTGTGTGCCGAGAGAAAAATGGTCGCGGGCGCCCCCTCGAGAATGGACCGCGCGTGTCCGGAACTGGGGCCGGGCGCGACCTCGACGGCAAGGCCCGTGCGCGCCTCGAAGGACGAAACCACATCCCTGCAAACATCTTGGGCGCTGGCCGCGGAGAGAATCAGGAGGGTCTCCTCTTCCCCACCTGCATCGGTGCAGGCGACGACGCAGCCGAGAAGGAAAAGCAGGAGACGACGCAGGTGCATGACGGGATTCTAACGGAAGTTCCTCCGCCCCACCTCTTCGTAAAGACACATCGCGAAGCGGAATCTCGAACCCCCACATGAGGCCGCACACACCTCCGCGTAGCACGGGCGGGACGAGGACGTCCCGGATCCAAGGGAAGGGGCCTCTCACGGAGAGGCAGGGGCACGGAGATTCATCCCGCGAGCGGGTCACCCTCGGCCACCTTCTTCTCCGTGGCTTAGTGCCTCCGTGAGGGAAAGAAATGAACGTCAAGGAAGGCCGGAGACGCGACGCCATGTGTCCGCTCTTCGCGTCAATGTGCCAAGCCAAGCTCTGCGCCATGTGTCCGCGCTGCGCTTCGTCGTGCCAAGCCAAGCTCTGCGCCCCAGGGGAAGGGGAGTCTCACGGAGGGTTAGGGTCGGCGACGGGATGTCGTCGCTCAACGAGAAGGGATTCAGTGGCGGAAGTGCCGCTGGCCGGTGAGGACCATGGCGATGCCGGCTTCGTCGCAAGCCGCGGTGACCTTGGCGTCGCGGATGGAGCCGCCCGGTTGCACCACGGCCTGAACCCCCGCCGCATGAGCGGCGAGGATGCCGTCGGCGAAGGGGAAAAAGGCGTCCGACGCCATGACGGCGCCTTGGCACTTCTCCCCACCCTTCTTCGCCGCGATCTCCACCGCGTCGACGCGGCTCATCTGCCCGGCGCCGACGCCCACCAGTGCTCGATCCTTGGCGAAGATGATGGCATTGCTGGTGACGTGAGGGGCCACGAGCCAGGCGAAGCGAAGGTCCGCCATCTCCTGCTCCGTGGGAACCCGCTTCGTCGCCACCGTCACCTCGGGCCAACTCGATGTGTCCGGGTCCTGCACCAAGACTCCGCCGCGAATCCAGCGCAGTTCGCGCTCGGCGCCCCCAGGCGCCGTCGTCCCCGCGCCGGTCTCGAGGATCCGACAATTCTTGCCCCACTTTGCTCCCGACCGGAGGATCTCCACGGCCTCGCCTTCGAACGACGGCGCAACGACAACCTCGAAGAAATGATTCTTCGTGGCGACGGCGCGCGCCACATCCTCGGAGAGGGGCTCGTTGAACGCCACGATGCCTCCGTAGGCGGAAAGGGGATCGCCCTCGTATGCGGCCAGAAAGGCGTCCAACTGGGAGCCGGGACGGACCGCCGCGCCGCAGGGATTCTTGTGCTTGATGACGGCGGCCGCGGTCTCGTCGAAACTTCGCACGCAATCGAACGCGGACGATGCATCGAGATAGTTGTTGAACGAAAGCGCCTTGCCATTGAGTTGCCGGGCCCTCGATACGGCAGGGGCTCCGGGGTCGGCGCCGAGGTAGAGGGCCGCCCGTTGGTGAGGATTTTCGCCGTAGCGCAGCTCTTGGGCCTTGTGCAGAACCACGTTCAGCGTGGGGGGGAGAAACTCCTCCTCCTCGCCATCCCATCCCGCGGACATCCAAGCGGCGATGGCCCGGTCGTAGGCCGCCGTGGTGCTGAAGGCCTTGGCGGCCTGCCGCGCCCGGAACGCGAAGGTCGTCCCACCGTCGTGCTTTTCGAACTCGGTCAGGAAGGCCGCATAGTCAGAGGGATCGACGATGACCGTGACGAAGTCGTGATTCTTCGCGGCGCTGCGCACCATGCTGGGACCGCCGATATCGATCATCTCGACCACGTCGCCTCGGCTGGAGGTTTCGTCGGCCGCCGCCTTCTCGAACGGATAGAGATTGATGACGACGAGATCGATGGGCTGGATTGCGTTTTCGGCCGCAGCCTTGCAGTGATCCTCGACGTCACGGCGCATGAGCAAGCCGCCGTGCACACGGGGATGAAGAGTCTTCACCCGGCCGTCCATCATCTCCGGAAAGCCTGTGACGTCCGCGACGTCGGTCACCGGCAGTCCCGCCTCGCGGAGCAGCCTGGCCGTTCCCCCCGTCGAGAGGATCTCCACGCCGCGGGCCTCGAGCGCACGACCCAACTCCACGATGCCGTCCTTTTCAAAAGCGCTGAGCAGCGCTCGCCGAATGTGTTGGACGTCCTGAGTCATCTCACTTTTCCTTCGCTGCGGCCTCCTGGGCCTTCTTTCTCTTCCAACGGCGGTACGACTCGATGAAGGGTTGGATCGCGCCGTCGAGGACCGCGTCGACATTCCCCTCCTCATGTTTCGTACGGGTGTCCTTCACGAGCCGGTAGGGCTGCAGGACGTAGTTGCGAATCTGGCTGCCGAAGTTGATCTCACCCTTTGCATCGTAGTTCTGGGCGATCTCCTTTTGCCGTGCCATCTCTTGAAGCCGCAGGAGGCGGGCTTGCAAGACCTTCATGGCCTGGGCACGGTTTTTGTGCTGAGACCGCTCGTTTTGACACTGGACGACAACACCGGTGGGAATGTGGGTGATGCGGACGGCGGAGTCGGAGGTGTTCACGTGCTGCCCGCCCTTGCCACCCGCCCGATAGGTGTCGATGCGAAGATCTTTGTCCTTGATCTCGACGGCGTCCTCTTCTTCCAATTCGGGGAGGATATCAACACCCACGAAGGAGGTTTGCCGCTTGCCCGCCGAGTTGAAGGGCGAGATGCGGACCAATCTGTGGACGCCGATTTCGCTCTCCAAAAGACCGTAGGCCAACTCGCCCTCGATCCGGATGGTGGCGTTTTTGATACCCGCTTCGTCGTTCCCCGTGAGCTCGAGGATCGTCGTCCTCATCCCCTCGCGCTCGGCCCAGCGCAGGTACATGCGCATGATCATTTCGGCGAAGTCGTTGGCGTCGGTGCCGCCGCCTCCGGCCTGAATCGTCATGAGAGCTCCGCAGTGGTCGTGGGGGCCGTCGAAAAGCGACTTCAGCTCGAGCTCATCATAGAGGGTCTCGACCCGCTTCAGCTCGGCCAGCAGTTCTCGCTCCTGCGCCTCGTCGCCCTCCACCATTTCCGCGTAGTCGCGGATGTCACCCAGCTCGGACTCGAGCTGGGAGAGATCGTCGACGATGGACTTCGCGGCCTTCAGTTTCTGAATGACGGCCTGCGCAGTCTCCTGGTCGTTCCAGAAGCCCTCCTCGGCCATCTTGGATTCCAATTCCGGAACGAGTGTGCGGCGACCTTCGTAGTCAAAGACAGTCCTTGAGGTTGGATAAGCCCTCGAGCATTCTCTGGAGTCCCTTCTCGATTTCGGGGTGGCTCATGTCTGTCGACTCTCCTGATATCGGATCGTGGCCGGGGTTTGCGGGGTTATGCCAAGAGCCTCCGTCTCGCGCAATCTCACGCCCGTTCCGAGCGGCCCTCGTCAGTGCTGTAGCTCGTGGTGAACCCGTGGACCTCTCCGATGCTATAGGCGGAGAGGATCTTGCCCTTTTCGCTCTTCAAAAAGCGCATGACCATGCGCAGGATCCGCAGGTAGTCTTCCTGGCGCCCGCTCGGCCCCACGATCATCATGATGAGTCGCACGGGAAGGTCGTCCACCACCGACGAGTAGGGGATCCCCTTGTCGCAGATGCCGAGCGCCATAGCGAACTCCTGGACCGCGCCGAGCTTCGCATGGGGGACGGCGATCCCATAGCCCATACCCGTACTCATCAGAACCTCGCGGCTCATGATGGCCTGCTCCACGGCAATCCGCTCCTGGACGGCGCCGGTGGAAGCCAGCTTGTCGAGCAGGACCTGGAGAGCCGCGGTCTTCGAACCCACGTCCAGTTTGAGAATGCGGGACTCGGGCAACAGGGCGGACAGTTGATAGATACTCATGGCGGAATCGCTCCCCGGCGGTCGGGACGGGGCCAACTTACCCCGACCCCGCCCATGCCGCAACGGGCAGGGGGACGGATGTGACCGCGCGAGAGCCCAGCAGATCGAAGAGGATGGCGAGAAGAACAACGAGGACAAACCCATGAGCCCCACGGAGGAGCCGAA
Source organism: uncultured Planctomycetia bacterium (assembly GCA_964559135.1). Classification (GTDB taxonomy): domain Bacteria; phylum Planctomycetota; family DRQF01; genus DRQF01. The sequence goes on from CAZLGG010000020.1 coordinate 42,618, forward strand.
CGACAACCCGCCCGAGACACCCACCCCCTATCGGGAGGTAACCAGCGATTTCACGCTTCCGGTCCGTTCCCTCTTTCGCCCCGCGAGGGGTCGGGCCCGAAGCCTCGTCGTGGCCCTTCACGGCATGGGACAGCACGCTCGGTACCTGGAGGCTCGCCTAGGAGGTCTCCGGGATCCCGACCGGGCCCTGTTGATTCCGGACGCGCCCCTGCCGTTCGAAGTCAAGACCCCCGAGGGCGGCCGCCGCGAAGGTCGTGCGTGGTACATCTATACCGGCGACCAGGAGGCCTTCCTCGAGTCCGCCCATCAAACGGCCGCCTGGTTGAAGGACCTCATCGAAGACGTTCGCCGGACGGAGGATCTCGAAAACACTCCCCTCGTTCTCCTGGGTTACTCCCAAGGCGGCTACTTCGCGGGGCTCTTCGCGGCGCGGGGTGGTCTGCTCCCCGCGCGTCTCATCGTCATCAACGGACGCCTGAAAGACGAGATCGTCGATGCGGATCGGGCCGCCGACTGGCCGCGGACCCTGGTCGTTCACGGGGAGAAGGACCGCTTCCTCCCCATCGACCGGGCGAGAGCCTCGGCGGAAGCGCTGGCGAACGCCGGGGCTCCGGTGGACTTCCGAGCCTTTCCATCCGGCCACGGATTGAACCCCGACCAAATCGCACTCATCGACGCGTGGCTTCGCGAAACGGGGCTCTGAGCTTCACCGCCTCCCGCCCTCACTCCTCAGCTCAAAACGCCGAGATCCCGCCCCACCGCGACGAAGGCCTCCACGGCCCGCTCCAGGTGTTCCCGGGTATGGGCGGCGCTGATCTGAACGCGGATGCGCGCCTCGCCGCGGGGAACGACTGGGAAGCTGAAACCGATGACGTAGATGCCCTTCGCCAGCATGGCGTCCGCCATGTCCTTCGCGAGACGGGCATCGCCGAGCATGATGGGAACGATGGGGTGTTCGCCGGGCCGGATCTCGAAGCCCGCCTCGGTCATGGCATTGCGGAACCAAGCCGTGTTCGCGGCCAAGCGATCCCTCAGTTCCGTCGTTCGCGAGAGCATCTCCAGGCACGCGATGGAAGCGCAGACGATGGCAGGCGCCACGGTGTTCGAGAACAGATAGGGCCTGCTCCGCTGGCGCAGCAAATCCACGATCTCCGCCCGCCCACTGGTGAATCCGCCGCTCGCGCCGCCCAACGCCTTGCCCAAGGTCGACGTGATGATGTCGACGCGTTCCGTGACTCCGTGATACTCGGGCGTCCCTCGGCCCGTCGGCCCGAAGAATCCCGTCGAATGGCTGTCATCCACGTGGACGAGGGCGTCGTACCGCTCGGCCAAGTCGCAGATCTCCCCCAGCTTGGCGATGTCGCCATCCATGGAGAACGTCCCGTCCGTCGTGATGAGCCGGGTGCGCGCGCCCTGAGTCTCCTTCAAGATCGCCTCCAGCTCGCTCATGTCGGCATGGGCGTAGCGCTTCCTCTGCGCCTTGCAGAGCCTGACGCCGTCGATGATGGAGGCGTGATTGAGAGCGTCGGAGATGACCGCGTCCTCGGGCCCGAGGAGGGTCTCGTAGAGCCCGCCGTTCGCATCGAAACACGAGGTGTAGAGGATGGTGTCCTCCATGCCCAAAAACCGGGACAGCGCCGCCTCCAGTTCCTTGTGGATCGTCTGGGTCCCGCAGATGAATCGGACGGAGGAGAGCCCCAGCCCCCACCGGTCGAGACCATCCTTCGCCGCTTGGATCAGTTCGGGATTGTCGGCGAGGCCCAGGTAGTTGTTGGCGCAGAAGTTCAGGACCTTTTCGCCCTTCACCTCGATGGCCGCGTCCTGCGGACTCTCGATGATGCGCTCGTCCTTCCTGAGACCGGCCTTTTCGATCTCATCCAACTCACTCCGGAAGCGTTCCTTGGCGGCTCCGTACATGGTCCATCCTTTCCGGCCCAAAGGGCTCAGTCGTCAGCGTAGCGGCGGCGAATGCCGGGAACGAGATAGTCGTGAAAGGCCCGCTCCAGGTCATAGCGGGGGGCAAAGCCCCAGTCGTCACGGGCACGAAAATCGTACACGTCCTCCGGCCAGGTATCCACGATGCCCTGACGGTGGAGGTCCGGTTCGAAGGTGATCGCGGCGTCGGGAAAGGCCTTGGCCACGAGTTCCGCAAATTCCCCGGCGCTCGGATTGAAGGCGCCGATGTTGTACACGCAGGATGTGAGTTTCTCTCGAGGCGCCTTCGAGAGGTCCACCAGCGCCTGCACCGCGTCGGGCATGGCCATGAACGTGATGCGGGTGTCCTCCCGCACGAAGCAGGCATAGGGTTTCCCCTGGGCCGCCGCGTGAATCATCTCCGGGATGTAATCACTCGTGCCGCCGCTGGGCACGGTCACGGCCGAGATGAGGCCGGGAAAGCGGATGGAGCGGAAGTCGACACCCTTGCGTTCCTCCTCGGCGGCGAGCTGGCGATAGTGTTTCGAGAAGTAACGGCCCAGGTTCTCGCAGTAGAGTTTGTTGCAGCCGTACATCGTGGTCGGCAGCGTCCATTGGTGCTCCGAGACGCGCCCGACTTCGTGCTTGGTCTTCAAGTCCGGAAGCCCGTAGACGGCGATGGAACTGGGGAAGAGGAATTTCACGACCTCGCCGTGCCAGCGGGACTGCTCGATCGCGAGCCTCAATAGATTCAGGGTGCCGCCGACGTTGACGTGGTGAGCGGTCTCGGGCGTGAATTCCGCCCGCGTCGAAAGCAGGGCGGCCAGATGAAAAATGGCGTGAATCTCGTACTCGCTCACCAAGCGCGCGAGAAGGTTGTCGTCCAGAATGTCACCGGCAATGGACGCGTGACACTTGGCGGCCTGGTCCGGTTCCAGCTCCTTCAGATCCAGGGCGAGCACGCGCACGCCTTCCGCGCTCAAAAGGTCGATCAGTCCGTGACCGACCTCACCGCCCGCTCCCGTCACCAAAACCACCGGCTCTCGACTCATTCTCACCCCTTTCAGGCATTCGGTCGGCTCGGATCGTCGAATCGTCCCCGACGGGATTCCCCGGCCCGAGCCATGCTATGCAACTTGGGGTCGCCGGTCATCCGGACCGAAGGAGCACTTCAGAGCGGTTCGTCATCCCCGTCGGGCGCAGGCGAGGCGGCGCGGAAGGTCGCCTCGGCGCGCTCGAGGACGCCGCGAAATTCGGCGGGTTCGAGGGGCCGCCACCGCTTTTTCTCGATACGGGCGTCGAGGCTCTTGCGATCCAATTGAAGGCTCGTCACGTGCAGTCCCTCGTCGGAGAACACGTGGACACGCCCCTTGGGTCCCAAGACGATGAAGGTCTTTTCGCGGCGATCCCGGAAACTGCGCTCGGGCTTGGCCGCGGCCAGATCGCTGCGCGCCATGCCCGTGGGGCGCTCCTTGTCCCGCGCCCGCTCTCGGGCGTGCTCCGTGCGCCAGATCCTTCGTCGCCGCCGCCGACCGAACCCTTGCGCCATGTCCCTCAAGAGCCGCTCCGCCGCCTCCGCGGCGCACGCCCCACGCTCCTTCGGCCGTCGCCGTTTCAGGTCCTGGTTGATGCGGGCGAGACGGCCTCCAGCGTCGTGGACGAGCTCCAGGAAGGTGAGGTCACGGGGGCCGTCGAGAAGTTCCCTGACGTCGCGCCCGTCCGGCAGGCGGCCCAGGACGTTCAATCCGAGCCGAACGGCTCGACTCCGCGTGGAGGATCGCACGAGTTGAAGGGTGACGGCAAACCGTTCCGACCCGCTCTCCCCGCTGGGCTGCTGGAAGTAGCCGAGCGCCAGCTGTCCGCGAAGATCGTAGGCCCGGTCGCCCCGGCTGAAGGCCTCCAGTCGGTCCCCCACGAGCTCCGCCTTCCCCATGAGGAGCTGGATGGGACGGCTCGTCCCCTCGGACAGGCGGTCCACGCCTTCCAACCGTCGTGCGATGGCGAGATCGAGGAAGGGCTTCCATTCCGGCTGCCCCGTCTGACCGAAGCCGGCGAAGACGTCCCGAGGCGTTCGGGGGGCCGCATGCTCGCAGTCCGAGGATTCGCAGAAAAAGCAGTAGACCCGGCCCGGCCGAAAGGCGGCGTGGCCGAGAATGGCGTCGTCGATGTGTCGGGTGAGTTCTTCCAGCACGCGCCGGCCGGCCACCCGGTCCTCGTCGGCACGCCCGCGAAAATCGAGGGGCCAGCGCAGGTCCAGCGGCGGAAGGGAACGGACCACGTCCCGGGAGTAGGGTCTGGACAAAAAGACCCGCCGCGCCAAGTCCGAGATCCGGAGGGCGATCTCCTCGATTTCCGCTTCGAAGCCGTTCGGCTTGACCCTCGGGGGGCCGCGGCGCTTGCGTTTGGAACTCATGGATTCTCCTCACCGGTATTGTGACATGCCGGCCGGCGAGGTCCATCTCCTCGCACCCGTGACCGCCTGATCCCGAAGGGCCCATCCCGGCCGAGGGTGATGCGAGGGACGGTGGGCATCCGAGCCGAAGGGATCGGGAGGGCGGGTTGGCGGTGGAAGTGACGGGGCGGTCGCTGCTAACATCGCGGCCCCTTCGACCAATCCTTGAGGATGACCCGACGTGAAAGAGATTCCAGCCAAATACGACGCCAAGGCCGCGGAAGCCCATTGGGCCGCCCGCTGGGAGGACATGGGAATCCATCGTTGGGATTCCAGCAAATCCCGCGAGGAAACGTTCGTGGTCGATACCCCCCCACCCACCGTGTCCGGATCGCTTCACATCGGCCACGTCTTCAGCTACTCCCACCAGGATGTCGTGGTCCGTTACCAGCGCATGCGGGGCAAGAACGTGTTACAACCGATGGGGTGGGATGCCTTTGGGCTGCCCGCCGAGCAGTACGCGATCCAGACG
>CAZLGG010000021.1:0-46471 GCA_964559135.1 uncultured Planctomycetia bacterium
TGACGCGGAGCGTCATCCCCGACCTGGAAGGTCGGGCGGCCCGGCAGTTGAGCGCCATCGGCAAGGGCTTGACCCGATACCGGCGCGAAACGGGACGCAACCCCTGCGGCTTTCGCGGCACCCCCAGCTACGCCTGGCTCCACGGCCCCGGCCGCGCACCCCAGTTTGAGCAGCTTCCCGATGGCGACGCCGGAAACCTGGCCTGGTTCCTTCAGGAGAATCGGATGGGGGGCGGGCGCGGTTGGCGGGGGCCCTATTGCGACGACCTCACCGCCGATCCGTGGGGACGACAGTACGTTGTGCTCTGCCAAGCCCTTTGGCCCGCCGATGGCCGAGGCTTGCACCTCCCGGGAGTTTGGGTCCTGTCGGCCGGAGCGGACGGGGTGATTCAGACGCGGCCGGGGGATCCGGTTCCGGTCGGGGACGATCTCGGAATCATCGTCGAGGTGGCTCCCGCGGAGACGTCGTATCTGTCAAGAGGGCGTTGAGCCTCTTCAAGAGGCGGCTGCGGGTGAAGGGCTTCTCGAGGAGAATGACCTGGGGGTCCAGGGATGCGGCTTCTTCGACCTCGAGATCCGCGAATCCCGTGACGATCATGACGGGGACATCCGCGGATAGCGCGCGGATTTCCCTGAGGAACTCCAAGCCGTTCAGGCCCGGCATCCTCACGTCCGTGATGATCAACGCGGGACCGGGGTGGGGGCTTTTCAAGACCTCAAGGGCTTCCTCGGCACTGGACGCCGTGACCACGTGAAACGGTTCCTTGGCCAACTGGCGGGTGAGCACGCGTCGAATGCGCTCGTCATCGTCAACGATCAACAAGGTCTGCTTGGATGACGCGTCGGCCTCCACGGTGTGTAGAGGTTCGCTTTCGGCTTTCTGCTCGACGTCGAAGAAGGTGCCGTAGAGCATGCCTTCCTCGTGGGATTCGCCCAACAAGGGCATCACGCGCGCCAAGATGCGACGGCCCTCTCCCGCGTCCGTGGACATGCGCAGCGTCATCGAGCGGCCTTCGAGATTCTCTTCCACCGACTGCATCGTCCGGAGGAACGCGCTGCGGTCATCGGGATGGATGCACTGGATCCAATCGGAGCCCGCTCTCAGGAATTCATCCGCCTCGCCGCCCATGATCATCCGAACGCGTCCCTCCACGGTCCGCAACGTGAAGCCGTCGGCCTTCCCCATGGAAGACCACAAGACGATGGGGTGCTCCTCGAAGACCCGCTCCAGGCGACGGTTGCGCGTTTCCAGTCGCCGTCCCTTCTTTTGTTCCCGGGCGAGTTGCAATGCCAACTCCCTGGCGACGGCTTCGGAACCGGCTTGACCTTTCCGGTCGTGGGTCTCCCAGGCTCCCATCAAGGCCTCGGCGATCTCGGGGGCACTCGCCACCTCGAGTTCTTCCGTCAGTCGGCTGTCCTCATGCAGGGCATTGAGGACCCGTCGCGATACTCGTCCGGACTGGATCACCGCCTGCACGGCCAGTTGCGAGGACGCACTGCTTCGGGCCAACCACCAGTTGTTGAGTTGGAAGGCCTCCTCGAGGGTTTCGATGTCCCCCGCCAGCGAAGCGAGCAAATGGGCTTGGTGGAGAGCGTTCGGGAGCAGGGGATTGTGGGGGTCGGCCTCGCGAAGGAACCGGACGCGCATGACCGCGATGCGTGCGGTCTCCTCGGGGAACGGGTCCTTGCGGCCCAGACGGCTCAGGTAGATGGCCGCTTTTTCCTCGGCGCGCTCCACGCAACCTTCGGCTTCGCAAACCTTGCACTCCGCTTGGGCGATCCATGGACTCGGACGGGAACCGACGAGGTCGCGGGCTTTCTCCAGCGACCGGCTGGCCGGAATCAGCAGGCCGCGGTCGGCCAGGAGACAGGATTCGAGTCCGAGAACGTCGGCTTCGAGTTCAGCCGCGTCGTGATTCCGCACGGCTTCGAGTTCGGATCGCGCGTTGCGAAGACACGACAGCGCGAGAGACGACTGGCCCCGTCGCGCGAAGTTGCGGCCGGCGGCAAAGAGGCTCTCGGCTCTCTCGCGTGGGGAGAGCCTCGAGGACATGCGCTCGACCCGAAGCATGTGAATGGCCGCGGCGGCGGTCCGGTAGGCTCGGGATTCCATCAACGCGGCGGCTCTCGACATGGCTTGGTCTTCGAGCGCGGGCGGTAACCCTTGCTCCGATCGCAGAGCGACGAAGGCGCGGAGTGCCCCCGGATCACCGCGCTCGTCCATGAGCCACGCCCGTTCGAATTGAATGAACGGTCGCATGATGAGGCGCGCTTCGGAGTCGGCTCCGAGGAGGGACTCGAAATCGTCGTGTATGGAGAGGGAGGACTGGACATCTCCCTGCTTTCGGAGGCGCTTCGCGCGATGCAGCTTGGAGAGGATTTCGAAGACGACGTGCCCCACCGTCCTGGCTTCCTTGCCGAGGGCGCGCTCCCATTCCTCGGCCTCCTCGTGTTGGCCGGAGGCCGAAGACATGCGGGCCAGCTCGTCGAGGGCGAGGAGGTGGTCCAGCGTGCCGCGGGTCGCTTCGCCCAGGACTTGCTCGACGCGAGCGAGTTCACGCGCACTGAGGTCGTCCGCCGTACGGATCTCGAAAAGGGTGCGCCGAACGCGGGAAAGAGGCTGGCCTCGGTGTTCCGCCGCACGATCGAGGAGAAGGAGCGTGTCGAGGGCGTCGGGACCCGGCGGAACGAGCCAGGCCATGACGGTCAGGATATCGATGTCGCAGCACTTGGCGAGTTCGGACGGCGCTTTCGAGTCGCGTCCTCGGATTCCCCAATTGTAGAGGATGTCTCGGGCTCGGCCGAGAGGCTGTGATGGTGGCGTCACGATCGCACCTCGCTTCCGTGCTTGGGGGCCGAGCGGGGACCGCCCGGCGCCGGACCGAGGAGCTCCAGCAATTCCTCGACGTTGCCGGCCACGTGGGCGAGAGAGCGGGGATCTTCCCGGCAAAACCCCTCTTCCCACATGAGGGCCAGTTGGGCGAGGAGGCCGTCCCAGTGCCCCCCCGAATTCAAGAGCAGGATCGGGCGATCATGGAGACCGATTTGCTTCAGGGTGAGGACCTCGATCCACTCGTCCGCCGTTCCGGGTCCGCCGGGAAGCGCGACGAAAGCGCGCGCCCGGGAATCCATGGCACCCTTGCGCTCCCGCAGGTCCTGGGTGAGCAGAATCTCCTCCGCGTCGGTCCACGTGAGGCCTTTCGCGTCGAAGTGGTGGGGGATCACCGACACGATGCGCGCTCCGCCGGCTCGGAATCCCCGTGCCGCCGCATCCATCAAGCCCACGTTGGCCCCCCCGAAGACGAGATCCCACCCTGCCGCCGCCGCTCCTCGACCGAAGGTCAGGGCATCCCGGTAATGGTCCGCCCGAAGACGGGTGCTGGACGATGCGAACAGGCATAGGTAGGACATGCTTCGATTTGTACGCCGAAAACTTGCGGAGTGCAAGTCTTTGACCCCGTTGTGGATAGGTGGCTGCAACCTCATCCGGCTCAAGAAAACCGGAAAAAAAGCGTGCCGTTTCCGGCGTGCTGGGTGTCTAAACGGGTGGAATGGGTACAGCAGGGGCCGAGTGGTCGGTTCCCACCTCGAAAACGGCAAATGTAACAACAACAACATCATCTTCACTCACACCATCAATCTCTCCTTCGAAACGCCGTCCACTCGACCCCTCGCCCTCATTCTCTCGCGAACCCACTAAGAAAACCGAACCCGACAAAGGCAGTGTGACTTTCATGGTGCGTCCCCCCAGATTCATCCTGGCCGGCATTCTCACCGCATCGCGACATCGAGGAACCATCTTTTCCGCCCATCCTTGACCCTCGCGGGTTGAATCCCGGGAGGGCTGGTCCTATCTTGCCCCGCTCACCCGTCCAGCCGGGGTCAGGCCACCATGAACGAAACCCGCTACCGGCCCACCCACAAGATCCGCTTCATCACTGCAGCGTCGCTGTTCGACGGCCATGATGCCGCCATCAACATCATGCGACGGATGCTCCAGGAAGCGGGTGCGGAGGTCATCCACCTGGGCCACAACCGCTCCGCCGGCGAAATCGTGGATGCGGCCATCCAGGAAGACGTCCAGGGGATCTGCATCTCCTCCTATCAGGGCGGCCACGTCGAATTCTTCAAGTACGTGGTGGATCTGTTGAGGGAACGAGGAGCCGACCACATTCAGGTGTTTGGCGGCGGTGGCGGGACGATCGTGCCCGAGGAGATCGAGGAGCTGGAGGCCTATGGCGTCCGCCGCATCTATTCTCCCGAGGACGGCCGACGGATGGGTCTGGAAGGCATCATCGACGATATCCTCGAGGCCTCCGATTTTTCGACCTTGGAGCGCAAGGGTTCCCTCGAGGGTGTTGCCGACGCCGCCGTGGAGAACCCGAGCACGCTCGCGACGTGGATCAGCTTGGCCGAGCTCGACGGAACGCGCACCAAGGAACAGGCCGGCATTCTTCAGACATCCTTGGAGAGGCATTCGCCGTCCCCCGTGTGCGTGGTCGTTGGAATCACCGGCACGGGCGGCGCCGGGAAGTCCTCGCTCACCGACGAAATCGTGGCGCGGTACGTGAGGGACTTTCCCGAGCATCGCGTGGCGATCCTCTCGGTCGATCCCTCCAAGCGCAGGACGGGGGGGGCTCTTCTGGGCGACCGCATCCGGCTGAACAGCGCCGATTCCCCCCGTGTGTTCGTGAGGAGTCTGGCGACCCGGGGGGCCAAGAGCGAATTGGCTCAGTGCATCGACGAGGCCGTGGCGGCGTCGAAGGCCGCCGCGTTCGAACTCGTGATCGTGGAGACGAGCGGGATCGGACAGGGCGATGCCGACATCACCGAGCACGTCGACATCCCGATCTACGTGATGACGCCGGAATACGGCGCGGCGACGCAGCTCGAGAAGATCGACATGATCGACTTCGCCGACATGATCGTCATCAACAAGTTCGATCGCCTCGCGGCGGAGGACGCCCTTCGCGACGTGCGCAAGCAGTATCGCCGCTCTCGCAAAGTCGCTCACGACGTCGCCGACGACGCCCTCCCCGTTTTCGGGACGATGGCGAGCCAGTACAACGACGAGGGCGTGAACGCCGCCTATCTGTATCTGCTGGGGCTCATGGATCAGCGGCGGGGAACCGAGACCCGAAGCGTCGTGCCTCGCCCGGGCCACCCGTACACACGGTTGGCCCATCGCGTCATTCCTCCTGAGCGCGTGCACTACCTGGGCGAGCTCGTCGACATCCAGCGGCGCCATGCCCGGTGGATCGAGCATCAAGCGCGGATCGTCGACGCCATGGCGGCTGTGGAGGAGAGCCTCGTGCTCGCCCGGGAAGGCGGGATGAGCGAGGACTCCGTGGGTGAGTTCGAAGCGATGCTGGAGGACTATCGCCGACAGCTCGATCCGGACGCGAAGAAGGCCCTCGACGAATTCGACAGGCTTTGTGACGCCTATGCGGGCGACGAGTACGTCGTCACGATTCGCGGACGAGAGATTCGCAACGATCTCAAGATTCCCACCCTGTCGGGCTTGAGGCTCTCCAGGGTGGCGCTGCCCCGATTCCGCCACAGGGGCGACCTGTTCCGCTGGCTCTATGCGGAGAATCTGCCCGGTCACTTCCCGTACACGGCGGGCGTGTTCCCGTTCAAGCGCCGCGGCGAGGACCCGGCACGGCAGTTCGCCGGCGAGGGCCCTCCCGAACGGACGAATCGGCGTTTTCACCTGCTCTCGAAGGGACAGCCGGCCAAGCGTCTGAGCACGGCCTTCGACAGCGTGACGCTCTACGGCCAGGATCCGGACGAACGCCCCGATATCTACGGGAAGGTGGGGGAGAGCGGGGTGAGCATCTGCACCCTGGATGACATGAAGCGGCTGTACGACGGCTTCGACCTCTGCGACCCCAGCACCAGCGTGTCGATGACCATCAACGGGCCGGCTCCCATGATTCTCGCCATGTTCCTCAACACAGCCATCGACCAGAAGGTCGAGGCGTTCGAGCAGGAGCATGGGCGCTCGCCGCTCGACGAAGAATTGCAAGAGATTCGAGAGCACGTGTTGCATGTCGTGAGGGGGACCGTTCAGGCCGACATCCTGAAGGAAGACCAAGCGCAGAATACGTGCATCTTCTCCACGGACTTCGCCCTGCGAATGATGGGCGACGTCCAGGAGTATTTCATCGAGCATGGTGTGCGGAATTACTACTCGGTTTCGATCAGCGGATACCACATCGCCGAAGCCGGTGCGAACCCGATCTCCCAGCTTGCCTTCACCCTGGCGAACGGCTTCACCTACGTCGAGTACTACCTCGCTCGGGGCATGAAGATCGACGACTTCGCACCGAATCTCTCGTTCTTCTTCTCGAACGGACTCGACCCCGAGTACACGGTCCTTGGACGCGTCGCCCGTCGCATCTGGGCTCGGGCGATCAAACTCAAGTACGGCGGCAACGCCCGCAGCCAAAAGCTGAAATACCACATCCAGACCTCCGGTCGATCACTGCATGCGCAGGAGATCGATTTCAACGACATCCGCACGACGCTGCAGGCGCTCATCGCCACGTTCGACAACTGCAATTCCCTGCACACGAACGCCTACGACGAGGCCATCACGACTCCGACGGCCGAGTCGGTGCGAAGGGCGCTGGCGATCCAACTCATCATCAACCGCGAATTCGGCATGGCGAAGAACGAGAACGCTCTGCAGGGTTCATTCCTCGTGGACGAGCTGACGGAACTCGTCGAAGAGGCCGTCCTGAAGGAGTTCGAGGCTTTGGATCGACGCGGCGGCGTCCTGGGAGCCATGGAGTCCCAATATCAGCGGGGCAAGATTCAAGAGGAGTCGATGCTCTACGAGCGCCTGAAGCACTCCGGCGAGCTGCCCATCGTAGGGGTGAACACCTTCCTCGATCCCGATGCCGAGGCTGGGGACGAGAAGGAATCGGTCCCCCTGACGCGGGCGACGGCTGAGGAGAAGGAACTCCAGATCCGAAGACTGCGGGAGTTCCAGGAGCGTCATGGGGGAGAGACCGAGGAAGCGCTGAAGCGCTTGCAGAAGGTGGCGCTTTCCGGAGGCAACGTGTTCGCCGAACTCATGGAAACGGTTCGCGTGGCCAGCCTCGGTCAGATCACTCAGGCCCTCTACGACGTGGGTGGACGCTACCGCCGCAACATGTGATCCCCAGCGGAAAGGCGAATGGAGTTCAGAAGGCCTCGTCTTCTCGCATCAATTCCAAAGCCAGGATGATCAGGGGAACTTGGCTCGCGATGGGATCCAGAAACGACGGCACCTGCGGCGAATCGCCGGCGGATGCGATGCGGGAACGGGATCGTCTGAGCGCTTCGCCCATGACGGCGGCCTTGAAAATGTTGAAGGAAACGCCGAATTCGATGCAAAGGCGGTAAAGATGGTCACCCAGTTTTTCGGAGGCTTCCGTGAATCCGGGTGCGTTGGAAGCCTGCGGCGCTTCGGGGACGGCCGCCGTCGCTTGGATGAGAATCTCTCGATACACCGCGTGGTGGCTCATTTCAGGCGAAATTCCTTTCTCTCGACCATGGGCAGTCGTGTCCCTTCGGGTCCTCTTATACGATCTTCCGGCGGGTTTGGGAGGATTCTCCCGGGAGAATTCCTCGAGGGTGGGTTCATACCCGATCCGGGCCGACTTTTTGCCGGGCCGGGAATCATTCCATAGAGTTCGGCGTTTGTAGCGCGGAGGGGCCGACGGCGCGTCACCCCGTTCTCATCCAAGGAGTCGATCGTGAAGCCATTGAGTCTGAGATCCCTGGGATTGGCGGCGGTGTGGTGCGTCCTCGGGAGCTTGTCGTGGGGCCAGATCGGCGGGTTGGGGCCTTCACCGCAGCGCATCACGATCAAAGAGGCGAGGATCGAACCCGCCCAGGTCTCCATCGGGGGCGAGGCGACTCTTCTGGTCACCGTCTCGATCGAGGAAGGCTGGCACATCTACAGCATCCAGAAGGCCGAGTTCCAAGAACCCACCACCTTCAAGATCGTGGCGCCGGAAGGGGTCGAGATCACAGGCCCTATCAAGGAGCCCAAGCCTCACATCGAGAAGAACGACTTCGGCGACACCATCTACCATGAAGGCGAGATCACGTTTCGCATCCCCATCCGGTTCTCGAAGGTTCTGACCGGCAGGCAGACGGTGCGCGTGAAGATGGGCTACATGGCTTGCGATGCTTCGGGCTGCGAGCCGCCCACGAGTGAGAGTTTCAAGGCGCGGGTCGAATTGGTCGCATCGCCCACCGGCGCCGAGCCGGGGGCGGGGGGAGACGGCGCCGCGAGCGGAACCCTGTCCCAGGCAGCCCTGCGTCATGCCTTGGAAGAGGTCCTCGACCCGAAGATCTCCGCGTTGCGCGAGGATCTCGAGTCCGAACTCGAGAGTTTGAAGCAGACCCTCCAACCCCTCATCCCCGAGGTCCCCGAGCCCTTGCCGGAGCCCCCGACCCTGGACGGCATGAAGGCCACGCTCGAGGTGGTGGACAAGAAGATCCGAGCGGGTGAAACGGCGACACTGAAACTGCATATCGAATCCCCGGAGCCTGTCGACCCGGGACGCCTGGATGACTTCTACATGGACGTCGGCGACTCCGAGCGCATTCAGGACGTCGAAGCCGTTTCCGTGACACGGTCCGAGGACGGGCGGACTCTCGACTTCGTCTTGGAGGTTCAAGCCACGGCGCTCGCTCGCAGCGGTGACGAGTCTCGCTCCGTCGCGGTGAGCATTCCTCTGCAGGTGGAGGGCTTGGAATTCGAAAAGGAGCTGGACGGCCTGCACCTGGAACTCGAATTCGGCCTGCCGAGCCTTTGGGCTTGGGTGCTCAAGGCCGCGGTGGCGGCTCTACTCGCCCTTCTCACGCCATGTGTGTTCCCCATGATCCCGGTCACCGTTTCGTTCTTCACGAAGCAGGCGGAACGCAAGCATGAGAATCCCTTGCTCTTGCCCACGGTGTACATCGTGGGGATCGTGGTGAGCTTCGTCGCGATCGGCGCCGGCGTCACCGCGATTTTCAAGGCGCAGGGCGTTCAGGCGCTCGCCACGAATGGCTGGGTCCAAGGAGCGTTCGGGGTCCTGTTCATCCTCTTCTCCCTGTCGCTCTTCGGAATGTTCGCGTTGAAACCCCCGGCCTTCCTCATGGCGCGGGCGGGCAAGGTCCAGGGAAAGGGCGGCCTCACCGGGACTCTGGGCATGGGGCTGCTCTTCTCTTTGACGAGCTTCACGTGCACCGCGCCTTTGGTGGGAGCCATTCTCGTGGACGCGGCCCAGTCGGGTGAGTGGCAGCTTCCCATCATCGGGATGTTCGTCTTCTCGTTCGTCCTGGCGATCCCGTTTTTCTTCCTCTCGCTTTTCCCTCGTCTGCTCTCGAGCATGCCGAAGAGCGGCGGTTGGATGAATCGAGTGAAGGTGACGCTCGGCTTCTTGGAGTTGGCCTTCTCCTTCAAATTCATCGGAGCCATGGATGCCTATTTCGCGTGGGGCGTTTTCACCCGCGACGTCATCTTGTGGATCTGGGTCGGTCTGTTCCTCATGAATGCGGTGTATCTTCTGGGATTCATCGCGTTCCCCCACGACGGGAAAGTGGAGCGCGCGGGCCCCGCGGCCGGCTCCATCGCGATCGTGCTTTTGGTCTTCGCCCTTTTCCTCTCGCAGGGCGCCCAGGGCAGACGGATGCCCTATCTCGTCGAGAGCCTCATGCCTCCCGCGCTCGAACACGAACAGAGCGAAGGCGAGCTCGGTTGGGAGGGTCGCATCGAGGACAACTGGGAGGCCGGGCTCGAGGAGGCGACGAAGCGGGGCGTGGCGTTATTCGTGGACTTCACGGGTTTCACGTGACCGAACTGCCGTGACATCGAGAGCAGTGTGTTCTCGACAAAAAAAGACGTCATCGAGGAAATGAACCGCATGGTCGTCGTGTCCCTGCACACCGACGGCAAGGGGCCACGGAAGGAGGAATTCGGTCGACTCCGGGAGAAACTCACGGGAAGCATCACGAATCCCGCCTACGTGGTCTTGGACCCGGCCGCTCCCGACGAGGCTGTCTGGGTCGCGGACTACAACGATGCGAAGGCGGACTCCTTTGCGAAGAAGCTCGCGCGGGCGCGACGGAGGGTGGAGCGTGCCTTCCTGCGCCGAAACAAGGTCGTCGCCAGCACCAAGTAAAGGGGCACGATGGAGACGTTTCTCCGCGGGTTCGGGTGGGCGGTCAGCCTCGGCTGGATCTATCTTTTCGCGGACGGCGCGGGTTGGCTGGGCGACCGCGGGTTGCATCTGCCCCTGGGACTCGCGGTCCTACTCGGCGCCTTGATGCTGCACAGCGCCCCGTACTTCGCCCTCGGCGCGTGGCAGACCCGTCTGCGGAGGATGGCTCGAGCGAGCGACGCCCGGGAGAGGGCCCTGCAACGAGTGACAGAGTTGAAGGCGCAGGCTTTCCTGCCGGCGGCCTTCATGGTGCCGGCGCTCATCGCGGGTCCCATCCTGGCCTTCCTCGAACTCGGAAAAAACCTTCCGAAGTGGACACATGGCGCCTTCCTGGGCGTCCTGTTTCTGGTGCATCTCAGGCTCTGGGCCCGGCAACTGTTTGCCCTCGGGATGGCTCGAGCCTTCTATCGTGCTTGTGAGTCGGAGAAAGAACAATGATGCCGCGCATGGGAATCCTCTTGGGAGTCTTGGCGCTCGGGGCCGGTTTGGCGGCGCAGGATGACGTCCAGGTGTCCTTGACTTTGGTGGGCGGCGCTCCCGTGACGGGAACGGGCTCCTTCGACGGCCAGATCTGGGTTCCCACCCGTTGGGCGGCGAAGGCCCTGGGGCTCGAGATCAAGGCGAAAGCCGAACCCTTCCAGGTCTGCCATGGAGAGATCTGTTTCCCCGCTCCGGCCAGCCTGTTCAGCGGGTCGGGTGAGCGTGTCGAGTTGGACGGCCTCATCGAACTCGTGGGAGGGGAGATCGTCTCTTTCGGGGTCGATCTCGAGCAAGGCCGCGTCGCCTACACCGTGAAGATCCCCGACGCCCCTTCGGCGACGGGATTGAGAGCGGTGAAGGTGGGCGAGCAGGTGCCCGACCTCGCCTTCGAGGCCTTGAAGGGCAAGGACATTCAGCTCTCGGACTTTCGAGGTCGAAAGCTGCTCATTGTCAATTGGGCTTCGTGGTGAGGATGCCGCAACCACCTGCCGGTCTGGCAGGAGTTCTTGAAAAAACTCGGCGACAAAGCGCCGGCCATGCTCTCCATCGCTGTGGACGTGCAGGGGCCCGAATGGCCCAGCCGATACGTCAAGGAGTTCGCCGTCACCTATCCCGTCGTGGTCGATCGCGCCAACATCTTCGCGGGAGCCGTTCTCGGCCGGCGGGTCATCCCCCTGTGGTCGCTCCTCGATGAAAACGGTGTCCTCATGGCGTCCCGCGCCGCAGGGCCTGGACGGAAGACCTTTCAAACGCTGGAGACTCTCCTTGCCCGGCCGCCGGTGCCGGTGGGGAAGGGTGGTCCGGCGGGCGGGGGCACGCGGAGAGACTTCGAAGAATCCGTTCGGGCCCACCCCAAGAATCTGGGCGCGTGGGTGGGACTCATCCAGGCCGTGCTGCGGAGCGACGGACTGGCCGCCGCCGACGCCACGGCGAATGAGGCCCTCGAGGCGCTGCCCGAAGAGAAGACCCTCTACATGATCCGAGCCGATCTGGCGCTGCGCCGCGGCGACAAGGGCCGGGCCCTCGCGGCGCTGAAGGCAGGTCTCGAACTCGACCCCGAAGACTGGCTGATCCACAAGCAGATCTGGTGCGTCGAACACCCGGAACGCTTTTACGAGGGCGGCGTCGATGACGGCTGGCAGCGCAAGACGATCCAGGACGAGCGCTCTCGAAAAAGAAAAGATTATATCAAGAATCCCAAGAAGAGTCGGGACTCCTGAGTGCGATTCTCCGAATTCTTCCTGCCGCCTACTTGGTTTGACGTTAGGATCCCCAGTGACCTTCAGGCTCGCGCCCAGCCTGAAGCCGATACAGCCACAAGTATCCAGGATTTTGCGGCGTCATGGCCAAGAAGAAGGACCACGGGACGACCCAGCAACTCGTCCTACGCATTCAGGACGGTGACAGCGAGGCCTTCGACCTCCTGTTTCAGCGGTATTATCCCCGCATCAAGTTGCTCGTTCGGATGCAGATGCTCGACAAGCTGAAGGCTCAAGTCGAGGCCGACGATATCATCCAAGAGATCTACATCGAGGTCTACAAGAACTTCCACAAATTCGAATACTCCGACCCGGACTCGTTTTTCAAATGGGTCACCACGGTCATCGGCTGGAAGATCAAGGACTTCGACAAGTACTTCTTCAAGACCGCGAAGCGACAGCCCCACGAGACGGTTTCCCTGCATCAGCAGGCCAAAGGCAGCGACACCCAGGGCTTCGAACTGGGAGATGCGGTTCCCTCCGGCCAGGAGACTCCCAGCCAGATCGTCATGCAAAAAGAGGGCTACCAACTGCTGAATCAGGCCATGGAGCGGCTGCCGGAGAATTTCCGCAAAGTCATCACCTTCCGACAGATCATGAAGCTCTCGGCGGCTGAAACGGGCGAGCGCATGGGGATGAACTCCAATGCGGTCAACGTCCTTTTTCACCGGGCGCAACGAAAGTTGCATTCCATCCTCAAGGGCATGGCCTGGTTCAGCGACGGCTGATTCCATGAGTGATTCTCGCGAAGACCGCTTGGCCCGGCTCATCGAAGAGATACAAGATCGTCGGAACCGCGGCGAGTGCCTGGATCGCGAGGCGCTTCTTGCGGCTCACGCGGAGTTCCGGGAGGACTTGGACGCGTTCCTCGCCTGCGAGAGTTTTCTGACCGAGGCACTCGGAGACCTTCTGCCTCCGCCGGCAACGAGCTCTGTGCGGGAGGGTCTTCCCACCGGGCGGGAACCCTACGGCGAGGTGTTCGCCGTCATGGATGCGACCGGTCGGCCGGCGGAATCCGTTCTCCTCGGTGACGACCTGGCGCCGTCCACCCGAGAACGCCTCGCCAAGGCCCTCGTCTATGCCTCCCAGAGGCCGGCCCCCGGGATGGCGATGATCTTCGAAGTGACGCGGAGCGAAGGCCGAATCGTCGTCGTTCGGGAGCGACTGGAGGGACCGAGTCTCATGGATCTCATGCGGGGTCTCGTCCGAGCCGAGGGAGCCGACGACCTCGAGACCGTGAGGATGCGCTGGCTGGACGATGAAAGAACCCATCCCTCGGCCCTCGACGAGGTGGCGAAGGCGGCGCATGCCGCTCGGCGACTCGCTGCAAACGATTCTCATGTCACGGGCATCCTGACGCTCTTCATCGACCTGGCTGACGCCCTCCATCAGGCCCACCAAAGCGGGCAGGTTCACGGGGAGATCCATCCGGGCCGAATGATTCGCCTGGAGGACGGGCTGAGGGTCCAGGGGTTGGGGTTTGCATGGGCCGGGGAGGGCGTGCCCCCCCTCGAACGCCCCGGATGGCGACCCGAATGGCTGGCGCCTGAGGCCGTCGAGCCGGTCTGGGGCCCGGTCTGCTATCTCGCGGATGTTTGGAGTGTCGCTCTTTGTCTCGGCAGTCTTCTCGCCCTGCGCATCCCATGCGGCGCGCTGGCTCCGGAGGCGTGTCTCGCCGCTCGCACGTTGGGACATGCGCGGCTGTTGCGCGAACTTCCACCGGGGCTGCCCGAGGGACTCATGGATGTCCTGGAGGCGGCTCTTTTGCCTCGCGCCTCGGATCGACTGGCGGGACTCGACCTTTTCGCCGACGGGCTTCGTCGGGTTCTCGGTCAAAAGGTGCCGGAACGGGAGGAAGCCCGAGGCGTCACCGGACTCATGGGGCGGCTGCGCAAGCCCTGATGGGCAGGGACGCCGACGCTCTCAACGGGGACGAAGAAAGCTCTGACTGAAATGGCGGACGATCCAAGCGCCGTCCGCACGCCGACGCAGGGAAAACGTCCATGCGCTGACCTCCGTCATGGGAGGAAGGTCCTCTTCCGCCTCGCTCACCAGCGTCCCGTGGACCTGCACACTCGCCAAGTCGTTCTCGATCCAGAGCAACTTCGCGGATTCCCCGTGGAAGAAGTCGAAAAGCCGGCGATAGTGACAGGCGTGCCAGTGCGCCGTGTTCGGAAGGTCGAAGTCGGGGTGAGGAAAGACCTCGGCCAGGGTGTCCCAATCGGAAGCGATCTGAGCCGCGAAAAAGCGCCGCAGACAGCGGTCCATCTCGGCCGGGAGATCGGTCGGCGCGTCGGCGAAGGCCTGTGCTTGAAGGGGCGAGGGGGTCGGCGTCGGCGGGGGATCGTCGTGGTGGGGGGGCTCCTCCAGGCTGTCCAAGGGGATCTCGCCGTTCTCGTCGTGCAGCGTGGGAGCCGTCCCCACGACGAGGAGGTGAAGGTCGGTCCTCAGAGGTTCGAGGGTGTACCCTTCCCAGCGCAACTCGTGGACGGGCCGATCTTCGCCGAGCGCGGCGACGTCGCCATGGACGACTTCCAGTCGGGAAGCGCTGGCGATGTCCTTCACTTCCTCGGCGCTGAGTCGCCGGACGCGCGCTTCCACGGGCTCGTCCGCCGAGAACTCGATCGGGGTGCTCAAGTCCATGTCGAGCGACATGTCGAGGCGACTGGGCGCAATGGCCGGGTCGATCGACTCCAACGCCCAGATCAAAGCGCGCGGCGCGTCCCACTCGAAAACACGTACGCCGGGAGCGCCGGCCAAGGTCACGTCGAGGACGCCGCCCGCTTCGTCCCAGTCGATCTCAGCCAAAAACAGGGAGGCTTGCGCGGGAAGAATCCGTCGATTCATCGCCGCGCAAAAAGCCAGGTCGTTCACGCTTTCGGGAGAGGCGTCGGGCATGAGGGTTCCTTTTCCGCACGGCGAAGGACGGCCGCGACGAGAGTCTCGGGGGCTTTCGTTTGCAACCAACGGGAACGATTCTCTGCGAAGAGCCCGGCTGCTTTCCAATAGCGGATCATCTGCTTCAGGCGTGATGCCACGCGACCGGTGCGACCCTGCATCCGCTCCAACATGTCTTCGGCGTAGCGAGCGAGGAAGTCCCTGGCCTCTTCGGGGGTCGCCGCGTGGCCGGAGAACACCCACGGGTCGGCAATCGCTGCCCGGCCGACCATGGCGAATGCGGCTCCGGTGGCCCGCATCATGGCTTCGATCTGGGAGTGCTGCTCGATGCCCCCGTTGCCGCAGACGGGGATGCTCACCGCGTCGACGCAGCGGGCGATGCGCTCCCACCGGGCCGTTCCGTCCCGGTACGCCTCTTTTTTCGTGCGACAGTGGACGGTGAGGAGGGCCGCTCCGCCGTCTTCCACGGCCTTGGCCAGATCCTCGAGGTTCCGATCGTCCTCCAGGCCCGAGCGGATCTTCGCGGTGACGGGGATGTCCGGGGGGAGGGCTCTCCGCAGGGCGCGGACGAGCCGCTGCATGCGAGGCGGATCGGAGAGAAGCGCGCAACCGGCGATGGACTTGGCGGCTCCGCGCGCGGGACAGCCGAAATTGATGTCGATCAGGCGAACACCGAGTCCCGCGGCGCGCCGGGCCGTCTCGGCCAGATTCTCCTCGTGGTTGCCCATGAGTTGCAGGCCGAGGCGAGGGCGCGCGCCGTGGGGACCCAACGTCTTCTCGATGGCATGGCGCGGGAGCGGATGGGCAGAGACCCGAAGGAATTCGGTGAACGTGCCTCCGAGGACCCTCTCGTCGTGGAGTTCGAGGAGGAGATCTCGAAACGTGGGGTCCGTCACGCCGTCCATGGGCGCCAGGAGGGCGCGCGCCGAGAACGGAAGGCCGTAGAGCGCCGTGGGATCGGAAACGGCTGGATTGATCGGCGGTGAAACCATCGTGCCCTCGTTATGGGCGGCTCGGCTCGTCGGGACAAGAGGACTCGCGATTCCGGGGTTTCTTGCGGACGAAGAGTTTCTTGCACCACCGGAAGAATCGGACGAGAAGCCTCCCGTCCAGGACCTTTTCCGTGAGGGTCTCTCGATCTCCGGAGAAGTTTTTGAAGACGGCCTCGACGTAGGGCTCATAGCTTTCCTTCACGATGGCGAAGAGACCTCTTTCCGCAATGCGCTGCAGGGCGTCCTTGTAGTGGTCGATCACGACTCGGTCGAGAAGGCCGGTCGCCACGACGAGGCCGCTGAAGGTCCCGTCGATGACCGCGCCCAATTTGTCGAACGCGTTCATGGTCATGGCGGCGGAGACGTCGAGAAGACCGAGTTCGGAGGCGTCGGCGACTCTTCTCATCTCGTCCCATGTCTCCTGGATTTCCTTGGCGGGGAGAAGTTGCGTGACGTCCACGCGAGCGAGTGCTTTCTTCGTTTCTTCGGCGCTCTGCTTCAGTTGATCGACGGAAAGCGGGGGCGTGTCCACCAGGGAGGCGGCGCGGCCCGCTCCATCCGCCACGGCTCCCAGGAAGTCATCCAGGTTTCTGATCGTCGAGCCCCCGGCGATGATCCCTTTCTCCTCCAACTCGTGGGCGAGTTCCTGGATGTAGGTGTGCGTGCCGTACGCCAGGTCACTGACGACGGCGAGCAACCAGACCGGCGAGACGTGCATCGTGGCGAGACTCGTGAGGTCCAGGAAGTTCCCCACGGCCTTGCGCGCCAGGAAGTCGTCGCTGACGGCGTGTCGGCTCTCTGCCTGGGGCAACTCCAGACCGGCCACCTTGTCGAGGAGAAAGCTCAAGGAGTTGCGGACGACGATCTTGTAGGTTTTCGAATCCTGAAAGGCTTTCGGTACGAGAAACGCGCTCATCTCCTTCACGGCGCCCGCCGCCAGGCCCACGGTGCTGCGAAGGGCGCGCTCGGGGAGTGAAAGCGTGTAGAGGAGGAAATGCCGTAGAGGCTCCTGGTCGTTCATGGCGCCATTGTGTGTCCCCGGGGGCGGGGGCGCGAGGCGGGGCGGTCGGGGGACTCTTCGTGACCACCCTTCCCAAGCCCGCAAGATACGTCTCGAATCGCTTGGGATATAAACGGGGGGATTGTCGGAAAGGGCTTCAGAACAGGGACTTCCGACGTCGATACCTCAGACGTCACGCGCACATCGAAGAGGGATGCACGTCATGAATAAGAACATCAGCCCGGTCTTGCTCGCGGTCTTGAGTCTTCTCGTCGTCGGATGCGGCGGGGGAGGGGGCAACAGCGGCGACAGCGGCGCGCAGGTCATGAACACGGGGTTGGCGGTGGCGGCGAACTACCCGTCGGGTCTCACCAATCTCGGGGACCTCGTCTTCACGCTCGTCAATGAACTGGAACAGGCCGCCACCGACCTGAACGGTGACGGCGACGCCGCCGATGACGTCGTCCACATGATCGACACGACGACGGGGCAGATCACGAATCTCCAAGTGGCGGGAACCCCGCTTTTCGCGGTCAATGACAACCTGGTGGCTTGGGGCGTCGAGGAAGCGGACGAGGGCCTCGTCGACTTCAACATGGACGGCGACTTCGGAGACACGGTTCTCGTTCTGTTCGACCCGAGCCTTCCCGTCGGACCCGCGAATCCCAACATCACGGGGATCAGTCTCGAGCCCGTCGCCAGCATTCGCGGTGAGGGCTCCATCTTCGTGCTCGTGACCAGTGAGGCGGCGGCGAACCAGGACCTCAACGGAGACGGGGTGCTGGACGATTTCGTTCTGCAACTCTTCGATCCCATGACGCTCACCGCGACCGGCGCGGGCGTGGCGTTGAACCCGGATTCCATCGGTTATGATCTGCGACACGGCATCATCGTCTTCGAGGCCTCCGAGGAGGATCAGACCGACCCGGGCGGCATGGGGACCGATCTCAACGGTGACGGTGACAGCTCGGACGACGTTCTCATGGGCATGTCCGTGGCCACCATGACCACCTTCAATATCGGTGCGGCCGGCATGGCGCGCGCCGTGAGTCCCGCGGCGTTCCGCATCATCGGAACCGATGCGGCCCCCGTCGTGATGTACGCCATCGACGAGGGCGACGAGGGGCAGAACCTCAATGCCGGCATTTCCAACGATACGGACATGATGGATACCGTGGCCGCGATCTTCGACGTGAACACGTCCACCGAGAGTCTTCCGGCGGGAGGGATCGCTATTCAAGCGACTCGGCTCTTCGGTTCCGAGACGCGAGCGGTGGTGTCGGCGAGCGAGACGGACAATGGTCCCACGGGAAGCGACTACAACGTGGATGGCGACACGACCGATTTCGTGCCCTTCTGGGTGGACCTCGCTTTGCCCAACCTGGCCAACAACGTGGGCGTGGCCCAAGACGACGGCTCGGCGTCGTCGACCCCCAACGTCTGCGGCGAGTTCTTCGTCATGACGGCATCGGAGACCGACCAGGGGCCGAACGGGACGAATTACAACCAGGGAATCGGCGACACGGACACGGACGATCTGGTCCCCTTCTACGTGGGGATGCAGACGGCCGCGACCCAGGTCGTCAACCTGGGACTGGCCGGTGACCAGGTCATTTGCGGGAGAAACGGTGACTGGGTGGCCCTCGTCGCCGACGAGTCCGACAACGGTCATGATTTGAACGGAGACAACGATACGGCAGACCAAGCTGTCTTCTACTTCCCGGTCCAAGGGGGGGCGATCGCCGGCAACGGCGTTTTCGTCCGCGTCGGTTCGAACAATATCTCGGTGCAGGACTGTTCGACCCGGCTGCGTTTCGTCTCCTTCACCATGGAGGGGTCCGATCAGGGATTCGGGGACATGAACCAGGATGGGGACTTCGATGACTATGTGGTCATCACCACCCAGATCAACAAGAGTTCCGGGGGTGTGAGCGGTACGTCCGTTCTGGGCACCGTCGACAACAACGTTGCCATGGACGGATTCCCCCTGCTTCTCAACGGACACATCGTGGCCTTCCCGACACCGGAAGCCACGATCCATCTGGGCATCAATCTCAACGCCGCGAGCGGCGACACCGACATGTTCGACGCCGTTCTCCATCTGTTGATTCTGGACTGCCCCTGAGCAACGACGAAACACTGTCTTGAACCATTCCTTACCCGCGGCGCGGAGGCCCCTTCCTCCGCGCCGTTCCTTTGGAGTGACGAGGTCCCCCGGCGGCTCGGGCCGTCATCCCGGGGCTCGGGCGAGTGAGGCTTCGATGGTGCTCGATGCAAAGCAAGCTTTGCGCACCAAGGTTTTGCAACGAGGTCGGTGGAGGGATGGGGCGACTCGGTCTATGCTCTGAGGCATGGAGAAACAGGCCCGCGTCACGATTCACGTCCCGGATGTTCTGAGCCGCTTCACGGGCGGTGAGAAGGAGATCCTCGTCGCCGCGGAGACGGTGGGAGAGGCTCTCGAAGCCCTGTTCGCGGTGCATCCCCAACTCCGCCCCAGGGTTCTCGATGATGCGGAACGCATCCATCCCTACCTGCTGCTCATCACGGAAGGAGAGCAACTCGACCGCGGGGCGTTCGCGCATCATCCCGTGTCCTCGGGCGACGAGATCGACATCCTTCCGGCGGTGGAAGGGGGGGGGCCTCCGCGCGACGTCCGCTTCCGCGGTTTTGCGTCCCGCACGCCCGTGGCCGAGGCCCAGGCTGTGGCTCTGTCCGAGCTGGTCTCACGTTTGGAGATCGTGGACCTGGATGCAGCCGCCGGCCGGATCCTGGGCGAGGATTTCGTCAGCGCCCACGCGGCGCCTCCCTTCGACCGCTCGGCCATGGACGGCTACGCCGTGCGTGCGGAGGACACCTATGGCGCTTCGTCCTACGACCCCGTGTCCTTGCGGCTCGTCGGAGAATCCATGCCCGGCGCCACGGAGCTTCCTGACGTGGGGCCCGGGGAGGCCTGCCGCATCATGACGGGCGCGCCGATGCCCTTGGGCGCCGATGCGGTGCTCATGGCCGAGGACGCCCGCGAAGTGGGGGACCGCGTCGAAGTGGAAGCGCCCTTACCGCCGGCCAAGAACGTGGGGCGGACCGGCGAGGACGTGGCCGCGGGGGACGTGGTGCTGCGTCGGGGGCGGCGCTTGCGCCCCCAGGACCTGGGTCTCCTGGCCAGCCTGGGGGCGGGAGAAGTCACCGTCTACGCGCGCCCTCGGGTCGTCATTCTCGTGACGGGCAACGAACTGCTTCCTCCGGGCTCCGCGCCCCGTCCGGGTTGCATCATCGATTCCAACACCCCCATGCTGCGGGCGCTCATCAGGCGGGACGGAGGCGTCGTCGTGGCCGCCCTGCGACGGAAGGACGACGAGGCGCTCATCCGGGAGACGCTCGGCGAACTCGATGCCGACATCCTCATCACGGCCGGGGGGTCTTCCGTGGGACGCGAGGATTTCCTTCCTCAGCTCGTGGGCGAGCTGGGTCGGTTGCAGGTCCATGGGGTGGCGATGCGCCCCGCTGCGCCGGCCGGTATAGGGATGATCGGCGACATGAAGGTGTTTCTGCTGCCCGGCAACCCGGTCTCGTGCCTGGCCGCCTACGACATCTTGGCCGGGCCGGCCGTCCGGCGATGGGGCGGCCGGCCTCATGCCACGGATTTCCCCTATCCCCGTCGGCGTATGACGACCCGCCGCGCCATTGCGTCCGTGCCTGGGCGCCTGGACTACGTCCGCGTCGGGGTGGAGGGGGATTCCGTCCACCCGCTTGCCGCCAAGGGGGCCGCCATCCTCTCCAGCACCACGCGCGCCGACGGCTTCCTCCTCGTTCCCGAGGAAAAAGAAGGCCTGGAGGAAGGCGCCGCCGTCACGGTCTACTTTTACGATCCCGCTCCCGATCGTCTCTGACTCCGAGTCGCCCGGCGCGGAGAAAAACCCTGTCGGCCGAAGCCTCTCCGGTTCATTTCATGGTCCTGACCCTTCTCTTTTTTGATGACTTCCTCACCTGGTCGTCACCGACACCAAGGACGCTGTGCGCAGCGTGAACGATGTGGCCTTTCCCGTTTGGGGTGGGACCACCTACAACGAAGGGGTCCTGGGGGCCGTGCTGTTCGAGCAGATTTGCAACATCGACCTCACCCCGCCCATCCAGAACGAAAAGGAGTTTTTTACTCGGCTGCTGATGGATTTCGGGGACGCGTATATGGAGTTTCCGACTATGTCAGGAAACTATGTGCCGAAGTCCGGCGGCCGAGCCCGAACCGGGATCGTCTGGGAGTTCGCCCAGTCGGCGTCGCAATGAGGAGAGGCATCATGAGACCATCACACATGAAGGCGATGTTTCGCGTGGCGCTGGTGCTCGGTGGGTTGGCCGGCACCGGATGGGGGCAAGCGGTGCTCATCGTTCCTTCCGCAACGTATCCGACGATTCAGTCGGCCATCAATGCCGCGGTGCCGGGGGATGTGGTTCAGGTGGGGCCGGGGACTTACGTGGAGAATCTGGATCTTTTGGGAAAAGAGATCCAGCTCGTGGGCGCGGGGCCGGACCTCACCACCATCGATGGGAATCAGTCCGGCGCCGTCATCGTCTGCAAGAGCGACGAGGGACCGGGCACCCTCATCGAGGGTTTCACCCTCACCAACGGTTCGGGGTTCGTGGAATCCGGACCGTTGGGGGCGACCTTCGTGAAGGGGGGCGGGATCTACCTGAGCGAGAACGTCAACTCCCCGTTCTTCGCCACCGATGTCCTGGTGAAGAATTGCCGCATCGTGGGCAACACCGCTCCGGACGGGGGCGGCGGGGTGCATGTCACCCTGTTCGCCCCCGTGACTCTCGAGGACTGCGCGCTGGAAAACAACTCGTTGAACGCAGTCGGACAGGAATTGAGCGCGGCGTTCGACCTCGTTCGATGCGTCATTCGCGGCAACACGAACCCGAACGGCTACGTATCGGGAGTCTTCGTGGATGCGGGGACGAGTCTCGGGCCCATCAGCATTCGCGACTGTCTCATCGAGGGGACCCAGGCGGATGAGGGGGCCTTGATCTACGCCCCGAGCGGGAGTCGCATCGTGGTCGAGCACTGTACCTTCGCCAACAACACCGCGACCCTGCCGGGTGCAGCTCTCATCCTCGAGGGAACCTCGCCGACCTTCGCGCCCGTGGCGCCGACGTTTCGCAACTGCGTTTTCTGGGGCAATTCCTCGCCGTTGGCGGGGCCCATCCCCAACAGCATGGGGCCTACCCTCAACTTGGACCACTGCCTGGTTCAGGGAGGTTTTTCCGGAGCGGGCAACATCGCCGTCGACCCCAAGTTCGTGGATCCGGCGCGGGGGATCTGCCGTTTGCGCCCGGACTCCCCCGCCATCGACGCGGGGGTCGTGCTCTCGCCCCCGTCGCCGGCGATTCCCATTCCCCTGACTCTGACCTTCCAGGGGGTCGTGGAAGCGACCCCCGGCGTCTTCGCCGTCACCAACGCCGTCGTGGTGGACGTGCGGTAGAGGGATGGGGCGTCTCGGTCTATGCTCTGAGCCATGGTGGCACGCAGCGACAACATGACCTCCATGGCCTGGGTTGCCACGGGGGGCCGCGACTGATGGCGAGAAGGATCTTCCTGGACTTGGCGTCCGATGCCGAGGCGCACGCCGCCATCGACGCGGCGACGGACGGCCTCCGGCCTCGAGAGGAGACGGTGGAACTCGACCGAGCCCTCGGGCGGATTCTCTCCGAGGATCTGCGGGCTCCCGTCGACGTCCCCGCATTCGACCGGAGCAACATGGACGGTTTCGCCGTGCGTGTCGAAGATCTCTTCGGCGCCACGGAACTGGAACCCCGGCGTCTTGTCGTCGATGAGGCCGGCCTCGCGGCCGGCTCCGTCCCCGCCGAGGGATTCGAGGTCAAGCCCGGGCACGCCGTAGGCATCGCGACGGGGGCCATCCTCCCCCGAGGCGCGAACGGCGTCGTCATGGTGGAAGACACGGCGCCCGTGGACGGTGATCCCAAGGGGATCGACGTGTTCCGATCTCTGGCTCCGGGCGCCAACCTGTCCGCCGCGGGGAGCGACATCGGCCGCGGCGAGATCGTCTTGTTTCGGGGGACGTCGCTCGGTTCCCGGGAGACCGCGCTGGCGGCGGCGGTGGGGGCCGCGACGGTGAAGGTCTATCGACGACCCGTCGTCGCCGTGTTTTCCTCCGGTGACGAGGTCGTGCCGCCGGGGGAGCCCCTTCCTTTGGGCGCGGTGCACGATTCGAACGGACGGGTCCTCACGGATGCGGTGGCGGAGTGCGGTGGGCGCCCCCGTTTCCTGGGCATCCTGCCCGACCGCCGCGCGTCCATCCACGAGGCCTTGAAGGCTCTTCTCGAGGACGAGGCCCCTCCCGATCTCATCCTTCTGTCGGGGGGAACGTCCAAGGGGAAGGGAGACCTCAACGTGACGGTCCTCGAAGCCCTCGGCCGGGAGTTCCCGGGTTCGCCCGGCCTCGTCGTCCACGGCGTCGCCCTGAAACCCGGCAAGCCCTTCGCCTTCGCCGTCGTGGCCGGCGTGCCCGTGGCGGTGCTTCCGGGTTTTCCCACGTCCGCGATCTTCACGTTCCACGAATTCGTGGCGCCCGTATTGAGGCGCCTTGGAGGGCGGCGCACGCCGCAACGACGGCCGCTGCACGCCCACGCTCCGCTGCGCCTCCGCTCAGCCTCCGGCCGGACCGAATACATGTTGGTGGATCTGGTCCCCGGTCCGAAGGGGTGGGCGGCCTATCCCTTGGGGGCGGGGTCCGGCTCGGTCAGTACCTTTTCGGCCGCCGACGGGTTCGTCCGTATTCCGGCCGCGACCGAGTTCGTGGAAGCCGGTTCCCCCGTCGATGTGTACCCGTTGGGCCAACAGGTGCGCACGACCGATCTGTTGGCGATCGGCTCCCACTGCGTGGGACTCGACGCGTTGCTTTCCTTGCTGGCCGGGATGGGGCTCAAGGGGAAATCGATTCCGGTGGGATCTCGAGGCGGGTTGCGGGCTCTCGCCCGCGGTGAGGGCGACGTGGCGGGATGTCACCTCCTCCATCCGGAGACGGGCATCTACAACGTGCCCTACCTCCCCGAGGGGGTCCGAATCCTCTTCGGCTGGAATCGGCGACAGGGCGTCGTGTTTCGTCGGGGTGACGGGCGTTTTTCGGGATTGGACGCGGCCGAAATCGCGCGGAACGTCCACGAAGAGGGCGTCCGCATGGTGAGTCGGAACCCGGGGTCCGGAACACGCGTGATCCTCGACGCATTTCTGGATCGCGAGGGCCGCGGCCGTCCGCGTCCCGAGGGGTATCATCAGCAGGCGCGCAGCCATCATGCCGTGGCCGCCGCGGTGGCGCAGGGCCGCGCGGACTGGGGCATCACCTTGGACATCTTGGCCCGCGACCAAGGGCTGGACTTCGTCTTCCTGCAAGACGAACGGTACGACCTCGTCGTGCGCGAAGAAGCCCTGGACCGCTCGGGGGTTCAGGCACTCGGAGCACTCCTCGCGTCAGGGCGAGCCGCCGAACTCCTGGAGGGACTGGGGTTCTCTCACGTCTCGTCGGAGCAGCCGCGGATCATCTCTTCCTGAAGCGCGCTGGCGAAGGCCATCTCCGCGAATTTCCTGGGGTGCCGAAAGAAGAGGCGGGCGTCCGAGGACCAATCGTTATCGGTGAGATTCATCTCCACGCCCAGCATCAAACGGTAGTCGTTCAAGACCTGAAGCAGCAGGTTGATCTCGGCGGTCGAAGCCACGAGGCGGCCGTTGTTCGCGCGATCGAGAATCGCCGTGAAGCACTCGAGCCCCTCCTTGCGACGTTCGATGAGGGTTTCCCCGAGAAGACGTCGATGTTCCTCCTCGGCGTCGGCGTCGTCGTACGTGGGGGGGAACAGCCGATCGATCACTGCCGGCGAGCGATCGGGTTGGAGAAAAAGGTCCTTCAGCTTCTTGGGAACCTTGCGCAGAAAGCGCATCTCCGCGGGCTGCAGACGGACCTCCAGAAGCGTCTGTTCGTCATCGTCGGATTCCACGCGCCGAAAAATCACTCGTCGACCCGTTCCATCGTCGCCTGGAGCCCGAAGGCATGGAGCTTTTCCACGTAGATCTCCGCGTCCTCCCGGTCGCAGACCTTCACGATGGACCGGCCCTGCTTGTGGACCTCCATCATCTTGACGGTCGCCTCCTCGTACGGCATTCCAAAGAGCGTTTGGAACACGTAGACGACATAGGACATCAGGTTCACCGGATCGTCCCAGACGATGACTTTCCAGGGACGTCCGAGACGTTGCTGGGTCTCGGTCTTCTCCTCGGGGATGACCACGATGCCGGGTTGTGGAGAGGATTCGGACACGGGGAGATTCTATCCTCGGCGCGGGCCGAGGGCACGGACCGGCTTCTCACCCCTTCGAAGGCTCAGTCCCATTGGGATTCCTTCCGGACCCGGCGCGCGATGGCGGACATGTCCTCGTCACCGAATCCCTCGTCGATGAGGTGGTCCTCGAGATCCGCGACGAGTCGGGCGAGCCGCAAGGCGACGCCGGAACTCTCCGCAGCGTTCAGGGCGATGCCCAGATCCTTGCGGTGAAGTTGGAGGCGGAAGCCCAGCGGGTAGCTGTTGCGGATCATGTTCCGGGATCGGTTGTCGAGAACCCAGGAAGCCGCCGCGCCGCCGCGAATCGCCTCGACGACAGCCTGTGGATCCACTCCGCTCTTGGCGGCCAGGGTGAGCCCCTCGGCCACCGAAAGATAAGTCCCCGCGATGACGACCTGATTGACCGCCTTCGCCACCTGTCCCGATCCCGTGGGACCGACGTGGGTGATGTTCCGTCCTATGGCCTGCAGAACGGGGAGCGCTCTTTCGAAGTCCTCCTCGCTACCCCCGCACATGATGGCGAGCGTCGCGTTTTCGGCGCCCTCCGACCCCCCCGACACCGGGGCGTCGACATAGCCCACGCCGATTTCACCGAAGCGATTCGCGAAGTCGCGGGTGGCGTCGGGGGAAATCGTCGAGCAGTCGATCACGAGGCTCCCTTCGGACATGCCTTGGATGGCTCCCGTGCCGGGATCGAGGAGGACCGCTTCCACGTCCGGGGTGTCGGAGACGCAGGTGAGCGTCACGTCGGCGCCCGCGGCCGCCTCCGCCGGAGACGCGGCGCGCCGGGCGCCGAGGCCTTCGAGAGGAATCTCCTTCTCGCGGGTCCGGTTGTGCACGCGCACCTCGAAGCCCTTCGACAGCAGGTTCTTGGCCATGGGACAGCCCATGGTCCCGAGGCCGATCACGGCAACTCTCATGGTCTCGTCCTTTCTATTCCGCGGCCGTACGGACGTCGCGGCCGAAGAGTTTGATGCGGAGTCCCATCGGACCGCCTCCGTTTTCGATGCCGACGAGGACCCGGTGACGGCCGGGTGCGAGCTTCCAGAAACCCAGGTGCTGGGAGAGGGAGGCCGCATGGCTTCCGTGGTGGTCGTAGACGATCTGCCCGTCCAACCAAACGCGGCAGCCGTCGTCCGAGCCCAGCATGTAGGGGATCGTGCGGGCCTCATCGACTTCGACGAAAAAGCCCGCGAATGCGACCGTGTTGGGCCCCACGACCGTCCCGTCGGCCTTTTTCTCATCGAGGCGCAGCATCCCGTTCTCACCCGGGTTGACGATCTCCCAATTCGCGACGCCCTGGTCCACGGTTCCCTTGTGGGGGGCATTCATCGCAGCGTCGGCCACGACATCGAGGTCGTTGTTCCACAGCCCCTGACGCTTTGGGTTGGGAAAGAATCTGAGGACCCGGAAACGGGGTACGGGAACGGACTTCATGCCCGTGAGAAGTCGGTCCGCGTAGCGTCGGGTCGCGGCCGCGCCGAATCGGGTGTGGTAGGCCTCCAGGCGCGCCGGTTGGCCGTCCGCGCCGAGAGCACCGAGAGCGGCGAATCGGAGAGCGCCCATCCAGGGATCATCGTCCGTGACGGCGGCGGCCTCGATCTCGGGCGCGAGGGAGCCGTCGGCGAGGAGGCGCGCCGCCGTGAAGGCTGCAATCTTGTCCCCGCGGTCCCCCTTCAGAAGACGGCGGACGAGCCCCGCGGCGCAGGCGCGTCCCCCGAGAGCCGCTTCGATGGTCAGGAGGCGCGCGAGAGATCGTGGGAGCCCGTCCACTACGGCGGCGCCCTTTCCTTCCGCCAACCACCGCCGCACCTGGACGAGAGGAGAGTCCACGCGGCCGTCCCCGTCGCCGTCGATGAACACGGGGTTGAGGATGGCGACCGGAAAGCAGGGGCGTGCCGCGTCATGGACGATCGGAGCCAGGGAGTCATCGCCTTCCACCAGGATCAAGAGCCAGCCGTCGCGGAGCGACGGGATGCGCAGGCGGGTCTTCAAGCGGAGGGGTTTTCTCTCCGGGGGGACGGGGAGGGTCAGGATCACGTCGCCGTTGTGCACGATCTTCACCCGGTCGCAGTCGATCCAAGAGGCGCAGCGGATCTCGATGTCCACGTCGAAGCCGCCTCGCTCGTCGGGGCCGGTCTCGGAGCCGGACGTCTTGCCGTTCACGGAGAACAGAACGAACGGGCCGCTCGTGGTGAAGGTCTTTCCGGACTTGAGGGCCTGGGCCAGTTGGGCGTTGTCGATGTCTTTCGGAGCGTCGACGCCCAGGTGGACGAAATTGCGTGGTACGCCGGCGATGGTGGCCTCCACCGTGTGGCTGTCGGAGTTGCCCACGGCGTAGTGACGGTGTCCCCGATTGAGGAGGTTGAACCAGTCTTGGAGAACCTGATGTTCGCTCGAGCCCATGCCGAGGCCGTGGGGTGGGTGATCCGCGTCGCGGTAGCCCCATCCGGGGTTTTCGTTGAGCACTTCCAGGGTGTCGAAGTCGTCGGACCAGGTCGGGTTGTCGGACGTCCCCGTCACCGGGTCGAGGCCCATGTGCCCGAAAAAGTCGATGTTCCCCCAGCGAGGGTGGTTGAGCTGGATGACGGGATCGATGCCGTCCTCTCCGTTGGCGCGAAGGAACTTGAAGAGATCGCTCGCCGAGTGGGAGGACCGATAGGGGTGTTCGTCCCAATGGGGGAGAGGAAAGACGTTGAGATGTCCGATCGGAACCGAGATCTCATTGCCTCGGATCGGATGAACGTGCTCCCCCTGGCCGAGTTTCCGGACCGTGGGGGTGTAGTCGGTCGTGTGGTTGTGGTCCGTGGCGACGGCGAACTCCACGCCTTCGCCGACGAGGCTCACGATGCGTTCGTCGAGGTTGGAATCGCCGTGTCCCGAGTAGGTGAGGGTGTGAAGATGACAGTCCCCGCTCACCCAGCCGTCGGTTTTCACTTCGTGGGTCAGTTGTTGAGAGTAGAGGTACTCCTTGCCCGCCTCCAATTTCATCTTTCGCGAACCGAGAGACCACTCGAGACCCCGCGATGCGTAGATCGTGTAGGTTCCCGGCGGGACGGTGATGAATCCCACGCCGCTCGTCGTGTAGACGACGTTGCGCCTCACGGCCCAGCTCTCCGGCGCGATTTTTCTGTTCTTGAATAGGGTGGGCCGCTTGTCGTCCTCACCGACGAATGTGATGCGAGAAGGAATGAATCCCCCCGCCGCGTCGAGGACGGCGAAGCGAAGATGAGCGGCCTCCTCATCCAATCCCGCCAGGTCGACGAGTTCGAGGCCGTGACGGCTTTCATCCGGGACGCTCTTGCCGTGGTGATGGATGTGATCCTGGGCGAGGCCCGGGATGACGAGGAGAAGCGCGACGCAGAGGGATTTGGAAATCGACATCGTACGGGAACCTCCTGGAGCTTTGGAGGCGCATCATAGCACCGAGGAGTCCACGCTTCGTCTATCGTTCGGACCGGGCGGCGCGCAGACGATCGAGGAGCCTGAGAGCACCGTCATTGCCGACCACCGCGGCCAGCATGAGCAGCCTCGAGTCCTCGGGCGAGGCGAGCAGCGGAGCCAGGCGACACCGATTCTGGAGACGTCTCCAGGCGGCGGCGTGGACGAGGGCGTAGCGTTGGTCGCGGTCGGCCTGCAGGAGCGCCCCCGCTTCCGTGGCGGCGCCCGCCGGCGTCGCATTCAGTCGGCGGCCTCGACGCGCGAGCCACGCCTCCACGTAGTTGCGGGCCTCTCCTCTTCGGGCAAACAGGAGCCGGGATCGGGGCCGGGTGAGGAGGGCCCTCAATGCGGAATCCCAGCTCGCCTCCGTAATGTCCAGCGGATCGTCGATCGGTCCCACGATGAAGAGTCTTCCCTGCTCCATGGGTGAGATGACGCGCGCGATGCCTTCGGACTCGAGTCGTCGCATGCCGGCGTCGTTCGGTGCGATGATCAAGTCGACCGCGCCGGCCTCCGCCAACGCCACCGCGGCCCGCGCATCGGTGACCGTGGTCTTGACGCGGAGATGTTCCTTTCGTTCGAACGTCGGGACGATGGAGGCGAGGCGTCCTGTGGCGGCGAATTCCTGCGTCACGACGACCCGGACCAGGCGATTGCGCTCACGGCATCCCCCGAGAAGGGGCAAAGTGAGCAAGATCGGCATCCAGGGGAGAAGTCTCATAGTCCCTGTTCGATGAGCATCTGATCGAAGCGCGCCGTGACCTTCGCCTTGAGGGTCTCGAAGAATTCGCGGGAGTTGAAGTGTTCCAGATCGATGTCCGGGTACTCCTCATGGACTTCGCTCGGCATGACATAGTCGTCCGGAGTGAACCCCGCATCCTTCTCGAGTCGATATCCCCGCAGAAAAGTCCTCAAGACGCACCGCGAGAGGGTCTCCGGGTCGAACTCCAGGCCCGTCATGGCCGCCACCGTGTGGGCCATGACGTCGTCGGGAAGTCCGCTGAACTTGCAGATGCCGAGGATGTCGTCCCGGAGGATCGAAAAGCCTCGCTCGGTGATCGCCTCGACCCAGTAGTCCAGGCCCTTCTCTCGTTCGAAGACATAGAGGAGGTACGTTCGCATGGACATGTGCCCGCCCGCCAAGGCCCAAGGATATCCGGGGTTGAATTGGGGCAGATAGGCGGGGAACTCGACGCCCTTGCAGTGCATGGCGTAACCCGTTTCCCCGAGAGCATCCGAGAGGCGCTTGGAGCCCTGGCCGAGGAGAGGCAGTCGGCCTCGCCCGATCTCTTCGAGGGCGCGGCGGGCTCCCTCGAAGTCGCCGTAGCGGATGTACTCGGGAAGGATGGACTCCTCGCCCTTCTCCTCGGCGCGTTTGTTGTACTCCATGGCGTAGGCGAGCGTCACTCCCACGGAAATGGAGTCCATGCAGAGGTCATCCACCAGGTCGACGAGTTCGGCCGCCTGATCGATGTCGAAGATGCCGATGTTCGCGCTGAGGAGGTTGAGGGGCTCGTAGTCGAATTTGGCTCGAAACTTGGAGGGCTTACCGTCCGGCCCTTTGTCATACATGTTCTTGTGGCAGGCGATCCCGCAGGCGAAGCAGGCCTCGTCCTTGATGAGGAATCTCCCGTCCTGCTCGACGTTCTCTCGATAGAGAGGGACCGAAATGTCCGTTCCCGTCGGATTGAAGTTGTATTCCGGCATGGCGTGGAGCGGATTGAGCGCGGTCATGTTCGCCCAGGTACCGCCGCCGCCGTCGCCCTTGCGAGCGTCGCGGAAGCGTTGGCTGCCCTTGCCGCGGGCCACATGTTGGTTGACCTCCTTGAGGCCGGGAACCTTGTCGCCTCGCTTCTTGTCCTTCACGTCGGCGGCGATGCCGAGGAGGTTTTTCGATCCCATGACTCCACCAAAGCCGCCGCGGCCGCAGAAACGGGATTTCATGTCGCCGCTTCGCAACTGATTGATCGTCGAGAGCGCGATGGAGGCAAACCTCACGCCGCGGAAATTCTCACCGGCCGGTCCGATCACCGCGAAGTGGGCATCGGGGTAGAGGGTGTGGAGGTGCTGGATCTTCTCGTTGGCGCGCTTTCCTACCAATTGGGATGCATTCTTGAAGCGGAACCGGGGCTTGCCGTCCTCGCCTTCGCTGATGTGGAGGTAGACGGGCATGACCGCTCGACCGGTGAAGATCACCTCGTCGATGTCCATGTAGCGAATCTTGGTTCCGAATTTTCCGCTACCGGCGGTCCACATCGCCGAGGGGCGGTAACTGTTCGTGCATTTCAGCGGAGAGAATCCGTGAAAATAGGTCCGAAGCCCGGTCATGAACTGGCTTCCGGTGAGGCGGCCGAGATTCATGATCAGGGGAGCGTCGGGTGAGTAAGGGTCATCGACGGAATAGTCCTGGAGAAGCTTGAAGCCCCGCGCGGCGCCGCCCAAGACGTCTTCCACGTCCTGACAGTGAATCGTCTCATGGCGGACGCTGTAGGTGGAGAGGTCGACCGTGTAACGATTGAGCGTGAAGGCCTTCGGCTCGAGTGTTCCCTCCTGGAGGGGAGGGATCTCCGGGAGAGCCGGGGCTTTCTTTTTCTTCTTCGGCGGAGCGTCTTTCTTCGGGGCATCGGGTGTCTGGGCGGTCTCGGGCTCCGTGGGCGCGGGCTCCGCCTTGGGCGGAGGTTCCTTCGGCACCTCCTTCGACGTGGCATCCCGCGTGGGGTGCGTCTCCCGCGTCGTTTCTCCCGTGTGGGCGGCATCCAGCTCCACCAGTTCGGTTCGGTCCACGGCGAGGCGCTTCTCGTCGGTCCCCACGATCTCGATGACGGTCCGCCCCAGGCTGAATCGTTCTCCGGGCACGAGGCGGTGACGCTCCCCCTTGCCGAGAACGGGGCCGTTTTCGAACCGCACCTTGTTCGCGCTTCCCAAGTCCTCGATCGCCAACGCACCGTCAGTGTCGAGAACGAGCCGTGCGTGCTCGCTCGAGACGTTGACGTCCGGGATGACGATGCGGTTGGAGGAGGAACGGCCCAACGTGAGACCGTCCACGGCGGGGACCTCTCGAATGGAACCGTCGGGTTCTCGGATACGAAGATGAATCGATTCGCTCATGGATGCGCGACTTTCAAAGCTTGCAGGTAATGGATCCCAACCTCTCGGTCAGCTTGGTATTCTCGCTATAGTCGATGGGGATGACGACGAGAGCCGGCCGATTCTGACTGAAGGCCTCTTGCAGGGCCCCCGCGAGGTCCTTCGACTTTTCGACACGTCGCCCCCAGCAGCCGAAGGATTCAGCGAGTTTGACCCAGTCCGGATTCGTGAATCCGAGGTCGGAGTGCTCGCCGAAGGTGTTCGTCTGCTTCCACTTGATCAACCCGTATTCCTTGTCTTCCCACACCATGACGACGATGGGCAGATTGCGTCGGGCCGCCGTCTCGAGATCCTGGATGTTCATGAGAACACCGGCGTCCCCGCAGACGGCGAGGACGCGCCGCTCGGGAAACACGGTCTTGGCCGCCATGGCGCCGGGAAGGGCAAAACCCATGGAGCAAAAGCCGTTGGAGATGAGGCAGGTGTTCGGCTCGTCGCATTGGAAGTAACGACCGATCCACATCTTGTGAGCGCCCACGTCGGAGAGAAGGATGTCCTCCGGACCGAGGGCCTCGCGGACGTCCCACAAGGCTTTCTGAGGGCGAATGATCCCTTCGGTCTCGTCCCCGGCGTGGGCGGCCAAGTCGTCCGTCATGATCTCTCGGAAGGCCTGATAGCGGTCTTCCTGGACCAGGCGTTGATCGCCCAGTTCTTTGTTCATTGACCACAGAGAATCGGCGATGTCCGCCACGATCTCGACGTCGGGGTCGTAGTGGAGTTCCACCTCGGCTGGTTCGAAGTCGATGTGAACGATTTTTTTCTTGCGTCCGACGTTCCAGAACCGCGGATGGTATTCGACGAGGTCGTATCCGATGGCGATGACCAGATCCGCCTTCTCCATCTCGCAGGTGATGTGGTCGCGGGATTGGAGTCCCATCGTGAAGAGGCATCTCGGGTCCGTCCGCGGGAGCACGCCTTTTCCCATAAACGTGCTGACGACACCGACGCCGGTTCTTTCGCTCAGGATTCGGAGCTGTCGCGTCGCACGCTTGCGGATGGAGCCGTTGCCGGCGAGGATGATGGGGTTCTCCGCCATCTTGAGCAACTCCACGGCTTCCTTCACCGCTTTGTGATCCGCACCGGGGCGACGCACGCGGCGAGGCTCCATGGGCTGCAGGCCCTCGACGTCATTCTTGGCGAGATCCTCGGGCAACTCGATATGGCAGGCGCCGGGCTTTTCCATCGTGGCCAGTTTGAAGGCCTTCCGGATCACTTCGGGGATGTTGGTCGCATCCTTGATGCTGTAGTTCCACTTGGTCATGGGCTCGAACATGCGGACGACGTCCATGTTCTGGTGGGACTCCTTGTGCATCCGCTTCGTATCCGCTTGGCCCGTGACAACGACCATGGGGGCCCGATCCATGTTCCCATCGGCCACGCCCGTGACGAGATTCGTGGCCCCGGGCCCGAGGGTGCCCAGGCAAACCCCCGCCTTGCCGGTCAGGCGGCCGTAGACGTCCGCCATGAACGCCGCGGTCTGCTCGTGGCGACACAGGACGAAGTCGATGGGCGAATTCTTCAGCGAGATCATCAGATCCGCGTTCTCCTCGCCCGGAAGTCCAAAAATATACTCCACGCCCTCGGCTTCGAGGCACTTCACAAACAGGTCGGATGCTTTCATCGTATCTCCCCATTCCCCAGTGGTTTCGAACTCAGAGCATACCCCGCGTCGTCAAGGATTGCCACGTACGGGGAAGAATTGGCGTCGGAGATTCGTCGCGAGGGCTCCGATCCGATTGAAGTCTTGGCCGCTTGGGGCAGAATGAAGCGCTCGCTGACGTACCCCGGGCGGCGGTTTGGCCGTTCGCCCCTCCCACGACCCGTTTGGAATTCATCGAAAGGAGTTTCACATGACCGCGCGCAAGGTCCCTTATCTACTTTGCTTGGTTGCCGTTTTCGTTCTGGTCGGAGGACTCTCCGCTCAGACCGCTTGGGTCTTCAATCTGGACGGCGGCCAGGAAGTGCCGGCCGTCACGACATCCGCGTCGGGTGTGGGTTTCGCCACCCTCGATGGGGCCAACAACTTCACGCTGAGCGTCCAGCACGACGTGGCCGGCGTCACGGCGGCCCATATCCATTTGGCGGCGGCCGGATCCTCGGGCCCCATCTTCATCGGTCTCGGAACCGGAACGAGCCCCATCACGTTTTCGACGACCCTCAGTGCTTCCGATGTCGCCTCCCTGATGGCCGGCGACTTCTACGTGAACATCCATTCCGCGACCCATCCCGCCGGAGAGATCCGCGGGCAGATCGTGAACGCCTTCCAACAGCAGGTCTATATCAACGAATACTGCAACGATCCGTTTGGTGCCACGGGCCTCGACACGAATCTGGACGGTGTCGTCGCAACGAGTTCATCTCAGCAGGACGATGAATTCGTGGAGATCGTGAACGGCACGGACCAGACGGTCGACATCGGCGGTTGGACCCTCGCCGACGGCGCCTTCGTGCGCCACACGTTCTCCAGCGGTACGATGTTGCCCCCCGGTGCAGCGATCGTCGTCTTCGGCGGCGGGAGCGTTGCGAATTTCAATAACATGGGATTCAGCGGAGTCCTCGCCGACACGGGTTCCCTCGGCCTCAACAACAGCAGTGACACGATCACCATCGCCGACGCGATGGGCAACACGATCGACTCCTACTCCTACACGAGCGGCGGTCCCGATGACGGCAACGGCGAGTCCGTCGTTCGCACCCCCGAGACGCCTCTCGGTACGTTCGGTCTCCACACGCTGACTCCCGGCGGTCTCCCCTTCAGTTCGGGGCTCCACACGGGCGGCGTTTTCCCGTGGGGCCAGGCCATTCTCCCCAGCGCGGCCTACCCGGGGAACGGCTCCGATGCGCAGACCAGCGTCTCCATCAACGGCGTCAACGATAACCAGGTGAGCAACATCCACGGCGTGCAGGGCGGCGACGTGATTGGCCTCCAATTCTCCTCGCCCGGCGGAACCCTCTCGACGGCGCCCTTCCTGGCGTTGGCTCAGCTGTTCACCACGGGCGCTCCGCCCGCACCCCTCCTTTTGCCCGGGGACGCCATGCCCTCGGTCTATCTGGACCTGACTTCGCCCGTGATCGTCTTGGCGGACGGGCTTTCGTCGCCTGGCGGCATCCTGTCCCCAGTCCTCTCGGGATACACCGTGACGGGGCAACTGCCCGCGTCTCTCGCGGGGACCAATACGTCCATCATGATCGTGTTGCTCGCCAGCGATCCGGGTCTGAATTCGGTGAACTTGGGGGTTGCCGACGCCCACGAGCTTCAGATCCTCTGAATTTGAGTCCTGGACCCTCGTAGCGCCTCCTCGGCGCGCCGCCGAAGGGTGCTGCGACGGCGATACGAAAAAAGGGCCGCCCGGCAGGGCGGCCCTTTCTCATGGGTGATTCCCCCGTCCCTCAGAAGAGGATCTGGATCTCGTGGCCGTTGGAACGGGCCACCCCTGGAGGCAGGGCGACTCCGGGGGCGACGACGAGGGTTTGGATCATGATGGAATTGCCGCCGAGGCCTCCCGGAAGGATGAATCCATAGGTATTCCCCTGGGGAAGGATCACCTGGCTCAATCCGAGAGGCGTGATGCCGTTGACGAGCAGGATTCCTCCCTGATCATTGATGTACAGATTGGGGATGATCCCGACAGGCGCGGGCCCACCCTGAGGCATGAGTTGGGCACCGATGAGAAGGGGCTTGTTCAAGAGCGTGCCGCCGGGCGATTCCACGCCGATGGTGAGCAGATCGCCCGTTCCGCCCTGCTTGATGTCGATGGGATTGGCCGTTCCGTTGATGCCCGTGCTCTGCGTAAGGTCGTCGCCGCTGCCCGGGTAAGTCGGCGGCGCGAGGACGACGATCTGGCCCATCATGTTGCAACAGAGCAGGTGAGGTTGACAGAAATAGTCGATGACGCCGATGGCCGTGGGGGTGTAGGTCACCGTGGGGTTCGAAAAATCCAGCGGAGAGTTGAAAAGAGCTCCCATCATGGGATCGGAGAATCCGGTCCCGCTCGTGACCGTGTGGGCCCCGCCGCTGACGAAGTTCCATTGAACGGAGTCACCGATGGTGATCGTCGTCACGTTCGTGTTGGACGTCTGGTCCACGAACGAGAGGCCGATCGCATCGACCTGGTGTGTCGTCTGGGCGGGCAGGGTCGCTGTCGCGATGACGGCGACGAGAGGTAAGATCAATCCACGTAGCATCTGTTGTATTCTCCTTGGTCGGCGAAAAGGGGGCGGCGGCGACGGTTCGCTGGGTACGCAGCCTGGGCCCCATTATGAGGTCGGAGGGAGGATGCACCAAGGAGCGGGCGGAATCCTGGCGGGGTGGAACGGGAATTCATGGGGTGAATACTGATGCAGATGGGGGCATCGTGCCGGGAGTCGGGACATCCGGGTCCGGTCGAACGTCGCTGGGGGTTCATCTTCTGGAGAGCAGAGCTTGCTCTGCACGATGAAGCGTAGCGCGGACAAATAGCGCAGGGTTTGCTCTGCAGGATGAAGCGAACCGCAGACAATTGGCGCCGAAGCGGCATGAAGAGCAAGCTCTTCACTCCACGTCATCGCATCCTCCTTGTTGCGCGACGAGGGTGTCGAGGTTCGGACTTCTGTTGACGTTCTTGTTTTTCTCTCACGGAGCCACGGAGTCGCAGAGAAGGATGTCGCGGATCGTGAGTCGCTCGGCCGACGAGTCTCCGTGTCTCTGCGCCTCCGTGAGAGGCCCCTCTTCTCTCCACGTCCTCGTCGAATGCCGGCGGGGATTCATCCTCGACGCACGGGAGAACTCCTCGGCGATTCCGCCGCGCGTGTCCTATCGAGATTCGATGCAATCCTTGTGGGCGAGATGCCACGCCTCGAACCCTCCAGCGAGGCTGTAGACCGTCTGGAATCCCTGTTCGAGGAGCCAGGCCGCCGCCATGAGGCTGCTATTCCCATGGTAGCAGTAGACGACGATCTTGGAGTCTCTCGGCGTCTCTTCGAGGAAAGATTCGACGACTCCGTCGTGCAGGTGCTGAGAGTCCGGGATGCGGCCGGCGGCGTGCGAACCCGGGTCCCGGATGTCCAGGAACACAGCCTCTCCGCTTTTCAACCATTCTCGTGCGGCTTGGACGTCGATCTCGGGAACTCGTGCCATGGGATGGACTCTCCAGTGTGTCATGCACTATCCTTCCACGGCCCTGGAATCTCAAGGAGGATCAGGAATGCGCGAGGAGTGTCGCATTGCTCTCGTGGGGACGAAATTCATGGGGAAGGCCCATGCGAACGCGTGGACACAATCCCCGAGATTCTTCCCCTCCACGCTCCGCCCGAAGATCGATGTCGTCGTCGGTCGCGACCTCGAGACCCTGGAGTCCTTCGCCGCCAACTGGGGGATTCCGCGGGTCGAGACGCGGTGGCGGGAGGCGTGCCGGGATGATGAGGTCGACCTCGTGGACCTCTGCACGCCCAACGACCTCCACGCCGAACCCGCGATCGCCGCTCTCGAAGCGGGGAAACACGTCGCCTGCGAGAAGCCTCTCGCGCGGAACCTGGACGAGGCCAGGACGATGATGAAGGCCGCGAGGAAGGCCCGAAAGAGTCGCACATTCGTATGGTTCAACTACCGACGTTGCCCGGCCGTCGGCCTCGCCCATCAATTGGTGAAGGAGGGGCGTCTCGGGCGCATCTATCATGTGAGGGCCCGATACCTGCAGAGCTGGGGCGGCCCCGACACGCCGCTGCTTTGGCGCTTCAAGAAACGTCATGCCGGTTCCGGGGCTCACGGCGACCTCAATGCCCACATCGTCGATCTCTGTCGTTTCATCACGGGTGAAGAGATCACGGAGATTCACGGCGCGATCAGCCGGACCTTCATCAAGGAGCGGGTCGACACGGCCACGGGGCGCATGGGAAAGTCGGACGTGGACGATGCGGTGCTGTTCCTGGCCACGTTGCGAGGTGGCGGCACGGCCGGCTTCGAGGCCACCCGGATGGCGCAGGGGCATCTGAATCGCAACGTCATCGAGATCAACGGGGAGAAGGGAAGCCTCCGCTGGGACTTCGAGGATTTGAACGTCCTCGAGTACCTGGATGCCGAGGATGGACCTCGCCTCGGAGGATGGCGACGGATCGTCTGCACGTCGGCCGGGAATCATCCCTACGTTCACGCCTGGTGGCCGGACGCCCACATGCTGGGCTATGAGCACGGTTTCGTGAACATGGCCGCCGACGTCCTTCGGGTGCTTGCGGGGGAGAGGCCCGAACTCCCGCTCCCCGACTTCTCGGATGCCTATCAGACTCAACGCGTCCTCGAGGCGGCGATGATCTCCGCGAAGGAGAGATGCGCCGTGCGCCTCAGTGCCGTGAAGTGAACCGATGGCGTGGCCGATGCTCCGGTCAGAAGATGTCGACGCGCAGCCCCTGGCTCAACTCGTAGTCATGAGTGAAGCCGATCGTCGTGAAAAAGTGATTCGCGCCCTGGGCGTAAAACGTCAGGCCGACCGCACCCGGCGGGAGGAGGACGGCGAGGTCGCCTCCCGCGGAATTCGACTGGACCACGATGAGATCCGCCGACGTCCAGGAAAAACAATTCGGTCCCAAGAAGGGGAGGGGTTGGGCCGCCTGTTGCAGGCCGAAGACGAAGAAACGTTCCACGAGATACGTGTTGCAGCAGCTCGGCGAGTTCGTCAATGAAAACGTCAGCGTGCACGAGGCGGGATCGAACTGCCCCGAGATCTGAGGCGGGCTGAAGAAGGGCGTACAGCCCTGCCCGTAGTTCGTGAAGTTGACGCCCCCAATGAAGCATTGGGACGTCGCGGGCGAGGTCAGAAAGAAGGCGAGAGCGCATGCGAGAACGAACGATGATGTCTTGGACATGGGTTTTCCTCCTGTGGCTGATCCCTGCGATCTCTCGTTCATGGGATCGGTGAGAGGGCCGGAATCAACAGCCATTGTGCCTCCCCGGCATGGAGCGACTCAAGGGTTTTCGGTTCGTTTCGCCCCGTCGTCCATCGCCCTCGAGGCTCCATGGGAGACGCATAGCGGATCCCGGCCTCGAGGTGTAGGATTCCTCCCTGACCATTTTGGAGGAGAAGGACGCGATGCGACGACCTGTCACCCTCTTCACGGGCCAATGGGCCGACCTTCCCCTGGCGACTCTGTGCGAGAAGGCCAGAGACTTCGGCTACGACGGACTGGAATTGGCGTGTTGGGGCGATCATTTCGAGGTCGAAAAGGCCATCGAGAGCGACACTTACCTGATGGAGAAGTGGGAGCTCTTGGGCCGCTTCGGATTGGGATGCTTCGCGATCTCCAACCATCTCGTCGGACAGGCCGTCTGCGACCGCATCGACGAGCGGCATCGGAGCATCCTCCCCGACCGGATCTGGGGTGACGGGCGACCCGTCGGCGTGCAGAGCCGGGCCGCGGAGGAGATGAAGGATACCGCGCGAGCCGCACGGCGCTTCTTCGAGCTGGCGCCGCCCGACGTGAAAGATCGATTGGAGTGGATGGGGCGGCTCACGGTGAACGGCTTCACGGGAAGTTCCATCTGGCCGCTTCTTTACAGCTTCCCCCCGAACGGACCCGGGCAGATCGAGGCGGGTTTCGCGGACTTCGCTCGTCGTTGGAAACCGATTCTCGAAGTGTTCCACGAGGAGGACGTCCATTTCGCCCTGGAAGTTCATCCGACGGAGATCGCTTTCGATGCCGTGACGGCCCGGCGCGCCCTTCAGGCTCTCGATGGACATTCCCATTTCGGATTCAATTATGATCCGTCCCATTTCGGCTATCAGAATGTCGACTACCTCGG
Organism: uncultured Planctomycetia bacterium; assembly: GCA_964559135.1. Lineage (GTDB taxonomy): Bacteria > Planctomycetota > DRQF01 > DRQF01. Next base: position 39,538 of record CAZLGG010000021.1, read on the forward strand.
ATTCCTCAGGGCGTTTGCCGACCGCATTCTCCATGTCCACATGAAGGATGTCTGGTGGTCCGAGACGCCGTGCGCCTCGGGTGTCTTCGGCGGACACCTGGAGTTCGGCGAGGCGGGCCGCGGTTGGGATTTTCGCTCGCCGGGGCGCGGGCGCATCGACTTCGAGGGGATCATCAGGGAACTGGCGGTCAGCGACTACCGGGGGCCGCTCAGTGTCGAGTGGGAGGATGCCCTGATGGATCGAGAGCACGGGGCCGAGGAGGCCTGTGCTTTCGTGCGACGTTTGGATTTCCCCCGCTCTCACAGGGCGTTCGACGCCGCCTTTTCCGGAGACGCCTGAATGACGACCAAGACCGTTCCGCATCCGAGGCTCATTCCCCGATTGTCCGTCATGATGTTCCTGCAATACGCCATCTGGGGGGCTTGGCTGCCGATCCTCTATCCCTTCCTGCTGGGTTTCCGCGGCTTCACGCTCGACGAAGTGGGGGCCGTTCTCGCGGCGGGTGCGGCGGGGGCGATTCTGGGACCGTTCATTGCCGGCCAGATCGCTGATAGACATTTCGCGACGGAGAAATTCTTGGCGGGCAGTCACTTCGCCGGAGCCGCCCTCGTCTGGGTGCTCGCGGGCGTGTCCACGTTTTGGCCGTTTCTGATCCTCTCTTTGCTCTACGGCATCATCTACGCCCCGACGCTGGCGCTGACCAACTCCCTTTCGTTCCATCACCTGACCGACAGGGACCGCGACTTCGGCAAGGTGAGAGTTTGGGGAACCGTGGGGTGGATCGCGGCCGGGATCGCCGTCGGCCAGTGGCTTCTTCTGCGGCACACCCCGGAGGGCGCTGAATCCGTGATCGCCGCCGCTCAGGATGCCGGCCGCGCCGACGCGTTTCGGCTCTCGGGGATCCTCGGCGCCGTCATGGCGGCCTATTGCCTGAGTCTACCTCACACGCCGCCCGCGAAGGACGCCGGAGAGAAGAACGCAGCCCTCGAGGCCGTGAAGGAGGTGCGGAGGCAGCCCCTCGTCACCTTGTTTCTGCTCGCCATCCCCGTATCCATCATTCACCAGTTCTACTTCGTGCATACGGCCCAGTTTCTGTCCCGATTCGGGCACGACACGGCCGCCACGATCAATCGCGTTTTCGGCGTGGGCGGCGGCGGTCTCATGACGGTGGGGCAGATGTCGGAAATCCTGGTCTTGGCATCGATGCCCTATCTTGCGAAACGCCTCTCCAGGAAGGCCTTGCTCAGCATCGGCCTGCTGGCATACGGGGCCCGCATGGCGCTCTTCGCCTACACGGACTCGTTGCCCTGGATCTTGTTGGGCGTGGCCCTGCACGGGCTCTGTTTCGGCTGCTTCATCTTCGTGGCCTTCATGGTCGTCGACGAGGAGACGACGCCCGACGTTCGGGCGAGCGCACAAAACCTCTTCAACCTCGTGATCGTCGGGATCGGCATCATCGTGGGAAGCTTCTTTGCCACCAGCGTGGTCGGGGCTTGGGCCATGGAGCAGGCGGGGGGGGCGACAAACTCGGCCGAGTACTGGAGAAGTCTCTTCAGTGTCCCCATGTGGATCGCCGCGGGCTGTCTTCTTCTGCTGGCCGTCTTCTACCCCGGCGGGCATCGCAGGAGGGTTGACACATGAAGCGAATCATCGGGATCGTACTCGGGTTTTTCTTGCTGGCACCGCTTGCGGCGGCCCAAACTCCGGTGAACATCCTGATCGTCACGGGGGCCAACAATCACGATTGGCGATTCACGTCCGAGGATTACAAACGCCTCCTCGAGGAGACCCGCCGCTTTCGCGTAACGATCACCCGCGATCCGGCCCGCGACCTGGATCGCCTCGATCTCGGCCGCTTTCACGCCATGCTCTTGGACTACAACGGACCGCGGTGGGGGAAGGTTTCGGAAGAGAAGTTCCTGGCCGCCGTGCGAGGCGGTGTCGGTGTCGTCGTGCTTCACGCTTCCGACAATGCGTTCCCCGGCTGGACCGAGTACGAGCGGATGGTCGGCGACCTTTGGCGTCGGGGGAAAACATCCCATGGTCGCTTTCATCCCTTCGACGTGGAGGTGATCGACCGCAATCACCCGATCACGGCGGGCCTCCCCGCGTTTCAGGCTCATCCGGACGAGTTGTACCACCACCTGGTTCACACGCCGGGTGTGAAGACCCGTGTCTTGATGCGGGCGTTCTCCAGCAAGGAGTCGGGAGGTTCGGGGCGGTACGAGCCCATGGCCATCATCCTGAAGTACGGGAAAGGGCGGGTGTTTCACTCACCCCTGGGGCACGTCTGGAAAGGCGTTCCCCAAACCCGCGTCTCCCTCGCCGATCCCCAGTTCCGTGTTCTCGTCATCAAGGCCGTGGAGTGGGCGGCGACAGGCGTCTGTACGCTCGGACCGGGGAGCATTTCTTGGAACGTCCCCACGACGCCGCTGCAGCGACCCGTGGACGACTGGCTGCGTCGGCTGGGCGAACACGGCCCGATCCTCGCGGCTCTCGACCCTCACCTCATGCTTCTGTTGGATGGCGAGAACGGTGGGATCAGGGCCGCCTGGGCGGGGAGCGCGGATGCTTCACTCGACGACATCATGGCTGGGCGCGCGGGCAGGCCGTGGCTGGCACGCAAGGCGGGCGATCCCGCCTTGCTCGTGCGCGCCGACGGCTCGCGGCATCGCCTCCGGTTGATCGACTTCGGGAAGTCCGAGGACGGCCGGGCCCGTTTGCGGCTGGGGTTGGCCGATACGCCACTCCTTTTGGTCTACCTCGAACACGGGCGGGCCGGGCAGCCCTCCTTGCACTTCGAGTTCGAAGCCGAGGGGCTGGCTCCGAATGAGTTCATCGAATGGCGACTTCCGTCCCTCGAGCTCGGAGGACTTCGATTCTCCTTGAAGGGTGCGGCACGCATCCGAAACGGACGCCTCACCCTGACCGCCAAGACTCCCATTCACCTAGGGATCGTCTATCCTCTCGACGGCGACGTTTGAGCGATTTTTTGGGGAAGGACTCGCGATGAAGAACTGGCTTCCGGGATTGTTGGCGCTCGCCGTTTGCTTCGGTTGCGGCACGAGTGTGGAAGATCGAACGTCCGTCGAGGAGCGGGCCGTGACGGTCGATGGCGTCATCACGGCCGCCAAGTACCGGCACCACATCGAAGTGCTCTCCTCCGACGCGATGGAGGGGCGGGCCCCCGGGTCCAAGGGGGCAAGGATGGCCCGGGCCTACCTCATGGCTCGGCTGAGAGAGTACGGACTCCGCCCCGCCAACGGGGACAGCTATGAGCAGTCCGTGCCGCTTCGCCGCGTCGTGACGAAAGTCCACGAAGTGACGGTCACCGGCGGAGCGAAGGACCTGCCCCTGGAGTTCGGGCCCGAGTTCATGGGGAACAGCCGCAAGGGCCCCGGACGCCATGTGGTGGATGGCGAGCTGCTCTTCGTGGGGTTCGGCGCTCAGGCGCCCGAGTACGACTGGGATGACTTCAAGGACGTGGATTGCCGCGGCAAGGTCCTCGTGATGCTCGTGGGCGACCCCCCGACGGAGGACACGAGCCTCTTCGGCGGGTCCGCCATGACCTACTACGGACGCTGGACCTACAAGTACGACAAGGCCGAGGAACTCGGCGCGGCGGGCTGCATCGTCGTTCACAAGACACCCTGGGCCGGCTATGGATGGGCCGTCGTCGAGAACTCCGGGCGCCGACCGAAGATGCGGGTGCGCGAAGACGATCCGAACCGCCATATGGGTCTCGAGGGTTGGGTCACCTGGGACGTCGCCAAGGAACTCGTCGCGGGAACGGGCAAGTCGCTGGATGAACTGGCTGCCGCGGCGTCGCGCAGGGATTTCAGACCCGTGCCCCTGGGGCGTCGGTTGCACGCCGAGTTGACCACGACCAGCGAGCCCTTCGAAGACAAGAACGTGGCGGGCATCCTTCCCGGGACAGATCCGGACGTGAAGGATGAGTTCCTCATCTTCACGGCGCACTATGACCATCTCGGCAAGGGGGAAGGTGGGCCTGGCGAGGACGTCATCTACAATGGCGCCGTCGACAACGCCTCAGGCTGTGCGGGGCTCCTCACCCTGGCCGAAGCCATGGCCGCCCTCCATCCCAAGCCGCGTCGCAGCACTATGTTCCTTTTCGTCGGCAGCGAGGAGCAGGGGCTCCTCGGCAGCCGCTACTACACGGAACATCCGCTCGTGCCCATCAAGAAGACCCTCGCCAACATCAACATCGACGGGCTCAACGTGTGGGAACCCACGAGAGACCTTCAGGTCATCGGCTACGGTCAAAGCTCGCTTGATGGCGTCCTCGAGTCCGTCCTCTCGAGTCGGTTGCGCGTGACCCTTCCCGACCTCGAGCCGGAGAAGGGGCTCTACTACCGATCCGATCATTTCAATTTCGCACGGGTCGGCGTCCCGGCCCTCTACGTGAAGACGGGGGATGTGGTCCCCGGGCGGCCACAGGGCTGGCTGAAGCACATCAAGGAGGACTGGGTGAAGAATCGATATCACCGACCGGCTGACGCGTTGCAACCCGATTGGACGTGCAGCGGCGGCGCCGAGGATCTCAGAGTCTTCCTCCGCGTCGCCCTCCATGTGCTGAATGGTGACATCCCCCCGTTTTGGAGCGACACGAGTGAGTTCAAGGATCTGCGCTGAGGGGGCGAGGCTCCTCCTCGCGGTGGGGGCCGTCTGCCTGTTTCTCGGGACATCGACCGCGCCAGGCCAGTCGCCGTCCGCGGACTGGGAATCCCTCACCGAGGGGGTGGAGGCGATCGGGCAGGCGGGCATCCCGGGACCACTTCTCGTCTTCGGCGAGAAGGCGTTTCCCGTCATCGCGGCTCCCACGCGAGCCGGTGGAGCGGAGGCCCTCGCCGCGGCGGCCCGGTTCGAAAAGGGGCGGGTCGTCGCCTTCGGACACGGAGGCTACCTCAATCCGAAGGTGAAGGGGATGAAGGGCTTCTTGCCGCAGATCCTCGGCTGGTTGGCGCCGCGAGGCCAAGGTGAGGCGCCCCCGCGGGTGGCGGTGAGGCGGCTTCGCCAGCTCGCCGATCGGGTTGCGGCTCTGGGTTATTCCGTCGAGGCGTTGCGCCTGGATTCCGCGTCTCGCCCCGACGTCGTCATCGTGGATGGCGGTGCGCTCCGGGACGCCAAGGAGGTGGAAACGCTCCTGCGATGGGTCAAGGACGGAACGGGGCTCCTGACGGCGGGGCTTGGGTGGGGCTGGCTCCAGCTTCATCGCGGACGGGATCTACGCGTGGACTTTCTTGGAAATCGTCTGCTGTATCCCATGGGCATCGTGTGGGCGGATGGAACCCTGAAGGCGGGCCGATCCAAGGCCTTCACCGTCACGCGTCCCTCCCGGCTCGTCCATGCGGCCCGGGCATGGGAAGCTCTCACCGGAAAGGAGACCCTGTCCAAGTTCGACCGCATCCAGGCCGGTCTCGTCCTTTTGAGCGCCGCCCGTTCCCTGCCACCAAACGACCGGACCCTTCTCCCCGCCATGCACGAAATGGCTGACGGGTCCGTGATCGTGCCGACGGCGACTCCACCTTTGCGCCCGAAACGGGCTCTCGAGAGGGTCCTGCTGGCGATCCAGTTGGACCGCATTGCCGAGGACGTCCGGAAAGGCCGCGTCGTGCACGCACATCCGGCGGCCAAGGACTTCCCAGGCCTGCCCGAAGAAGGGGCTCCGCGCGTTCGCGTCTCACGTCCCATCGATCTCGGCGTCGAGGGGTGGCATTCCACGGGGCTCTACGCCGCGCCCGGCGATGTCATCACGGTTCGGATTCCGAAGGACGCCGTGGCTTTGGGGCTCCGTTTGAGGATCGGAGCCCACAAGGACCTCATCTGGCACAAGAAGACTTGGAAGAGGGCCCCCGCGATCACGGCCGTTCGATCCCTCGATCGGGGGGAGAGTCGCGTGGCCAGTCCGTTCGGCGGGCTCGTCTACCTCGTCGTCCCACGAGGCCTCGCGGCCCGTTCGGTGTCGGTGGACATCGAGGGCGCGGTGGAAGCGCCGCTATTCGTCCTGGGAAAGACCTCCCTCGACGGGTGGAGATCCCGCATTCGGAAGAATCCGGCCCCCTGGGGCGAGGTCGCTTCCGACCGCATGATCGTGACCGTCCCGTCGGAAAGCCTCCGCGAGCTGGATCGGCCGGACCTCCTCATGGAGACGTGGAACCGAGTTGTCGAACTCGACGAGGAGCTTTGCGGCCGCTCCGCGGCACGCAAACGCCCCATGCGGATGGTCTGCGATCGGCAGATCTCGGCCGGATATATGCACGCCGGATACCCGATCATGACGTGGATGGATCAGAAAACGAATCTGGTGGATCGGGCGAATCTCTTGTCCGGAAACTGGGGATTCTTCCACGAGATCGGGCACAATCATCAGAGTCGAGACTGGACTTTCGGGGGGACCGGAGAGGTCACCTGCAATCTGTTTTCCCTGTACGTCTTCGAGAAGCTCTGCGGAATCGGCTTGAAGGATCCTCGCAGTCGCATGAGTCCCGAGAAGCGGCAGAAGATCACTCGGGACTGGGATTTCGACCACCCCGATTTCGGACGTTGGAAGTCCAAGCCGTTTCTGGCGTTGGTGTTCTACGCCGAGATTGCGGAGACATTCGGTTGGCAGCCCTACCAATCCGCGTTTCGCGCCTATCTCGAACTGTCCAAAGCCGACAGGCCGAAGACCGATCGTGAAAAGAGAGACCTCTTCCTGATCATGATGTCCAGAGCGGTGAAGCGGAATCTCGTCCCTCAATTCGGTCGCTGGGGAATACCGGTGAGTGAGGACGCGAAGGACAAAGTCAAGGCGTGGCCGCCCTGGGCCTACGGTCTCTGACGAATGCGCGGCCGAATCACGGGAAACGACCCGGCAAAGCGCCGCACTCTGCACCTCGATTCACAGTGTGAATGCCCGGTACGCCCCGCCAA
>CAZLGG010000022.1:0-46276 GCA_964559135.1 uncultured Planctomycetia bacterium
TCCTTTTTCGAAGGCGAAATCCGCCGGCAGAGCACGCGGGCCGAGCGGCTCTTGGAAGGCATCCTGCAGGGTGAGCCCATGCCCGTCGAAAACGACGCCGAGGACATCTGCACCCTCCTCATGCTCTTTTACAAGTTGCCGGTCATTCTCGTGGACCCGACGGCCCTGCGGGGTGACATCGGTCTCACCCTGGGGGGGCCCGGGAGCAGTCTGGAGATCGTGGAGTCCCGAGAGTCCTTTTCCACCGACGGGAAACTCGTCTTCGCGGACGATCTCGGCAACTTCACGTCACCCTATGCACAGGGGAAACGGGGCTGCGTCACCGAGCGCAGCCAAAACTTGCTCCTGGTCGGCATCTTTCCGGAGAACGTGGGGGACTCCATCGTCAAGGATTTCATCCGCCGCGGCTCGAACTGGATGGAGAGCCTGTGCGGGGGCGAAGTCGTTCAAGAAGGGATGGTGGGCGAAGCCGAAGCGGGTCAGTGACGCTCCGCGGGGGCAAGCAAGATCACTCGTTCGGGTCCTTCAGGAAGTGATCGTAGATGAAGAGTTCAAGGCGGCTGCGTTGATCCTCATCGATGCCGAAGGGGAGGAATTTCACCGCCACTTCCCGCTGCCCTCCCTCCATGGGGATGATCCGCACCACCTGACCGACCACATCGACGGGCTCGTCCAATTCGGGAATCATGATGGACGCCCGGATGTAGGCCCCGTCTTCCACTTCGAAGTCCGTCACGAAGGCGACGCCGCCCAGCGAAACGTTTTTCGAGTATCCGACCTCCACGGGTTCAGCCGTCTCGAGATCGCCGAATTCCGTCGCGGGCTGGAAGCTGACCTTGAAGTAGTCATCCAACCGCAAGAAACGACGCTTTTCGATGACCTGAATGGGGGTCTTCCGGTCACTCATTTTGGAGCTCCAATTCTCCCGTGTCTCGGGGGCGCACCCCCCGGACAGCAGGCACTCTAACATTCTCGGTCCGTCCGGTGTTCCATCTTTCGATGATTCCCGACCAAGAATGAAACGAATTTCGTGGGTAAGAGTTTGGATCCGGCTCCAGACAAATTCCGCCTCCCCTCGAAAGCGGGGGTACGATGACAGTGGCGAGTGGAGTCTTGGACTCCGAACCGAGCGATCTGGGAGGGTGGTCCTCCCATCTCGAATTGAAGCGCAACCCTGAAGCTTCGGCCACACGACTCCACCCCGGTCGTGTGGCCATTTTTATTCGAAGCCTGCAACTTCATGCGGAACCCAGGTGTACGCAGCCCGGACTCCCTGAACGTGATTCCTTTCGCACTGCCAGGGTGAGGAGCGAAACGCGAATTCCTGTTGAAAGCCAGGTGCAAGTTGCCCGATGCGTCATCTCCCGGGAATGCCCCCGTCATCTCGAAACGATAGACTCGCAATCCGTGGATCCTCGAGGATCATGGCGTCGGGTCTGGGGGGGGAGACTCCCACCCGGCGACGCACTGGATGGAAACGATCAGAATGTTCCAAAGACTGGGCGTGCGGCGCACTGGCGAGAATCGGACGGCGAAACGGTTTTTGCCTCTCCGCAAACAGGTCATCGCTTCGTTGCTCTCCCTCCTCACGGGATGCACCTCCTATACGCCGATGCCTCTCGACCGCGAACACGTGGACGCCGCACTCCAAACTCCGTCCCGCGAGGTCATCGCCTTGCGCATCGAAGAGCTGAAGCGAGGTTCCGGGAAGTCCCTCACCTTGGATTGGACCGACGGTGTGTCCCCCGAAGAAGCGGCGGTGTTGGCCGTCGTGCTGAACCCACATCTGAGAGCCTTGAGGGACGATCGGATGCTCGCGAGAGCCCAATTGCTCGAAGCTGGGATTCTGCCGAATCCTGAAATCTCCTACGACATGGAAGCGGTGGTGGGCGAGAAAGGCGTCACCGGCGGGCAACCCTTCGGGCTGTCCTTGAATTGGCTTCCGACCTCCCTGATCGGCCGGAAGGACCGCATTGGCAGCGCCGAAGCCCACGCGAAATCCGTGGACCTGGAGGTGTCCTGGCAGGAGTGGCTCGTTGCGGAACGTGCAAAACTTGCCGCTTTCAGAGTCTCTTTCAGTCGAGAACTCGAAGTGGCCCGCCGAGAGCAGGTCGAAGACCTCGAGCTCTTGGCCCAGGCGACAGGAAAGGGGCTTCGGATGGGCGTAGCGACGGCTCGCGACGTCGCCGAGACAAAAGCGGCTCTCCTCGCCGCACGTTCTTCTCTGGAAGAGGCTTCCGCGCGCGGGACCGTGGAGTTGGCAGAACTTCACCGAGTCATCGGGCTGTCTCCCGCGGAAGAGATCCCGCTCGAAGCCGCAAGCCCCCTCGACCCGATCTCAAAATTGCCCCCGGAATCGGTCCTCATAGGCGAAATCGAGCATCGAAGACTCGACTTGCGCGCCTACCTCATGGGCTACGAGAGCCAAGAGGCACGGGTTCGGGCCGCCGTCCGTGCCCAGTTTCCAAGGATACGATTCGGCTTGAGGGGGGGGCGCGACACGGACGGGATCGAGACGGTCGGCTTCGGCCTGAGCATCGAAATCCCGATCTTCGACCGCAACCAGGGAAAGATCGCGATTCAGAGGGCATCGCGGCAACAGCTGTTCGACGAGTACGTAGCCAGGGTTTTCGAAGCACGAACACAAACTCACCTGGCGTTGACGCGCATCCGCGGTCTCGAGAGGCAGCTCGCCGCCGCCAGGGCGTCGACCGCCGAAGCGAAGAGGATTTTCGATCGCACCCGGCAATCCGTCGCGAACGGGTTGGAGACATCGAGGGCGTATCTCGCAGCGATTCAGGGTATGCAACGCGCGCGGGTTCATGAAATCTCGTTGCGCGCCTTGCTCGTCGAAGCGAGATTGTCGCTCGAATTGGCCACAGGCGACTTCGGTCTGGTCGGGAACATTGCTGTCGACGCAAGGGAATCCGAGGAGGGGCGAACCAAGTGATCCGCAACGTGGCCAACCTCCTTTTTCCCGTGGTGATCATTGCGTTGATCGTGGGCGTTCTTTCCTTGAGCAAGTCGATGAGAGAACCCTCGAGTCAATCAGGCCGCGACGAGCCTCCGGCGAGGCCGACGATCGAAACGACGAAACCGACCCACTCCCAGATTCCTCATACGATGACGTGGTTCGGCCGTGTGGAGTCGTCCGACATCGTTCGGGTCCATCCTCAAATCGCCGGCACGATCACGGCCGTCCACGCCGATCCCGGGGCCCGGCTGAGAAAAGGCGATCCGCTTTTCAGCCTCGGAGGGCCGGCGTATCAAAACCGACTGACCGAACTCGACCAATCAGAATCGTCCGTGAACGCGAGGTTGGATATCTCACGGGCCAGGCTCGATCTGATGTCCAAGGCGTACGAAAACCAACTCGCGACAAAGGATGCCGTGCTCGCTGCAAGAGACACCTTGGCAACGCTCGTCGCCCGGAAGACGGAGATCCTCCAAGCCCGCCGGTTTCTCCTCGCGAATCGAGAGGTTTTCGCGGCGGCGGACGGCGTCCTCGTCGAGAAGGACGTCGCCTTGGGGCAACTGGTCTCGCCGGGAACGACCCTGGGCCGCATCGCCCATCGAAGCGGTTTCCACATTCGGGCGGAGGTGTACGCGCCCCGGCCGGAAGAACTCGTTGGTTCGGATGTGACCGTGTTTCGTAGCGGTGGCGGCGAGGATCTGCGCGGGAAGGTCCTGAGGGTCCTCCGACAACGCACGAGGTTGGGGGCAGCGTTGATCTGGATCGGGGGGCCGGATCTCCTCCCTCATCTGGTTCTCGACGAAACGGTCTCGGGGCTCCTCGTTCGGAGCGCCGGTGTAACGCATCTTGCCCTTCCCAAGAGCGCCGTCGTGCGGGACGCCGACGAACATACATTCGTATTCATCGCGAGAGGTTCCGACTACCGACTCCAAGAAGTCTCGCTGGGAGAGAGCTCGAAAGACACCTTCGAGATCCTCTCAGGTGTCTCGGAAGACGACGATGTCGTGGTCACCGGTGCCTATGAACTCTACTTCCGAAGATTCTCTCAAGACTACAAGGTCGCCGACTGATGCGGTGGGTCATCCAGAGGACCATACAGAACCCGGTCCTGCTACTCATTCTCGTAGCGGTCGTCATGCTTGGCGGAGCGCTTTCCCTCCGCACGATTCCGGTCGACATCCTCCCGGACATCGACATCCCCGTCGTGAACATCGTGACTCACCTGCCAGGAGCTTCGCCGCTCGATATAGAGCGTTTGATTTCCCGCCCCGTCGAGAATCAGATCCGTAGTCTCCTCGGCGTCACTCGTGTGGGATCGACCTCGATACAAGGCATCTCTCAAGTGACCGTGCAGTTCTCGGGCGACGTCACCGTCCGCGACGCTCGCCAGCTGGTTCAGGCCCAACTTGCGCGACTGACGGGTCAACTTCCAGCCCAAGCCGTTCCACGCCTGGAGAGCATCGGCACGACCCTCCAGGAAGTCGCAGGTTACGTTTTTTACGGTGCGGGCGACCCCGTGGAGTTCGGCAACATCATTCGCCACGACGTTGCTTCCGGGCTCCTTGGGGCCGATGGAGTGGCTTCGGTCCAGGTCCTCGGAGACGAGCGAAGAGCTTTCTTCGTGGACATCGACGCATCGACACTCGTTCGGACTCGCCTGGGCGTCAGTTCCGTCGCCGAGACCTTGAGAGAAGCGAACGTATCGGCGGCTTCCGGGTTTCTCGAACGATCGAACGAGGAGTATCTGGTGCGGGGCGACGGACGTCTTCAGTCGCTTCATGACATCCGCTCCTTGCCTATCGACGTGGGGTCCTTGCACCACCCGACGCTTCACGACCTCGCACACGTCCATGAAGGAAGGGCGCCTCGGCACTACGAGGTCCGAGGGAACGGTGTGCCCGGCGTCGCGATTTTGGTGCGGAAGCAGCCCGGAGCCAACACAGTGGACGTGGTCCGGCATGTCGATGATCTGCTCGATGAACTCAGATCCCTCCTGCCTCCCGGAACGCGGATAAGGAAGTTCTATGATCAGTCGGAAGTCATCGTCTCCTCCCGAAACGAAATCCTCGAGGACATGCTCCTGGGAGGCCTGCTGGCCATCCTGGTCCTCTACGTTTTCCTCGGCTCCATCCGTTCCACATTGATCGTCGCTGCAACGATGCCTCTCACGTTGGTCGCGAGTCTCTGGGCCATGCACCTCCTGGGGCTGAGCCTGAATGTCGTGACCATGACAGCGCTGGCCATTGCCGTTGGAATGATCGTCGACGACGGAATCGTCGTCACGGAAAACATCCATCGATTTCGGGGCATGCGCCGGGATGCCGTCGCGGCGAGCATCGAAGGGTCCTGCGAGATCGCGGGACCGGATGCGTCGGGGACACTGACGACGGTTGCGGCGTTCGTGCCATTCGTTGTCGTTTCAGGAATGGCTGCCCAGATCATGAGGCCCTTTGGGTGGACGATCAGCACTGCACTGCTTGTATCTCTTGCTCTCTCTTTGACCCTCGTCCCGACCTTGATGGCGCGGGGAAAGCGCAGGGAGACGGTGCGACCACGCGCGCTTGGCGACCCGTTTCTGGATGCTCTGAACAGAGTTCTTCGATCCGTGCTGGGCGTGACGACGCGTCACCGGTGGATCATCCCGGCGCTCCTGATCGTGTCGTTCGGTTTGGCGTCGTTCCTAGCCATGGACGTCAAGAGTGAGTTTCTTCCGCCGATCGATGAAGGGGCCATTCTCGTCGAGTACGTGATGCATCCCGGGGTTTCACTCAAAGAAAGCGATCGTATCGGTGCTGAGTTGGAAGCGATCGCCCTTCGGCATCCCGCGGTGGAGTGCACGTTCCGACGAATCGGCTCACCGGGGGTCGGCTACCAGATCGAGGGCGTCAACAAAGGCGAGATGTTGCTGAAACTCCGACCGGCTGCTTTGCGGGATGCGTCGGCCGCGGATGTGACGAAGGCGCTGAGAGAAGCCTTCTCCCAATTCGAAGGTCTGGTGCTCTTCATTCGCCAGCCGACCGCCGAAAAGATCGAGGAGAGTTTCTCCGGAGTTCCCGCACTTTTCGGGGTGTCGGTCTTCGGCCCGGATCTCCAAACGCTGACCGAGCTTTCGAAGAAAGTCGAGCAAGTCCTCGTTGACGACCCGGACATCTCGAACGTGGTGAACAATGCCGGCCTGAAGGTGCCGGAGATCCATGTCGCACTCGATCATCAGAGACTTGGCGTTGCCGGTGTTCCTGCTCGAGGAATTCTCGACGCTCTCGATGCCTGGCACCTGGGATTGAAGGCCACGACAATCATTCGAGAGAAGGAGGATGTCGGCGTCTTCGTCCGGATCCGAGGTAGGTCGCCGCTGGACCTGGAACACCTGAAAAGGATGCCGATCGCGACATCGAACGGATCGTGGACGCCGCTGCAACGCGTCGCCGACGTCGAGGTGCAACGCCACGTCGCGGAGGTGACGAGGCTGAATGGGCGCCGTGCGGTGACCTTGATCGCGGAGATCGAGGGCAATATTCCAGCGATCGTGCGACGCCTGCGCTCGTCTCTCGATTCCGTTTCCTTGCCCAAGGGGTACTCCATCGGAATCATTGGCCAGTACCCCGTGATGCTCGAGATGGCCATCCAAGGCATCCTCGCTGCTCTTGCCGCCGTCGTACTCATCTACCTGATCATGGTTCAACAATTCGGTTCCTGGATTCAACCGTTCGCGGTGCTGATGTCCATTCCGGTTTCCCTGGTGTCCGCTCTGGGCGCTCTTTCGCTCTCTGGGCAGGCCATCGATGCCTCGGTGGGAATGGGGGCCGTGACCTTGATCGGCATCGCCGTGAACAACGCCATCGTGCTCGTCAGCTTGGCGAATCGACACGTCGCCGCAGGGGAAACGCGCCGAGCCGCCCTTGTCAGCGCCGCATCCATCCGACTCCGTCCCATCCTCTTGACAACCCTGACGACCGTGGGGGCTCTTCTTCCCGCTGTCGTCACCCCGACCGCAGACTCGAGGGTGCTGCAACCCTTTGCGATCACCGTGGTGGGCGGGATGGCCGGAGCCCTCGTCGCCGGACTGCTCGTCGTGCCCTCTCTCGTGGCCATCGGCCGTCAGAGGTCCACCGTTCAGGCCGGATGAGTCGCGCACCGGCCGGGGTGGGAGGAACTGATGCCCGCATCATCTGCGGAGCGAGACCGGGCAAACAAGGTTCTTTTCGCCTCGGTTGCGACACGGGTTCAATCCCGAGCCCCTGAACACCCGATGAAGAACATGGATGGGACGGCGTGCGCCCGCCTGGGGAGCGCAGCGCGCGGCGGACCTGGATTCACGCCCCCTGAGAACGAAAGAGAGACTTCATGGCAGCCATCGACGAGATCTTCCGCATCATCAAGGAACAGGGAGCAAGCGACCTCCACATGGCCTCCGGGTCAAAACCCATGATTCGCCTGCATTCCTCGCTCCAGGCCGTGGACTACGCGGAACTCACCCCGGAGCTGAACCGCAAGCTGCTCTACGAGCTGATGACCCCAGAGCAGGTCAAGCAATTCGAGAAGAACAAGGAAATCGACTTCGGCTACGAGATCCCCGGCGTCACACGTATTCGCTGCAACATCTTCGAACAGCGCAACGGAGTCGGCGGCGTCTTTCGCCTCATCCCCACCGAAATCCTCACCCTCGACCAGTTGAATCTCCCCGACCAGCTGACGAAGTTCTGCGACCTCCATCGCGGCCTCGTCGTGGTCACGGGGGCTACGGGCTCCGGCAAGTCGACGACCCTCGCGGCCATGATCGACTACATCAACGACCACCAACCGAAGCACATCCTCACCATCGAGGACCCCATCGAATTCGTCCACAAGATGAAGAAGGCGCTCATCAACCAGCGTGAGGTGGGCTCCACCACCCACTCTTTCTCCAATGCCCTGCGCGCCGCGTTGCGCGAAGATCCCGACATCATTCTCGTCGGCGAGATGCGGGACCTCGAGACGATCAAGCTGGCCCTCACCGCCGCCGAAACGGGGCATCTCGTCTTCGGCACGCTTCATACGAACAGCGCCGCGCAGACGGTCGACCGCATCATCGACGTCTTCCCCGCGGACGAGCAGTCGCAGATCCGAGTCATGCTCTCGGAAGCGTTGAAGGGCGTCGTGGCCCAGAGACTCCTCCCCAAGCGGGGCGGCAGGGGCCGTGTCGCCGCGGTGGAGATTCTCGTCGCCACGTCCGCCATCGCCAACATGATCCGGGAAGGCAAGACCTTTCAGCTGGACAGCATGATCCAGACCGGAAAAAAAGACGGAATGGTCTCCATGGACTCCTCCCTCTCCACGCTCGTCAACGAGGGCATCATCGAACGGGACGTCGCCATGGCGCACTTGAAGGACAAGGGAGTTCTCCAGCGCACTCCGGCAGGAGTCTGAACTCGACAGGAACCGAATCATGAGCACCAGCTCCGACACACAACGGGTCTACGGCGATCTCAAGAACTTCAGCATCTTCGATATCACTCACACCCTGATGATGAGTCGTAAGACGGCGCTGGTGAGTATCCAACGGGGAGCCAAGAAAGGATACGTCTACTTCCAGAACGGACAGATCATCAATGCCCTCGACGACGATCTGAGCACCGGAGAGAAGGCCGCGTTCAAGATCTTCTTCTGGCGATCGGGAAGTTTCACCATCGACTTCGATGTCGAGGTCCCCGAGAGGAACGTCAAGCTCGACACGGAGAACCTCCTCCTCGAAGTGGCTCGCAGCATGGACGAGCAGCAGCGCGACCACGTGGGACGCAACGACGAGGAAGGCGGAGACGTGGCGGCGGAGCAGTTCGACGATCGCTTCCGCGTCGAGCTGAACAAGATCTTCGAGAAGGTCGCCACCGACACGACGCCGGCGCGAGACCGCTACTCGGTGGCGGCGTTCGACGAGTTGCTCATGGCGCTCAACGACCTGGACGGCTCGGCACTTTTCCTACGCCTGGGCTGCAAGCCCCGCATCAAGACGGCTTCGGGGTTCACGACGATCAAGCAGGAGGCCCTCGCCGAGGGCGAGATCGAAGGCTACCTCAACTCCCTGTTCTCGGAGTCCGAAGCCGCCGAGTTCCGCGCGCGGAAAGAGACCTGCACGTTTTACTCGTCCAAGGAGGCGGGCATGTTCGAGGTGAGGGCCTTCCTCGATCAAGGGCGCCCGAGCTGCATCTTTCGGCCCGCCAGCCGTTCGGTCCCGCCGCTCTCCCAATTCGGCGAGGCGGCGACGAACCTGGACGGCCTTTTGAGCGAGAAAAAGGGACTGGTCGTTCTCACCGGTCCCTACGGTGGCGGCAAGACCGAGCTTCTGGCAGCCCTTCTCGAGCGCGGTCTCCGCGACCACGATCAGCTGGTGGCGCTCTTCAGTCGTACCCAGACCTACGCCTTCACCGAGGAGTGCGGGTTCATGCTCCGGGCGCCGCTGAACCGCTTCACCATGTCCCGCGAGGGCAGCCTCCGGACAGCCATCGAACACGGAGCGGACGTCATCGCCATCGACGCCGTCGAAGACGCAGCCATGCTGGAGACCGCCATACGGGCGGCCCATCACGGCACTCTCGTTCTCCTCACTTTGGAACTCGACGCCGCCTCCGACCTCGCCGACCGACTCCGCGACCTCCAGGCCCGCCCCGGGGGCGAAAGGATGGTGAAGGACCTCTCCCGTTCCCTCATCGACGTGATCCACGTCGAACTCCCCACCCTCCGCCGCCTCCGCCCGGACGACGACCTCCGCCAAGACCTCGCCCGCGGCCGCTTCCAGCGCCTCCATTCCGTATAGCGAGGTGGGTTGGCACCCCGCCCCTGAACGCTGCGCGGCCTCGATGCACGACGTCCTCTCCATCCGGAACGCCCCCCCCCGAGGCTGAAAGCAGCATCCATCGAGAGGGCTTGACGCGGGACGTTAGGATGGGGCTTCATGGGAAACCGACGACGATGGAGACTGAAGGGGCGGCACGGACTCCTGGTTCTGCTGCTCTTCCTTTTGACCTGGTTCATCGCCTGGCTCTTCGGGCGACAGCCGGGCTCGGGAGGCGGCGGGGAACGGGGGGTGGAGGCGAACGCCTCGGACCGGGGCGACGGCCGGAGCGGGGAGAACGGGACGCCCGTTCTTCGCCACGCCGCGAACGGAGAAACTCTCGCAGATGCCTCCGGTGAGGGGCCGGCGCGGGAGCCCCGCCCGCTGCGAGGCCCCGCTCACCTGACCGGGAGGATTCAGGATGCGAATGGAAACGCTCTGGCCTTCGCCGAGGTCCTCGTGGTCCGCAACCTCGAGGGGACCGCATTCCCGGGGCTCGCCCCCGATCCCATCCTCGCCCGCGTTCGCGCCGACGAGAACGGGCGCTTCTTCGCCACGATCGTCCCGCCGGAAGAAGGCGTCGTGCTGCTGCGGCCGGACGAGGCGCCGCGCCCCTGGGTGCGGAGTCCACGACTGCGACCGGAACCCTGGGGAGCGCCTGTCGAGGTGAATCTGAAAAGGGCTGCCGTACCGAAGACGCCCCTCATCCTCGACGCTCGGTGGGCTCCCGGGTGGACGACCACTCCGCCGCAGACGATCGAGGTGCTGGCGCGACCGGCCGCGGGCCCCACCCCCCTTGGACCCGCGCCCTGGTGCCTGGATGACAAGGGACGCCCGCCCCGCGTGCCCGAAGCCCTCCCCCACCTCACCCTCGTTCCCGGACAGCCGACGCCCCTCACCTTCGTAGGCGAAGGCGCGTGGGATCTGCTGATCTGGGCCGAGGGCGCGAGAGCCGTGACCTTGACGGTGGAGGGAAGTACTGCATCGCTTCCGACGATCGAGCTGGCGCCGCTCCCCACGCGATCGTCGGGCTCGGAGGGGTCCGAAGCCTGGTGGTACCTGCCGGACCCGCAGGGCCTCGCGGCGACCCTGTGGCCCGCCGACGCCTGCGAGCTCGACCCGGCCCTGCGGAAACGGGTCGTCGTCCTGCAAGTGGGCGACGGACCTCGCGCCCTGGGAACGCCCTCGCCTTCATGGGCGAACTATGCGGTCGAGGGGGATTTCGGGACTTGGGAACTCCGGCTCGTGCCAGCGGGTCTCTCCGTGATCGAGGGGGAGCAGTTCGACTTCGTCACGACGGCGCTCCTGGGCGGGTGGCCGGAGGCGGGGCGCGTTCGGGCGGGGTCCTATCGTTGCGAGTGGATCGACGGCTTGACCGGGAGAGCCGTCCCCGGCGGCGGCGGCATCGTGAACGCCTCGCCGGGGACGACGCTCACGGTGCATCCTCCCCCGCATCCCCCGAGCGTGCGGACGATCGAAGGACGCGTCCTCGACGCCGAGAACGGACGACCCGTGAAGGGGGCCCGCATCCTCGCCGGCCGCGGCCTCGCGACGCCGCCCCCCGTGCGCCTTGCGCCCTGGGCACGCACCGACGAGCAGGGTCGATTCGCGTTGCGCGGCGCGCCGGCGGGACCGTTGGACCTTTGGGTCACCGCGGCCCGCCACCTCCCGAGGTGCGTCACCGTCACGCTGGGCGACGACGCCTCCGCGACGACGGCCCCGACGATCTCCCTCGAGCCCGGCCCCGCCTGCACCGTGACCCTTGCCGCAGGGGGGGCCCCCGACCTCCGCGCCGTCCTGGTGGATCGGCAGGGCGGGACCGTCGAAGCTACGTTCGACGGTCGAGGGTCGGCCCTCCTCCCCCACGTCGCGCCGGGTCCCCATGTCCTCTTGCTGGCCATCGGCCCCTTTCGGGCGGCCACGGAGGATTGGCTGGATTTGCGCCGCATTCCGGGAGCACGAGCGGTGGAGATTCCCATGGACCGGGCCACGACGGTAGCGTGGGAGCCCGCGGCCTGGAGCACCGGGAGATTGAGCATCGCCCTCGTGGGCAAAACGCCCGAGGCGGTGACGCTGGAGATCGTTCCCGACGGCACCGAGGCTCTCGGCGGCGTGGCGGCGCGCCTTCATCGCGAAGGGGTCGTGGACGGCGATGAGATCACCTTGGTCCGCTGGCCGCCCGGACGCTACCTTGGGGTGGCGCACGCGGGGCTCGCTTCCGCCCTCGTCGCCTTCACCCTGGACCCCGACGGAAGCGCCCCCGTCACCCTGGAGTTTCGCTTTGAGTAGCCGCCCCACTCTCCTCGGCCTCGGCCTTGCCTTCGTCCTCGTGGGGGGAGGCGTCTTCGTGACACCATGCACGGGGCAGGATCGCCCCATCGCGCACTCCGACGCCCCGGTGCGCAAGTCTCACGGCCCGGCTCTCGCCGTGGACGGCGATCCGAAGACGGCGTTCGAGACCCGCAAGGGCACTCGGGTCGGCACGTTGGAGCTAATCTTTCCGGAGCCCATCGCCGCGGACACGCTGGCGCTCGTTTCCGCCGCGGAAGGCGGCGCGGGGACGCCCCGCGATCTTCGCCTGGAAGTGAAGAAAGGAAGGCGATTTCGCAAGATCGCCGCGTTGAAAGGGAACTTCAGCCCACGGCCCGTCCTACGATTCCCCAAGACCACGGCCGCGCAATGGCGCATCGTGGTGTCGGCGGTCGTGGAAGACCGGTGGGGACTACGCATCGAAGAGGCGACGCTTCTGTCGACGGGGGGCGGCCCCCTCCCCGCGCGCCCGGAGCCCCACCCCGATGAGCGGGACGTCAACAAGGCCATCGACCGCGGGGTGGCCTGGCTGAAGACGAACCGACTTCCCGGCGGCGGTTGGAAGACGAAAAACGCCAAGGACTATCCCATGGGGGTTCTCGCCCTGGTGGGGCTCACCCTGAAGAAATCAGGCCTCGACCGGGACGATCCTCTCATTCAGGACTTGGTCGAACGGGTCCATGCCCTACCGATGAAGAAGGTCTACTCGGTGGCGCTCCAGGCCATGTTTCTGAGAGCGGTCAGCACGAAGCGCTACACGAAGCGTCTGAAGGCATCGGCGGCGTTTCTCGTCAAGAGCCAGGATTCCCAGGGACTCTGGGGCTATCCCACGGGCCGCGCGGACCTCTCCAACGCCCAGTACGCGATTCTCGGCCTGCAGGCGGCCCGCGACGTGGGCATCAAGGTTCCCAAGAAGGTGTTTCAGCGGTGCGCCGACGCTCTGATTCGGGATGCGGGGCCCCGAGGCGGCTACACCTACGTCCCCATTCGAAAAGGAGCCGACGCCGATCCGGAAACGGGAAGCATGACCGCCGCGGCCCTGGCCATCTTTCGGCTCTGCGAGACGCCCTTGAAGGGAGACCGGAGGCGGCTGGGCAAGATGGCCAAACGCGTCAAGAAGGCCAGAGCGTGGCTCGACGAGCACTTTGCCGTGGAAATCAACCCGGGTTCCGGACGCAGCCACTACTACTGGCTCTACGGTCTGGAAAGGGTGGGGTCCTTCTACGGCTGGAAGCGGGTCGGAGACCGGCCGTGGTATCGGGAAGGGGCCCAGAGTCTTTTGAATTGGCAGTGGCGAGACGGCTCGTGGCACCGCTCTTTGGAGGACACCTGCTTCGCCCTTCTCTTCCTGAATCGAGCCAGTCTCACCGAACGATGAGCCCCGATTTCGGGTCCCGATCTGTCCCTCCCGGACCATAGGATCGCTGTGATCCCTGGGAGGATCGCCACGGTGTCGAATTGGGCCTCTGATGGGGTCCCAGGCTTCCCGCGCAACGGGGCCGAGGCGCTTCCCTGTTCCTCTGGACCCACCGAAGTCAAGTCGAGGACGCCATGAACGTGAGACTCCTTCAAGTCGCGGACGCCCATCTCGGGTGCCGGAATTTCTACCTGGGCGAACGGGCCCGTGAGCGCAGCGAGGACTTCAAACTCGCCTTCCGCGACGCCGTGGAATACGCCCTCGATCCCGGCCACCGCATCGACGCCGTGCTCATTCCCGGCAATCTCTTCGAGTATCACAGGCCGGAAGAATCCCTCTGGAGCTTCGCCAAGGGGCTGATCTCCCGGCTTCTCGCCAAGGGGATTCCGGTGGTGATGGTGCCCGGCCATCACGACAGCCTCGCGTACAAGAACTCGGTCTATCGCACCGAGCGCCTGCCCGGAGTGGACGTGTTCCTGAATGCGACGCCTGGGAAGCCGGTGGTCCACGACATCCACGGGCAGCGGGTGTTCTTCTACGGGTTCGCCTACGTGCCGGGGCAGACTCCCTCGCCCCTTCCCCCGGTGGAGCGGACTCAGGACAAGGGCTTTCACGTGGGCGTGGTTCACGCCCGTCGCGGACCGACGGAGGAAGGGGCCGTTCACGAACAGACCCTCGCCCCCGACGACGTGGCGGCCTGGGGGCTCGACTACGTGGCCCTGGGCGGCGAAGCCGACTACTACGAGGAGCGCTGCGGCGACACGACGCTGGCATGGACGGGCGTCGCCGAGTCCCGGGGGTTCGGGGAGGGAGCCTCGACGGACCACGGACACCTGGTCGTGGAATGGGACGGCCATTCCGTCCACCTGGAACGGGTCGTCCACACCCGCAAGACGATCCTCGAGATCGCCCTCGACCTCCACGGCGATCGCATCACCGATGCGGACGCGCTGAAGGAGGCGATCCTCGCCCACGGCGGCTCGGACCGCATCGTTCGGTTCGTCCTCAAGGGGACGGCGGAATTCATCGCCGACCTCGAGGACATCCAGGAGGACGCCGCCGATGAATTCTTCCACCTGGAGATCCTCGATGAGTCGCGGCTCGTCGACAGTGCCCTCCTCAAGAAGATCGAGAGCGAGAACACGATCCGCGGCTACTTCGTCCGGAAGTTGGGAACGCGCATCGAAGACCTGAAGGCTCGCATCGTCAAGAAAGGCCACGATGCCGCACTCCTCAGAGAACTTCGGGTCCACGAGAAGGCTCTGAAGATCGGCGTGGAACAATTCGTCGACGAGGAAACGCCTGCGGACTCGATCTACTCGCTCATCCCGGACTCCGACGAGATGGTCGCGGAGCACGGAGCCAAGGCCGCCGAGGGCATGGTCGATCTCGAGGAAAAGGTTCGAGCCATGCTCGAGTATCGTCGCCGCAAGAATGCGTCCCTCGACACCGCCGCCCCGGCGGACAACGGTCGCAACGGGACCAAGACGGCTCCCGTCCAGGAGAGCGAAATGGGCTCGAAGGAAAGGGAGGAAGGACTGTGAGAATCCGCAAAGTCAAGCTCATGGGGTTCGGCACCTTCAACAAGGGCCTGGAAGTCGAATTTCCCGACAGCCACCTCAACGTGATCATCGGTCGCAACGAGGCGGGCAAATCCACGCTCATGAGCGCCATGTTCGGGGTCCTTTTCGGCTTCAAGGATGCCGCTCTCCAACGGAAGTTCGAACCGTGGGAGAACTACGAGGAGTACGCCGGCGAAGTGGAACTCACGGCCGACGACGGCCGCGTGTTCCGCGTGCGCCGCAACTTCGCGGACAACACGGCCGAGATCGGCGAGCTGAAGCCGGACGGCACCTACGACCCTCAATTCCTGGGTTCGGCCAACCCCCGGGGTCACACCGACGACGACATCGACTATTACCGACGCATCGAGGAGCTGGTCGGCTTCCAGGACGAAGCCGTCTTCCGCGGCACGGCCTTCGTGGGTCAAAGCGCCCTCCACACGTCGATCAACGACCAGATCCGCAAGCTGGTTTCCGGGTCCAACAGCACCGACTTCAAAGGCGTCCTGCATGACCTCCACAGCCGGTTCTCGGATCTCACCATGGAGAACCCTTGGCGCCAACGCAGCAAGGCGCGCCCCCGCAAGATCGAGAAACTCCGCAAGAGCTTGGACACCAACATCGAGCGTCTCGAGTCCGCCCGCGACAACTTCATGAAGACCATGAGTCTCGAGCAGGAAGTCAAAAAGCTGGAGACCAAGCAGGCCCAAGCGAAGACGGGCCTCGAAGACAATCGCCGCACCCTCGCTCAGTTCGAGCGCTTCTGCAAGCTGGTGCGGGATCGGGACGCCGCTCGCGAGCGATTCTCCGAAGCCGACCGTCGCCGTTCCACCTACCTCGAGATCCGGTCGGAAGTGAAGCGCATCGATGAGGAGTTGCGGACGAAGCTCGCCCACATGAAGAACGTGGGGGAGGAATTCCCGGAACTCGTGGCCAGGCTGCGGTCGGAGGTGAGGGAGCTCGAACAGGAAGAAGCTCTTCTCCGACGCGACCGGGATCTTCTGGCGGAGTTGCGCCCGATCCCCAACAACAAGCTGGGCGCTCTTCTCGCCGTTCTGGGCGTGGGACTGGGTGCGATCCTCTTCCAGACCGTGTCCCCCGCCTCGGGAGGGCTCGTGGCGCTCGTCTTGGGCGGCGGTCTCTTTTTCCTGGGCCGAACCATGGCCACGGGATTCAAGGAGCGTCAGGCCGAGCTTCAAGCCCGCATCGACGGACGCGCCCAAGCCGCGCGACTGCGGCGCGAGGGCATCGACGCCATCATCCAGGACACCGACGGCCTTCTCGCCAAGGCGGACCCGGAACGGCTCCTCAAGGATTTCCGCCGGCAACGGGAACTGATGTCGGAACGCGCACGCCGAGTCTCCTCGATGAAAGTTCTGGGCGCCCGCGAGGAGATCGAGGCCACCTACGAGAAGACCGCGGAAGAGAATCTTCGGTGCAACGGGCTCATGGAGATCATTTTGAGAGACGCACCCTACCTGCGCGAGATCTCGGAGGAGCCCGTCGCCATCGCCCGCAGCATGGAGGAGCTTCGCCGCAGGATCGAGGAGCTCGTCGAGGAAGTCGAAGTGACCGGTGAGGTCCTCACGGAGGCCAAGATCGCACTCGCGCGTGCGACGAGCGACGTGGACTACGATCTGCCCACCCTCGAGGGCGAGGTGCGCGAGGAACGCCATCGCCTGGATCGCCTCGAGATGGAGCGGGACGCCTTGCGGGTGGTCATCGACGTCCTGGAAGAATGCGTCACGGAGTTCCAAGAGGGCGACCTCACACGGCTGTCGGAAGAGGTTTCGGAGATCTTCCGGGGCATCACGGGGAACCGCTACACCCGAGTCACCCTCTCGCCCAACATGGAACCCATGTTGACGAAATACGACAACACCCACATCCAGCCCTCGGACCTCTCCCAGGGCACCCAGGACCAGCTCTACTTCGCCATGCGCGTCGCCATCGCTCGCCACCTCTCGAAGAATGTCTCCTTGCCGTTCTTCCTGGACGACCCCTTCGTCAACTTCGACGAGGAGCGCCTGGAGGTGACGCAGGAATTGCTGGATCGCCTCGACGACCATCAGATCGTCATGGTGACCTGCGATCGGACCTATGAAGGTTGGACGTCACGGGCCCTCGACATGGACACGGCGCGTGCCGAAGCGTCCGTGGCGGGCGGTCCGGTGAAAGTGTGCGCGGCCCCGCCCGCGAATCCCGAAAACAACTGAGGTGGGGGCCGGCAGGGGGGCGTGAGCCTCGCCCCCGTCGAGAACGAGGCCGTCATTCGATGGCTGAGCGAAACAGGGCTTCCTTCTGGCGGAAGAGGTGGGCGCGCCGGTCATCCACGGTAACGCGAAGGGCCGTCGATTCCCGACCTGAATCGGGGGCGGCGATCGCCTCCTCGTAGATCTCGGTGAGACGCGCGGTGTGCTCCTCCAGAGTCAGGCTTGCCGGCCGGACCGCGCCTTGGGCCTTCGCATAGATGGCGGGATCGTCCACGAGGGCACCCATCCTGCGAGCGAGATCGCCGGCATCGCCGACAGCGAAGACCATCCCGGCGTCCCCCAAGCGCTCCGGAAAGGCACCGATGTCGGGGACGACGGCGGGCAGGCCCAACTCGAACGCTTCGTCCAAGACGAGCCCGTAGGTCTCGAAACAGCGACTCGGGAAAACGGCGACGCTCAATCCCGCGGCCGGAAGGTCCCCATATTCGAATCGCCCGTGGAACGTCACGGGCAGGCCTTCCGCGAGGCTACGGCACTCCTTCTCCGTCGACGGATGATCGAAACCCCCGAAAACTTCCAGCGTCACCGGACGATGGCTCGAAGGGCGGGAGTCGACCAACGAGCTGAGGGCGCGCAGAAGGATATCGACACCTTTCCGGGGGGTGACGGCCCCCCAGTAGGCGAAACGAAAGGGTTCATCCTTCCCGACGTCCCGCGACCGGCGGTCGAACCTCGGTCGATAGGCCAGAGGGAGGATGCGGCAGTCCCCGACCTCGAGTCCGTGGTTCTCGGTCACGATGCGCGCCAGGGCCTCGGTCGAGCAGAGGAGCCTCGAGGCCCGCCGGAGTTCCCACCCTGCGGAACGACGGAAGAAATCGATCTCCCTGTCCGTGTGCTCCTCATCCCACCAAGGGCGCCGAGGCACGCAGGGGCGACAGCTTTCCTTCGCGAGCGGTCGGGAACAGGGGAGTCCCTCATAGTCGATGCGAAACCCTCTGGGACACGTCGTGGCCAGGTCATGCAACGTCACCACGACGGGCCACCCGGCTCGCCGCAAGCGATCGACGAGGTCTTGGGTGAGCCGAATCCAGTGGTGGACATGGATCACGTCCGGGCGCAAGGTGCGCAGCTTCTCCACCAAGGCCACGCCCGCTTCGGGGCAATCCATCTTGTCCCAGGCGTCGAAAAAAAGATCGAAGCGATGGAGACGGTGAACGGGGACGCCTTCGAAGTCTCCCTCCTCCCAGGAGACACTCTCGCTTGGTGCAAACGAGCCGGTCAGAACGTGGACATCGTCCCCGCCCTCCCACTGTGTCCGAGCGACGTCATCGACGTAGCTCTCCACACCGCCCCGCGTCTCGGGCAGGTACTGGTGAGTGATGTGCACGATTCGCATGGAGCTGATCATAAGGATTGGGGGAGAAAAGGCGGAACAGGAGCGATGAGATCCTCATTCGAGCTCCGGGAGGGCCGGAAGACATCCTCTCAAAAAAAAGACCGCCCCGGGTTGCCAGATCTCGGGGCGGTCGCTTTCAGTCTCTTTGTCCGTGTTCATGGCCCCGTCCAAGGGAGGATGCTGTGAACCGATCACTCCTTAGGGAGAGAGGAAAGCGAAACTCGTTCCCGAAACTTCAAAAAAACGCCCGGCCGAGCTCGAGAGGATTCACTGCTCCGGCAGGACCTCGGGGAAGTCACCCGATAGCCCCTTCATCACGAAGAGCTCGCGGATCTCCTTGTTCGAGGGAAGTGCCAGACAATTCCGCAGTTCCTTCAATCCGTCCTTTCGCTCGAGGATGGCCGCCACTTCTTCGCGGGCCGCGGCGCGGTCTTCCGGACCGTCACGCTCGAGAAGGAAAAACATCCGGCTGAATCGGCAGGGGATGGGATCGAGATCGCATTCCTCGGCCAGAACCCGGGACCGGGTCGCCCACTTGAGGGCTTCATCGAGATCGCCCTTCATGGAGCAGACGTAGGAAAGGTTGTTCATCGCGTGGACCTGCACGGAGCGCAAGTAGACGTCGGCCCCGCGGATTCCGAGAATCGCTCTCAATTCTCGTTCCGCGTCCTCGAGACGTTCTTCCGTCAGAAGAAGAATGGCCTTCAGGTTCCGACAGTCCCAGGAATACTGGCCCTCGAGGGCAATTCCCTTGTCGAGCAGCGAGAGGAGCAGATCGAGCTCACGCTTGGACCGCGCCATCAGGTTCCGCACACCCTCCATGCTGGCGCCCCGAAAATCATCTCGACCGGTGAAATCCTCCACGTCCTCGGTGATCTCGACGGCCTCCTCCTTGTAGTACTCGGGAGAGTCCTCCGGGTTCGAAACGAAGAGGACGTTTTCCAGTTCCGGGTCCTCTTCCTTCGCGGCGGGTAGACGCATCAAGGCCTTGGCCAGGTTGTAGAGAGAAAGAGTCAGATCATCCACGGTCTCGCGAATGTAGCCGCTCTCCGGCACGTCCAGGTTCTGGAAGAACGCCGACATGAGTTCGTAGCAGGACGAACACGTCTTGACATGGTCCGAGATGGCCTCGTGATCGAGTTCATCCTGCCTGCCGGCGAAGCGCCCCAGGTAGCCCTCTACGAATCGACAGGGATCGTCGCGCGTCATCGACCTCCTCGGTTTGACGAATAGAGGCTCCTTGGGGGGATGAAGGGTCGGCGCGATGGGCCGGGGAGGAACGTCAGGACGCGACCTCCCTCCCATCCGACTCGGTCTTCTCGCCCACGGCCACGCGGATGTTGTTGAGGACGAGCCGCAGGGCGATTTCCCAGCGCTCCACGATCCTCCCCAACCCGCGACCCGATCCGTCCCGCAGTTTGAGATCGCGTTCCTGAATCACACTGCGCAGGCTGCGAAGAACGCGGCGGACGAAGTGGGGTTGTCGTAGATCCGTGTGAATGGCCTCCGAAGCCTCTCCGAGGAGCACGAGAAGTGATCTCAGATACTCGCGCTTTGCCGATTTCTCCGCCAGGCCGTACCGATGAGAAATCTCCATCCACGTCAGGCGCGCACCCTCATCTTGCCGGGCCTCACTCACCAGGGCCCGTAACTCGTCCTCGAGTCGGCCCTCCTCCCCGTACAGCGCTTGCACGGCGACGGGATGGCGATGGAGGTAGATCCGTTGCTGCAACTCGGTCAAACGCGTCCCGAAGATCCGAATCATCAAGGCAACCCGGTCCTCCGACTTCGCCGGCTCGATCGATTCGGCAACTGGCGGGCTGACATGCTGAGAAACTCCAGCGTCCCCGACGGCATCCAAAGAGACGGAGACGCTCAGCGCGTCTTCTTCTTCACGCCGGGTCGCCCAGTAGCGTTTCTTGAGAGCATTGAGATAGTGGTGGACCAAGCAGAACGGGCGGCCTTCGGCGATTCGCTCCCGTCCGAAGCTCACGAGGGCCTTCATGGCGGCGCGCGCGAAGTATTCCGAGATCAGTTCCGCATGAGCCGACATGTACGAGAATGACTGAGCGCGGTGGAATCGCTCGATATGAGCCAATCCGTAGAAGTAAAGCCCCGTCTTGAGAAAATCGAGGACGGCTTCGCTTCGATAATCCGCCCGAACGAGGGCCTCACCGACGAAGTTGAGCAGGAAGGCCTCCTGGTGGAATTGCTCGCCATGCTCCGCAGCGCGTCCGGTCAGACAGACGAGGAATTCCCAAGCCTTTCCGCGGGTCCGGTCCGGCGTTTCATCCGACTCCGCCACCTCGGTGACGCGACCGAGAAGGTCGGAGAACTCGTAGGCCAACCTTCGGGTCCCTCGCGGCAGAGCCTTCTCGGCCATGGTCGCCTGGGTTCGTTGTTTCAGTTCTTGCAGTTCCATCGTTCGCTCCGATTCCCTTCTGCGGTCAATTGGCAGTGAAGACGCCGGCCGGTCCGGAAGAAGCCTGGTACATGCTGGCGGGGCCCGCCGCGTACCAGGTTCCACTCCCCGAGAGGCCATCCGGGGTCGGAGCACTGGAGTCATCCAACGTGAAAGCGTTGGTCACTGCCGGGAATCGCACGTCGCGTCGGGGTCCCCGAGGCGACAGGGGCGAACGTATTGCGCTCACGATGGATTCATAAGCGCGAGGAGACTGCGAGGCGATGGAGTGCCCACTGTTGAGATGCACTCCCGTCATCACCCAATGAGGGGTGTCGTGGATGACGTAATTCGAAGGAGAATAGAATTCGACGTACATGGCGTGGATGTCCGCACTGGACGACAACACCATCGCCGACGAATGCAGGCCCTGCACGAAACTCACTCGCCCCATGTGGTCGGCCTGATAGAACTGGGTGAAGGTCTGAACGAAGGTCATCCCGCCCGCGAACTGATTCGTGACGACAGCTTCGAGAGCCACCCACTCGAATGCGGGCGCCCCCTGGATGTCCACCAGACACATCTGGGACTTCTGATCCAGACGGACCGACATTTCGAACCCGACGGGCGGAGGCGCCACCTGGGTGGGAGTAAGAGAGGAGAGTTGCGCCTGACCACTCGCTTGGAACGTCGCGAAAATGAGCGTCAGGAGCAGGGCACAAAGCGTCTGAGTGCGCATCATAGCTTCACCTTTCCGAGACAGATTCGTCCCGAGCAACGGACGCGTGAACGTCCGCGAAATCGAGGGCGGTTTCCTTTGACTGGACACCCAGGGAACCCGACCTCACCTCATACGGAGTGCTTATGATACGACGGGGGGCCCTCCAAACGGAAGCCCTCCCTAGAAAACCTCGGCCCCCAAGGGGTCGGCGCCACGGCGACGCCCCCTTCAAGGTATGAATTGTATAACATGAGATATATCGTGAGCCCGAACTGCCCTCAGGAGCGGCGACGGCCACGCACGCCCCACAGAAACAGGAGCCAAGCGATGAGGCCGGGAACGAGGAACGAGGCGGATCGAAGCCACGGTAGGCCCTCGGCGAAGCGAGCCCAGACAGAGGGCCCCGCGACCGCGACACTCCACGCCAAGGTCGGCCAGAAGAGACTTCCCGAGTTCGTCGTCTCCCCACCGACCCATTTCCCCGCGGCACGGGCGATCAAACCGTTGCCCAAAGCCCCCAGCGACGTCAACCGTTCGCTGGTGCGATCCAGCATCTGGTTCATCACGGTGAGTTCCTTGTCGATACGGTCGCGCAGGTCTTCGGGGAGGTCCACGTCCAACTCGAGTTCGGCGAACCGATCCAGGAATTCCTCGTCCAGTGCCTCCGATTCCTGATTGTAGGAAAGCTGGAGTTCCTCCCAGTGGTCTCCGATCGCCTCGAGGGCTTCGAGGTCACTCTGGATGCGCTCACTGCGCTCGAGGGAATGAGGTTCGCCCGTGCGATTTGCGAGGCGACGTTCGATCTCGTCCGTGTGGCGCTCCAGCTGCCGAAGCCGCTTGCGGTAGTCCTTGAGGAGTGCGAGGTGCCGGTTGAACATCTCGGCGATCATCCGCCGTGTCTCCCGCCCCTCGAACTCGGAGACGAAATCCGGTGTCGCCGGTTCAGGGAATTCCTCGCCGGACGGAGGCGAAGGAGGCATCAGATCGAGGCGAGCGCCACAGTGCTCGCAGAACACCGCCACGCGGCTGACGAATTGCTGGCAACTCGAGCAGAGTCGATCCGGGAGGTCGGCGGTCATGTCAAGCCCAACGCTTTCCGTCCGGGCCGATTTCATGCTTCCAAATCGGTACGGTCTTTTTGATCTCGTCGATGATCATGGCCGCGCAGGCGAAGGCCTCCGCACGATGTGAGGACGCCACCACGATTCCCAGACTCGCCTCACCGACCTCGAGGAGGCCCGTCCGGTGCAGGACCGCAACATGAGAAACGGGGTGCGCTGCGAGACAGCGATCGACGACGGCTTCGAGTTCCTTGTTCGCCATCGCGTCGTAGCACGTGTAGTCGATGGCCTCCGTCACGTGACCGTCGGCATGATCCCGCACGATACCCCGAAACGTCAGCACGGCGCCGCACTCGGGAGTCGAAAATCCTCGCTCGATGGCGTCCAGATCGATGGGCTCGGGACCGACTTTCACGATGCGCTTCATGACTCAACCTCCACTCACGGGAGGAAGCAGAGCCACTTCATCTCCGTCCGCGAGAACGTGCTCTGTTTCAACGTACTCCCGATTCACTGCCGTCATGCAGTGGGGCAGCTGGGATTGGGCCGCCGGGTACTCTCGACCGACTCGGGCGATGAGGTCCGAAACCCGACTTCCCGTCGCGAAATTCATTTCGAGCGGCCGACTCCCCAAATGATCGGAGAGGGCTCCGAAGGCCAACAGGCGGATGGTCAAGACGGTCTCCTTCGTCATGGAGGGTTCATCCTAACCCGTCGCTCCCTCGCATCAACGCACGGAAAGGCTCGGCTCCTCGCAATGGTACACCCACGTCGTTTCTCCTCGGAGGCAGGAGAACACCTCTCGGTCCCGCAACATGTGACGGTCGGTCGAGACCTCGATCCCGGCCAGAGGCGGCAGGGTCATCAGGGATTCGAACCGCGCGAAGAAGTCTTCCGTCGGAGCCTCGTCCCCGTACACCTCGAATCGGACGCTCAGCGGACCGACCGGGTAGTGCCGAAAGGAATAGTCCCCCTCGACGCGGCAGAAGACCACTCCTCCCTTGTCGGCGTATCCGAAGCCCCACGACCGCTCCTCTTCCGCGCATTCGAAAAAGCGCGGCCCGTCGCAACTTTGAAAGGCGAGGAGCATGGAATGGAGGATCGAACCCGGGACCCCGTCGAGCGCCGTCGCGGCGGAGGGAGGCTCCGCGAGCCAGACCTCCGGGCCGTCGCCCTCTGGAAAGCCGTGGCCTCGGCGGACAGCCTGGGTGCCGCGAGACGCGGCGGGATCGATCCATCTCCAACCCGACCCCTCGCTCTCGTCCTCCCGCAACGGGATGAATCCGGCGGGAATGAGTACCCGACCTCGCCAACCGCTTCCCGCTCGTTCCAAGCTGTGAACGAATCCCTGCAGAGGCGCCACGATTCGGCCTCCGGGCGCCAAGAGACCTTCGAGACCCTCGGGGAGATCCGACAGTCCGCACGACACGAGCACCCTGTCGAACGGCCCGAGCGCCCGTGCCGCCTCGACACCGTTGCCGTGAATCACGTGTACTCCGTCGATTCCGAGGAGTCGCACACGTTCGGCCGCAGCCGATGCGGCGGCCTCGATACATTCGACCGACACGACCTGCACGTCGGGGGCGGATCGGGCCGTAAGAGCCGCCGCATACCCCGTTCCCGTTCCGATCTCGAGGACGCGTTCGCTTCCACGCAACCCGAGAGCCTCCACCATGGAGACGATGATCGAAGGCGTCGAGCAGGAGGACAAAATGTCTCCCGATGTATCGGCGACGGTGCGAACGGCACGATCCGAGTAGCAAGCCCTCGGGTCCACGCCGGGGAGAAACAGATCCCTGCGCGTTCGCCTCATCGCCGCCTGCAAACCCGGACTCGTGAGGAAACCCGTAGCCTGGAGGTAATCGACGAGGAGGTCATTGAGCAATTCGCATGGGGCGGTCTCGAGGCCACCCGCGCAGCAACGTTCCACCTCGTGCCTGAGGATCAAGTCCATGAAGAGTCCCTCGCCCGAGTCCGCGCAAGACTTGACGGTGATCAAGTTTTGAAAACGATGATGACTCGGAGTTAATCGGCGATCAGCGGGAAAACGAGCCTCTCTGCATGATCATTCAAGACCACTTGGATCCGCCGCGATGTAGCGGATGTTCAAGATCGCGACGTCGTCCCGAAGATAGGGGGATTGGGCGATGTGGGTCTCGAGAGCGGTCAGGAGCGCACGCGTTCCTTCGGCGATGGGACGCTCCGCGTGTTCATCGACGATGCTGCTCACCCGGCCCATCGAAAAGGGGCGCCCTTCCACATCCCTCGCCTCGGGCAGGCCGTCGGTGTACAGCGTCACGATGGTGTCGGGCTCGAGTTTGAGATGCCGCGTGGGAAACTCCTGCCCCGGAAACATCCCGAGCGGGGGCGCCAGCGCCTCCAGCATCAAGGGTTCGTCGTATCCCGGTCGACGCACCAGGGCCGGATTGTGGCCGGCGTTGCACCATTCCACGTCACCTGTCTTCGGGTCGACGAACATGAGAAACGTCGTCGCGAAGATGACGCGTTCGGACGGACGGTCAAGCAGGCGATTCGTCCGCTGCAAGACTTCTCCGGGACTGCTCTCGCGGGTCACCGTCGCGCGCAGAAAACTCAAAGTTCGAGCCATGTAGAGGGCTGCTGGAATGCTCTTGCCGGAGACATCTCCGAGCGTGAAGGCAATTCGGCCATCGGGCAGTTCCGTGACGTCGTAGAAGTCGCCTCCGACGTGCAAGGACGGCCAATAGGCCCAGTCGATCTCCAGACCGGGAAACGAGAATGCCGTATTCGGGAGGAGCCCTTGCTGAATCTCAGCCGCGATTTCGAGGTCTCTTTGCAATTTCTCGTCGTTGCGAAGCCGCTGCATCATCCGCGCGTTTTGGACGGATACGCCGGCGATGCTCGCGAAGGCGGTCAAGAAGTCCAGATCACTCTCGGTGTACAGACGAGCTCGCCCCGGATAGTCGCAATAGATCGCGCCCAAACTGCGATTGTTCGCGACGATGGGAACGCAGATGGCGGCTCGGATGTTGGAGATGACGATGGATTGGCTGCCCCGCAGTTTTTGATCCAGCGCCGCATCCTGAATGATGCTGCCCTCGCCGCTCTCGACGACCTGTCCGATGATGCTCAGGCTCGCCACGCTGGAGAGTTCCGCGGTGTCGGCTTCCGGCCGCACCGCCTTCGCCTCCACCTTCCCGTCCTCTCCCACGAGCGCGATGACGGCGCGACGGACGGGGAGAATCTCGAAGAGATGATCCATGATGCGGGAGAGGAGTTCGTCCAGGTCCGTACTCTGTCCGAGGCTCTTTCCAGTTGCGACGAGCGTCGCCAACCGTTCCTTCTCCAGGGTCGCGAACTCGGATTTCGTCGTGGAAATCGCGGTGGCGTCGAGACCGGCCAAGGACGCGGGGCGAGCTTGGGAGCCGGCGCCGCTGCTCGAACTGAGTGACGGGAAGCCCTCCTGGGCGCCGCCGGAGGACGATTCGTCCCCGGAGAGGGTTTCCATCAGCCCCACCAGCGGAATCATGCCGGTGTGGTTGGAGGCCGTCTTACGGGCGACGACAGTGATCATTCCGAGCTGGCACGCGTCACCGTCGCCGAGCACCACCCGAGGCAGGCGTTGGCCGTGCACCGTCAGACCGTTGGCCGCGCCCACATCCTCGAGCAGCACACCGTTGGGAGTCACACTCACCTTGCAGTGCTCACGCGAAACCGAGCGATCGTTGATCACGATGTCCCGACTCGTGCCCCGACCCAGCATCAGCGTCGCATCGGGGTCAAGCCGATGCGAGGAGACCTCGGCTCCATTCGAGATGACCTTGAGCGTCCAGGACATGAAGTTGGCGACCTTCCTTGACGAACTCGCTTGCGAGAACTCAATAGAGCCGATTCCCACCGGGGAATCAACCCCGGGAAACGGGGAAAGATGCCGTGGAACGGGGTCAGGAAGCGCCAGCGCGCGAAACAGGGTCCAGCGAGTCGTCGGATCTTTGGGACGCCGCGACCCTGTGTTACATGGAGACCCCTTCCTCCGGACGAAAGGAATCCCATGAGTGATTCGCGTGAAAACCAAGTGCTTCAGGCTCTCGCCACGGTGCAGGATCCTGACCTTCACCGAGACATCGTTGCCCTCGGTTTCGTCAAGAAACTGACCATCGACGGGGACGACGTGAGCTTCGAGATCGAGTTGACCACACCGGCGTGCCCCGTGAAGGATCTCATGAAGTCACAGGCGGAAGAGGCCCTGCGCAACCTGGCATGGCCGAAGAACATCTCCATATCGATGACGGCGAGCGTCCGCGCCACGTCCGATCCCGCGGACGCGCTCACCATCAAGAACATCGTCTCCGTCGCCTCGGGGAAGGGCGGAGTCGGCAAATCCACCGTAGCCCTCAACCTGGCTTTCGCGCTCGCGAAGACCGGAACCAGCGTCGGAATCCTCGACGCCGACCTCTATGGGCCAAGTATCCCCCATATGCTGGGCATCCAGGACAAGAAGCCGGAAACGACGACGATCGAGGGACGCCAGCGCATCATGCCGGTCGAGTGCCGAGGCGTGAAAGTGATGTCCATGGGGTTCCTCGTGGAGGTGGATCGCCCCCTGATCTGGCGAGGCCCCATGCTCCACGGAGCGCTGCAGCAGTTCTTCTCCGAAGTGGAGTGGGGCGACCTCGACTATCTCATCATCGACCTGCCCCCGGGCACCGGGGACGTGCAGCTCACGTTGGCTCAAAAGATCAAGGGCTCGTCCGCGGTTCTCGTGAGTACACCCCAGGACGTGGCCATGATCGATGCCCGCAAGGCCCTGAACATGTTTCGACAGGTGAACGTGCCGGTCCTCGGGGTCGTCGAAAACATGAGCGGTTTCGTTTGCCCCCACTGCGGCGAGGAAACCGCGATCTTTGGTTCCGACGGGGCCAAGAAGTGGGCGGAACGCGAGGGGCTCCGGTTCTTGGGCGCCATCCCCATCGACCTCTCGGTGCGCGTTCACGGCGATGACGGCATCCCGGCCGTGCTCGCCGAGGACACGAATCCGAACGTGCGGCGGGCGATCCAGTCCACGGCGGAACAGACGGCGGCCGAACTCTCCCGCATCCATCTCACCCAGCCCGCCCCCGGAGCCCTCGAACTCCACAACGACTGAAATCCCTTCCGCCGCACGGAGACAGGCTTCAGACGTCGACCCAGAGTTTGAGTTCGGAGAGTTTCTTCGCGATGGCGTCGAGGACAGCGCCGGCGACGCCGTGAAGAACGACGTCGGCGACGGCGTCGAAGTCCGTGGGCTCCAGATTGACGAGGATGAGGCGCGCTCCCCGACCCGCGGCACGGGCGACGAGGGACGAGACCGGCTCCACGGAAAGCGATGTTCCAGCGACCAACAGCAGATCGCAGCGATCGATCAGGTCCAGAGCGCGGCGGCTCGCCTCGAACGGCATGGGCTGTCCGAAGGCAATCGAATCGGGCTTGAGGAAACCACCCTCGCAGTGGATGCAGTAGGGGACCTCGGTTCCGTGAAGGATCCAGCGGTAGACCTCGTCACGTGAATACTTGGCCCCGCAGTTCAAACAGGTGACCCCGAATTCGTGGCCGTGGATCTCCACGACGCGATCGGAACTCGAGCCGGCTTTCTGGTGCAACCGATCCACGTTCTGCGTGATGATCCCCTGAAGCTTGCCCATCCGCTCCAGAGCCGCGAGAGCGCGATGCCCCCTGGCCGGCTGCGCTTCCCGCAGAAGAAGATAGAAGTCCTGACTCATCCGCCAGTACGTGCGCCGGGCTCCCTCGTCCGCCAGAAACCTCGCATACGTCAATTCGTCCGGGTCGTAGACCTGCCAATCGATGATCCCCGACCGATAGTCGGGAATGCCCGACTCCGTGCTGAGACCTGCTCCCGTGAGGGCCACCACGCGCTCCGACACGGCGAACTGACTCACCGCATCCTCGATCCGCTTGGCCGGCAC
Organism: uncultured Planctomycetia bacterium; assembly: GCA_964559135.1. GTDB lineage: Bacteria > Planctomycetota > DRQF01 > DRQF01. The sequence goes on from CAZLGG010000022.1 coordinate 28,806, forward strand.
GCCGGTCAGATCGGCTCGGGCGAGCGCCGCGACCTGATCCCAATAACGGCGCCCGGCCTTGCGCCCCGGCCCGTAGCGTTTCGCTTCGGGAAGCCCCACCCGGTGCAGGGGGACGAGTTCCGGCAGAAACCGCCTCGCGGAGCGGGGTGCCAGCCGCATCACCGCCAGGACACCCAGTCCCACCGCCGCGAACGGCAGGGTCAAAAGAGGCATGTCCCAGCTCTCCAGGAGCAATCCGGCCTCGTGCCAGACCCAGAGGGCGGGCGCCAGGGAAACGACGGCGACAACGAGGCTTCCCACGCTCGGCACGAGGAAGAACCAACCGAGCGCCATCGCGAGGGGCGCCGCGGTGTAGAAGGTATAACTAGGAAGAAGCGGTGCGCGCGGTCCGAGGAAAAGACCTCCCGCGGCCACCGAGAGGAGGACCGCGGTCACGGCGGCCGGCAGACGGCGGGGTGTCTCCAGCGCGAAACCGAGGACAAGGAAAACAGCCACCGGGAGATACGGCAATCCTTGGTCAAACCAGAACTCGAAGGCTCCCTTCACCCCCAGCCAGCCGTGAAAGCCCACGTCGACGACCGGAGGAAAAAGGGCGTCGGCGGAGAGCGTCACGAGACCCAAGGAACTGAAGAGCGCGCCGAACACCCACACGCCGATCAGGCTCGGCCACGTGAGGGCCGGAAGCCCAGGCTTCTCCGCCCACCCCGCCTTCATCCACAGCGACATGAGGACGCCGGCCAGCGCGCCCGAGCAGAGCGCCAACACGAGCGACCACGTGCCGCCCGCAACCGGCTCCAGCCCCGCCTCGCCCAGTGGAAGAAACGCCATGCTCCCCAACCCGGCCAGCACCCCGTTGTAGCCGTAGATGCCGTCCTCGATCAGTTTCGGGATTCCCCCCAGGAGGTGGGCCGCCGCGTTGGCGGCGAGGGCGCCCGTGACGGCCATCCACGCCGCTTGGGGAGCGACGGCCGCGATGGCGACCAGAAAGAGCAGGCCGGAGACCGACCCCGGCGCAAAGAAGAGAGCGCCGAAGCTCCGGAGCAAAGAGCGGCTCGTGTTCTCGATGCGCCCGGACCAGTTTCTCATTCAGCCCTCCTCGGACCCGACTGACAGGAAGGGAGGAATCCGTTCTTCACGGGTGCAGGCTTCCATGCTCTCTGCCTCGCGCACGACATACTCCTTGCCCTCCCACAGCAACAGATAGGTCGGCCGCGGATAGATGAACTCCATCGATTGGCTGAAGTTGTACGCCCCCGTTCGCGTGAGGCGATAGACGTCCCCCGGCCTCGGCGACGGCAGTGCGACTTGGGGGCGCACCACGTCGATCTGCATGCACAAGGGCCCGAAGATCTTCACGTTTTCCAGCGGGCGATCGCCCACGTTCACGGGGAGGCATTCATGGTCATACCAATAGGCCGTGGGAAGCACGTTGACGCCGCCGTCGATGATGGCCGACTTCCCGCCGCCCAACAGAGGCTTCACCGCCACGACGGTGGAGAAGAGTTCGCCGCAATCGTCGACGAGGGCGCGACCCGGCTCGAGGACGAGTTCGGGTTCGTAGTCGTGGCGATCCTGCGCATCGAGAAGCGGGCCCGTCAGACATTCGGCGTACATTTCCGGCGTGGGCGACGTGGCGGTGCCGGGCAACATCTGCCCGCGCAATCGATTGCCGGACGCATAGCCTCCGCCCATGTCCAGGACCGTCGGGGCCTCCCCCACCTCGTCTCGGATCCTCAGGGCCAGCTCCACCAAGGCTTCCGCCCCCTTGCGGTACTGATCCGGATTGGGAATGTAGGTGCCGATGTGCATGTGGAGACCGCCGAGACGGAGTCGATCGTTCTCCGAGATTCGCCGAGCCATCCGTAACGCATCGCCGCTGGTCAGATTGAACCCGAATTTGTCCCACGGCGGATAGCTCACTTCCATGTTGACCCGTATGCCCACCGTGTGGACGCCGGGGACCTTCGCGGCGATGGATTCGGTGCGGAGGAGTTCGTCGAGGTTGTCCAGGTTCACGGGCGATCCTTGGGCAAATGCTTCGGCGATTTCGTCGGAGCGTTTCCATGGCCCGTTGAAGTGGATCTTTGAGCCGGGAATCCCCAGTCGCCGGCAGATGGCGTATTCGAACCCACTGACCACCTCCACGGTCGCGCCGAGGTGATGGATCAATCCGACGATGGCCGAGAGGTAGTTGGTCTTCACCGAATACGCGACGCGGGTCTTGGGCCAGTGTTTCCGGAACGCCCCGAGGAAGCCCTCGTAACTGGCCTTCAGCACGTCGCCGTCGAAGACCATGAGAGGCGACCCATGTCGCTCGATGCGATCCAAGGCCTTCGCAGCGTCTCCCGCATCATCCGCTCGTCGCCCACGATGGGGCGGCTTCAGTCCCAGCGATCCGTCCAAGGCCATGAGACGGGGTGCTTCATAATCTGCGGTCATTCCGATTCCTCCCGACGTTGCAGGATCAGCGATTCGTCCAGTCGTTCATCCACGGGCACCGACGCGTGGTAGAGCCCGGCAGCGAGCAGGGGAAACCGTTTGGTCTCCTTCCTCGAACCCTCGTCGTCGAGCAGAGCCCCCAGGAGAACTCCCCCGTCCTCGCCGAACAAACCCAGCCAATCCGGAGGCGTCGGGTGAACCGTAACGAGCAAGAGATCGGACTCTCCCCGCGCGGACACCGCCCAGACCGTCTTGATGCCGTCGGCGTCGAAGCGACGGGCGACCTTGGAGAGGAAGGCGCGGAGACCGTCGGGTTGGACGCTCCTCGCGAGCGCCGCCCTCGCCAGCGATGCGCCGCGATCCACAAGGACTGCGCCCGCGGCCGCGGGGCGCCCCGCCTTCACGGTCATCGCGATGGCGTAGAGCGCGGCGCCGGGCATCCCCAGGAGCACCGCCGGAGCCCCCTCGCGACGAATGATCGCCCGCGATTCGAACCATGCGGCTTCGCCATCCGACACGGGCTGCACGCGGCCGTCTTCCCCCATCAGATGACTGGCGGCGAAGTCTCGCTTCATGGCCTCCCTCTCCGGGCGTTCGATGAGAGCGAAAGGGGCATGAGGAAGCTGCCACCGCGACGCGGCGAACAGTGCGGCGCGCCCTGACGGTTCCCCCAGGAGGCGCCGCAAGGATTCCGGGGCGTCGCTTCCGAGTTCGCCCAGCTTCGACCGGAGCGCGGACGCGCCGTCAAGACTTCCCGGAACGACTCGGGGATCATCGTCCAGCGTCCTCAGGGCTCGTCCCAAGGCTGCGGGGGCCAGGCAACGGCTGCCGTCAGGGGCGCCGCCGGCGTGGGAATCGAGAATCCAGGCCTCATGCTCGACGCGTCGGCGGGCGAGGGCGCGCGCAAGCGCTGCTCCTCCGCCGCTCTCGGGTCCGTCGGCGGCATCCACGACGATCCACCTCTTCATGGGTTCAGCGCTCCTTTCACGGCTTCGAGCCCCGCCAGCGCCGACTCCAAACGCGGCGACTGCGCCAAGGCTTTCAGGAACCACTCCCGGGCGCGCAGCGGTTTGTTCATCCGGAGCCACGTCCAGCCCAAGGCATTGGCGACATCCGCCGTGTCGTCACCATCCTTTTTGCGCACGCCGCGAAAAAGGTCGAGGGCGCGCTTGTAATCCCCCGCGCCGTAGGCTCGCCACCCCAAGGTCACGAGAAGACTTCGGCGCTCCGCGAGGTCCGAGGGGGACTTCCCGAGATGTTCCAGGTAGGCGTCGGCCTGCTTGACCGCTTCCTTCAGTCGCCCGAGCGCCGCAAGAGTCAAAGCCAGTCCCTTGAGGTGCCCCACCTCGCCCGGTTCGAGTTCATGCGCCGCCTCGAAGCTCTTCAGGGCCTCCGCGTAGCGTCCCCGGGAGTAAAGAGCCCAGGCGCGCACACCATGAAGGGGGTAGTACTCCTGCTGGGCGAGGAGGGCCGACAACTGCTTTTTCGAGAGGCGATCCGGGTCGGTGCTCAAAGCGGCGGAATAGGCGATACGAGCCTCGACCCGGCGCCCGAGGCCCTCCAGAAGGGAACCCAGACGTTCATTGAGCTCCGCATCGCGGGGGAACACCTTCACCCAACCCTCGAGGCGACGCACGGCTTCGTCCGTCTTTCCCATCTCCACCAGCGCTCTGGAGATCATCCGGGGAATCCGCGGGTCCGCAGGGCGCACGGAGAGAACTCTCTCGAGCACATCGACGGCCTCCTGGTAACGCGCCAATGTCAACAAGGCCCACCCCTGTCCCACGCGCGCCTCGACGAGAGCGGGATTCTTGTCGAGGGCCGCCGCGTAGAGCTGGGCGGCTTGCGCGGCTTGACCTCGCAATTCCGCGATCTTCCCCAGGGAGTAGTCGATCAGGTCGGAGCGCGCCGCGGGAAACCGCCCGGAAGAATCGACGCGGAGTGCCTGAAGGATATTCTCCGCGCGGTCCAGGTCCCCGGCGTTCAGGGCCGTCCAAGCTCGGTCGTAGTCCTGATACCTCCAGGCCTTGACCTTGGCCAAACCCGTCAGGGCGCCCGGGTACTCGGGCAGAAGCCCCAGCGCCCCCCGAAAGTAGTCTTCCGCCGCGGGGTAGGCGGCTTCGGCGAGAGCGACCCAGCCGAGCCCGGTGAGGGCATCCGGCCACTTTCCCGGCAAGGCCTGAGCTTGATCGAAAAAGATCTTGGCCTCCTTCAGGTCCCCCAGACGCAGGGACGCCCACCCAGCCACCGTACTCGCGGAGACCTGGACCTTGGAGGACTTCCCGTCGTTCAAGGGCGTGAGCAAGGCGCGCACCGGATCCAATCCCCGGTCGAGAAGTCCCTTGGCGACTCGCAGCGCGCCCAAGTTGTCACCCAGGTTCAAAGAAGCGATGGCTTCACCCAAAGCGGCATCCCGGGCTGCAACGTTCGGAGGCAAAGAGCGGAAGACACCGAGCGCAGCGGAATAGGAACCGGCCTCGATGAGAGAATAACCATACGGAATCCAGAGCGACCGTCGGCTTTCGTCCGCTCGAATCCAGGCGGCGAGATCGGCGGTCAGAGCTTGAGGCGACAGCTCCAAGGCCTTGCGAAACGCCTCGAGAGCCTGGGGCTCGCGGTGTCGCTTGAGGCGGGCCCAACCCAGGCCCAGCCAAGCTCCCCAGGACGATGGGTGCCCCTCGAGGACCGTCTGAAAACGTCGTTCGGCGTCATCGAATCGCCCACGACGATAAGCGCACCACCCGTAGGTCAACGCAGCGAGCAGGTGGTCCGGCTGGATCTCGAGAGCCCGTTCGAGGGCGGACTCCGCCTCATTCCACCGCCGCCGGGCGTACTGCACGTCGCCGAGCCCGATGAGGCTCGCTGGATTGTCCTTCGAAATCCGCAGCGCGCGGGTGAAATCTTTGATCGCTTCGTTGTATCGACCGAGGTGATACCGGGCGTAACCGCGGCCGTTCAGAGCCTCGGACTGAACATCCTTGCCGCGGTTGCCCTTGTCCGCGATCAACTCCGAGAAGGACTTTTCCGCCTCGGCGTAACGCCCGGACTCGAGCAGCTCCTGGGCGATGCGGAGAGGTTTCTGCCGGGCCCGCGCCACGGCCTCGAGACCCATCTTCGAGAATCGATAGTCTTCTTCCAGCTCGAGAGCTTTCTTGAACCAACGCTCGGCCTCGTCGACATGTCCGAGGAAGTAGTGGCACCAGCCGATTCCGTCCACGATCTCGTGGATCTTGGGCCACATCCGGTGGTCCTTCTCCAGAAGTTCGAGAGCTTCGGCGTAGCGTTTCTGTTGGAAGTAGTCCCAGCCCGTGAGTCCCATCTTGCGGGAACTCTGGGCCCAGCCGCCGCTGCACAAGAGAGCCACGAGGACGACGTTCAAAAAGGTCTTCATGCTGTTCTGTCCTCCGAAGCCTCGACCCGAGCCGCGGCCCGGATCGCCGGACTGTCCAACACTCGGCCGCGCACCGACCGGAACGTGCGAGAAAAATGGAGGCCGGCCGGAGGAGGCGACCTCCGTGGAACCTCTCCCCCCAGGGCCAAACGAACGGCGTCCGTCACGATGGGCAACCCCAGATGGGCGGCAAAGGAGATCCACGCGGGGAATCGCCCGTTGATCTCGATGAGATGGAAGTCCTCGCGGCCCGCATCCTGCAGGAACTCGACCTCGAAGGGTCCCACCCATTTCAATTCTTCAAGGAGACGGCGCCCCAGATCCATCACGAGCGGATGGTCGACGGTCACGCCCGCAACCGCTTTGCCCAAATCCGTGGTGCGCACCTTCTTGACGATGAAGGCGCCGTGCGGGATACCCGGCCGACCGCACACTCCGGTCATCAGGTATTCGGTGCCGGCAAGAGGCTGTTGAATCAGAACCGGATACCCCCACCGCCGTGCCATCACGCGAAACAGATAGTCCGCCTCCTCTCGATCATGAGCCTTGCGGCAGTCGGCGAGGGCCCCCTTGATGAAAACCGGGTATCTCCAGCCGGCCAGAGGATGGATTTGATCCGCGTCATAGAGCACGGCGGTTCTGGGTGTGGAGACCCCAGCCCTCCTCGCAAGCTCGGAAAGATTCCACTTGAACCGCGACTTCACGGCCTTCTCCGAAGGCATGAGGGCGTGCAGCCCCACCGCGCGCAGTCTGGGCGCCAGCCGGGCCAGCGTGGGGACGTCGGAATCCAGGCACGGGAGGATCACGTCAATCCCGACGCGCCGACGAAGCTCGAGCAACCGGCGCAACCACATGGCCTCGTCGTCGCCCGGCCAGGGGGTCAGGTGGACCTCGTCAAAGAGATCGTCCATCCAACCGCCGGTCACCATCGTGTCGTAGACGAGCCCCACGATGCGTCCCTTGAACTCCGGATCGCTCCTGAGCGCCAGAGCGACCTCGGCGCCGGGATGGGGATTGGCTCCCGCATCCAGCCCCGTCACGGCCACGACGGTGTTTTCACAAATGAGAGACATCGATCAGGTCTTCCCTTGCAAAGTCGAGGAGGACGCGATGGAGGTCCGACTCCAATCGGTCGCGATCCTCGCCGGGGTAGGCAGTCTCCAAACTCTCCAGAATCCCTTCGCGGGTCGTGCCGGACCTCAGGGCGTCGAACACGATCTTCCCCGCCGCGTTGAGGAGAAAAATCCGACCGCTCGTCGGATCGAGGGCCAGGGTTTTCCCGTTCTCGTCCCGTATCTCCAGGTCCTTTTTCAAACGGAGGCGGGACCGAGGCGTGTCGTTCATGATCGGGTCTCCAACTTGCGGTCGAGAGCGCGAAAAGCTGCTTGGATGAGCGGGTCGTCGGGGCAACGTCTCAGGATTTTTCTCATTTGGACGAGTGTACGGCGCGAGGGTCGCGCCAGATACCCTGCGCACCGCCCCCACGAATCTCGGGGAGGCCGTCCGCGGGGGCGAAGACCTGCCAGACGCGCCGCGAGATGTCCGCGGCCCGTCGTCGCCTCCGCCGTCGGAACGATTTCCTCTCGGCACGCGCGAGCCGACGCGCCCACCAAGTTCTCGAGGCGGGCCAAAGCCTCTTGCACGGCACCCGAACGGGCCAGCCGCCGGGCCTGCGCGACGAGCACCGCTTCGCGGGCGATCGCACCCTCCCCGTCGGCCGCGGGAGGCGCCGCATCATCGAAAGCGAGCAGCGGGCGGCGCGCCCTGCGTCGTGCCAGGTCGGCACGGCGATGGAGAGCGTCCGGCTCTCCGGCGGCCGCGCCCCGCGTCCAGGCATCGAGAGCGCCTTCCTCGTCGCCCGTGAGGAGGCGAGCCTCTCCTTCGGCCAGGGCGCGCTCAGGGTCGGGAAGGCTCTTTGCCTCCGCGAGCGCTCGCTGGGCATCCTTCAGACGAAGCGCCGCGCGCAAGCGAGCCCGCACAAGGGGCATGGTGGCCCCCTCCAAAGCGAGGACTTCGTCCATGCGATCCTGTTCGAGGAGCAGACTCGCCTCGAGATCACGGGAACCCGCCCGACGGGCCGCATCGAGCGCCAGAGCTTCTCGGCCGTCTCGACGGGCCGCTCGAGCCAGGTCCTCGGCCAACCCCCGGAACACTTCATCGTGCAGGACGAGTTCCGCCAAGTCGTCGAGAGAGCGGTGCGTTGCACGACCGAGAGCGTCGCGGAAGCGATCCAGGGCGAGCGTGTCCGCGCCGCGCCGCCATGCGCACCAGGCAGCCCCCCAAAGGACCTCCGGGTCCTGGGGTCCGAGATGCCGCGCCGCCCGAAACGCTCGCTCCGCGGGCTCCCATCGGCCGAGTTCGTAGTGACACCAACCGATGAAAGCGAGGGGCGACGAGGCGAGACGATTGCGATGCGCGGCTTGGGCCAGGCGCACGCGGGCCTCCTCCTCCCTGCCAAGGTCACGCAGGGCCAGACCGGCACCGAAGAGGGGCTCGAAGGCCTTCGCATCGACACGATGGGCCCGGAGGAAAGCCGCCAAGGCGATGGCGGGCCGACCGAGGTCACGCTCCGCCCAACCGATACCGACGAGAACCCGGGGGAGGCCATCCAGCGGCACCCGCTCTCCAATCTCCGACATCGCCGCGAGAAATGCCGTGCGTGCGGATTCCGGGTCCTTGTCCGCCAGGTATGCAAAACCTCGTTGGACCGGCGCCCACCGTCGACGGGTGCACAGAGCGGCCTCGCGCTTCAATCCCTCGTCGCTCGGGAAACGGGCTTGCGCCAGGACAAGAGTCTCGGATGCCTTGGCGAATCGATCCTCCTTCATGAGAAAGCGAGCCAAGGCTCGTGCCGCCAGGGGCGACCGCTGGGACTTCATTTCGAGTTCCCGTTCGAGAACGGCCCCGCCACCCTCGACGGCCTCGGGCAGGAGGGTCGCCAAAGGGCGACCTCGCCCCAGCCACGGCCTTCGCCAGATCTCTTTCCAGTCTCGGGACACTTCCCCACCCCCTTGCTCGTTGCGTCGTCTCCCCGTCGCGAGGAAGCATTGTCATCCTTGAACCCCTGCGCGACCAGATGGTTCCGATCTGATCATTCACGAGGGTCGTAACGTCGAGCGGAAAAGCTCAGAAGTTCCACCGATGGGGCGATGTGATCGGGCTGAGCGGGTTCCTCTCGGAACAGGTCGGTGCTGAGATACTTCTTGTTGCTGTCGGCAAACACCGTCGCCACGACGGCGCCGTCACCTTGCTCGCGGGCGACCTGCAGGGCCCCCAGGAAATTCGCTCCGGAAGAAATGCCGAGACCGAGGCCCAGAACGGAGGAGAGTTTCTGCGCCATGAGAATGGCATCTCCGTCATCCACATCCACGATGTGGTCCAGTTCGTCCAGGCGGAGGAGGTCCGGGATGAACTCGTCGCTGATCCCTTGGATGCGATGGGCCCCCACGCGATGCCCTGTCCTCAGTGTGGGAGAGTTGCTGGGCTCCAGAGGATGAACGGCCGCGCCGATCGTCCGAAACACATCCGCCACTCCCATGACGGTTCCGCCGGTGCCGACCCCCGCCACGAATCCCGTGGGACGAAGCCCCTGATCTTCCAGCTCCCGAATGATCTCGGGCCCAGTCCCTTGCGAATGCGCCCGTGCGTTGGCCGGATTCTCGAACTGGCTCGGCAAGAAGACACGGGGATCGGAGACTCCATCCTCACGGGCCCTCTGAATGCTTCCCCCAAAGCCTCCTTCATCCTTGCTGATGTCGACGACGTCGGCGCCGAACGACGCCATCAACTGCTTGCGTTCGCGACTCATCCAGTCCGGCATGTAGATGCGGACGGCCAACCCGAGGGCACGCCCCAGGGACGCGAAGGCGATGCCCGTGTTGCCGCTGGTCGCCTCCACGATGATGGAGCTTTCGTCGACCTCGCCCGACGCGACGGCTTCATCGAGGATTTGGAGGGCCATGCGATCCTTGACGCTTCCCGTGGGATTCAGGGTCTCCAGCTTCGCGTGAATCGTATAAGTCCGCCCTTCCCAAAGGCATCGAATTCCCAGCAGGGGGGTATTGCCCACGAGAGCCTTCAAGGCGCGGCACCGCGCTCGCAAGTCGTCGCTCATGATTCATCTCCAGGATGGCCCGCCAGTTGCAAAGGACGTGCCTCGAGGAGTCACCCCATGAAATTCAAGACGATCATCGAGCCTTTCAAGATCTACGCCACCCAGTCGATCCCTCTCCTGACGCCCGAGGAGCGGGCGAAGGCGCTCGTCGACGCGGGTTACAACCTCTTTGGGCTGGACGCGGACCGGGTGACGATCGATCTGCTCACGGATTCCGGTACCGGCGCCATGTCGTCCCGCCAGTGGGCGGCCATGATGGATGCCGACGAATCCTATGCGGGGAGTCGTTCTTTCCACGATTTTGCGGACTGCGTCCGAGACATCACCGGGTTCTCGGAGATCATCCCCACCCACCAGGGTCGCGCCGCGGAGAAGATCCTTTTCGCGACACTCTTGAAGCCCGGAGACATCGTGCCGAACAACACCCATTTCGACACGACCCGCGCCAACATCGAATACCAGGGCGCCGTCGCCGTGGATCTCGTCCGCAAGGAGGGCCTCGATCCGGCCACCGAAGCGCCCTTCAAGGGCGACATGGATCTCGATGCTCTGAAAGCCTGCATCGCGGAGCACGGCAGGGAGACCATCCCGTTGGTGATGATGACCATCACCAACAACTCCGGAGGCGGTCAACCGGTCAGCCTGGAGAACCTTCGAGGCGTGTCCGCCATCTGCCGCGCGTCGGGGATTCCTTTTTTCCTCGACGCCTGTCGATTCGCCGAGAATGCGTGGTTCATCCGCGAAAGAGAAGATGGGCAGGGCCGGCGATCCCCCAAGGAGATCGCCCAGGAATTCTTTGCCCTGGCTGACGGCTGCACGATGTCGGCCAAGAAGGACGGGCTTGCGAACATGGGCGGCTTTTTGGCCATGAACGACGAGGATCTGGCACGCCGATGCCGCAATCTTCTGATTCTCACCGAGGGCTTTCCCACCTACGGAGGCCTGGCTGGCCGCGATCTCGCCGCCGTGGCCCAGGGTTTGAAAGAGGTTCTGGACGAGGAATATCTCCGCTACCGCATCGGAGCGACCGCTTACGTGGGGAACTCGCTCACCGAGGCGGGCGTCCCCATCGTGCGGCCTCCCGGAGGACATGCCGTCTACATCGATGCGAAGGCCCTCCTTCCCCATATCCCACCTCATCAGTATCCCGCCCAAGCCCTGGCGGCGGAGTTGTACCTGAGCGGAGGGGTTCGGGGCTGCGAAATCGGGTCCGTGATGTTCGGGAAGAAATCGGCGGACGGTGGGGAGATTCCTGCTCCCATGGAGTTGGTTCGTCTCGCCATTCCCCGGCGCACCTACACCCAGTCCCACATGGACTACGTGATCGAGGTGATCTTGGATGTGGTGAAGCGCGCCGACACCCTCCGAGGACTCAGAATCGTCGAGGAGGCGCCCTGGCTGAGGCACTTCACAGCACGGTTCGAACCCACGCGCCCAGCAAGCACCCGGGTCTGAGTCTTCGCGGAGGATTCCCCCCCGGTCCGTCCGCCGCACCGGGAGAATTCCCCGATGGGCGAAAAAAAACCGGCGAGCCTCGAAGGCGTGGGGACCTCGAGGCTCACCGGAGTTCATGGGGCGGCGCTGGGCGTGTTGGCGCGACCACCCCGTCCTTCCAACCCAGCCAGGGCTTGCGATCGACAACCGAAGGGGGGCAACTCCCTGAGCGGATTCCTTCCCCAAAGCGGTCGAAAAAAAATCGAGATTTTCCAATCCGGAAAATGAAGCTCAGCGTCCCGGAGGGGTCGCTATACTGCAACCCCATGGCCTACCGCATTTTCCAACTCCTCGGGATCGTTCTTGCAGCCCATCTCAGCCGACCGCTTTCGGCCCAGAACCCCCGAGATTTCCTCGATCGCTTCTGCGTGGATTGCCACGGGGACTTGGAGCCGGAAGCGGGCCTCGACGTGACGGCCCTGTCGTGGGACGCGCCCGGGCTGGACGACCTCGAGCGATGGAGGGAGGCCCGCAACCGGGTGGCCCGGGGAGAGATGCCGCCCGCGGGCGAGACGTTTCCTTCTCCCGCGGAACGCAAGGCCTTCGCGGCTACCGTCGATGCCCTTCTCGCACGCGCCGCGGAAAAAGACCCCGCCGAGCCCGGCCGGGTCACGCTGAGGCGGCTTTCCCGTTTCGAGTACGACCGGACCACGAGAGATCGTCTGGGCCTCGTCACCGAAAAATCGGCGGCCTTTCCCGCCGACAACCTGGGTTACGGATTCGACAACATGGGCGACGCCATGTCGTTCTCTTTGCTCCACATGGAGACCTACCTGGATGCGGCGGAGGATCTGGCTCGCCGAGCGATCTCCCTGGAGGACCCCAAACACCCCCCCGTTCGAAGAATCGAGGGCGAAGACATGTCCTCGAAACTCGAGGACGCCGTCGGCCAGGGAAACGTGGCGAGGCTCTACTCCCGTGGGACGGTATTCGCTTCGATTCTGCTCCCTCGCGACGGCGACTACATCATCACGGTGAGAGCCTTCGGCGACCAGGCGGGAGAAGATCCCGTTCGGATGGCTCTTTCCCTGGATCGAGATCGATTGCAAGTCTGGGACGTGCCGGAGATCCGCCGGAGACCGGGAGAACGGGTCGCGCACGTCCGCCTCCCCGCGGGACGGCATCGTCTCGCCGTCACCTTCCTCAACGATTTCTACGAACCGGACGCCGAGGACCCGTCTCAGAGGGATCGCAATCTCTACGTCGACTGGGTGGAGGTGAAGGGGCCCACGGATCCGATTCCGCTGCCGGCGGCCCATCGACGCATCTTCGCTCCCGACCGTCCCAAACTGCCGACGCGACAGCGAGCGCGCAGGATTCTGCCTCCCCTTATCCTGGATCTCTGGCGCCGCCCGGCCCGCATCGGCGAAGTGCGCCGCTTCACTCGCTTCCTCGTCCGCGAGACGGACAAGGGGCGAAGTTTCCGACAGGCGATGAGGGAGGTGCTCACGGCGCTCCTGGTCTCGCCCCACTTTCTCTTTCGCGCCGAACCGGGAGGCAAAGGACGGACGCACAAGACCCTACCCGTGGACGACTATGCCCTCGCCAACCGCCTGTCTTACTTCCTGTGGAGCAGCCCGCCCGACGCGGCCCTCCTCGAGAGAGCAAGAAAGCGCCAATTGGGGCGTGGGGATGTCCTCCTCGCGGAGGCCCGTCGCATGCTGCGCGATGCTCGTTCCGAAGCGCTCGCTCGCGGATTCGCGGGGCAGTGGTTGGAGATCAGGAATCTCGAGGATGCGACCCCCGACCCCAAGTTCTTTCCTCGCTTCGACGATGCGCTCCGGCGTTCGATGGCTCGGGAAGTGGAACTGTTCTTCCGATTCATCCTGAAGGAGCGCCGCCCCCTGCGCGACCTCCTCATGAGTCGGACCACGTTTCTGAACGAGCGGCTCGCCCGTCACTACGGCGTGAAAGGCATCGAAGGCAGCCGCTTTCAGCCCCACGTATGGTCGGACGATCGCCGACGTGGACTTCTCGGCAAGGCCGCCATCTTGACGCTCACGTCCCATGCCTCTCGGACCTCTCCGGTGAAACGGGGCAAATGGATTCTCGAAAACCTCCTCGACGCCCCTCCACCGCCCCCACCCCCCGGAGTCGTGAGCCGCCTCGACGAATCCCAGGTGACCGACACGGCGAGTCTTCGAAAGCGCCTGGAAGCCCATCGCGCCCAGCCGGAATGTGCGTCATGCCACGAGCGCATGGACGGCCTCGGATTCGCTCTCGAGCATTTCGACGCCGTCGGCCGGTGGCGTGATCGCGACGGCAAGAACGCCATCGACGCTCGCGGCGAGCTCCCGGGGGGACGCGAGGTCGACGGCGCGGCCGAACTCGACGCCGTTCTCACCGAGCACGACGGTCTTCTGAGGAGTCTGCTCCACAAGCTCTTCCTGTACGGGGTGGGAAGGAAGGCCGGACGCGCCGACCGTGTTCGACTGGCGGCGGCCGCCGGCCGTCTCCCCGGCTTGGATACGACCTTGGAGGATGCCGTCCTCGCCATCGTCGGCCTGGACGCGTTTCGGTTCCGCACGACGGCGCCCTGAAAGGAAAACCACCATGCCCCAAGTCATTCGCGGATTGCACCTCGATCGAAGGCTTTTCCTGAAAGGCGCGGGGGCCTCGTTGGCGTTGCCGTTCCTGGATGCGATGGCGCCGGCGTGCGGCGTTTCGGAAGCTCGACCGCTTCGCGCCGTTTTCGTTTTCGCTCCCAACGGTGTGAAAACGGACGACTGGTTTCCCCGCCGCGAGGGCAAGTCCTTCGCCCTCCCCCACGCTCTCCGGCCCCTGATGGATCGACGGGGTGACGTCAGCGTTCTCTCGGGACTCACGCTGGACGGGGCGCGCCCCCACGGCGACGGGCCCGGCGATCACGCCCGCGCCGCGGCGAGCTTCCTCACGGCTTCCCATCCGAAAAAAACAGGTGGTGCCGACATCCAGGCCGGTGTCTCGGTCGACCAGGTCCTCGCCCGGCGCATAGGAGGCAAGACCCTCTTGCCCTCGTTGGAGTTGGGCATCGATCGCGGCCGCCGCGCCGGCTCTTGCGATTCGGGATACAGCTGCGCCTACACCAGCTGCATCTCATGGAAGGCCCCGGGAACGCCTGTGCCGAAGGCGACCCGCCCCAAGGATGTGTTCCGACGCCTCTTCGGCGACCCGGACGCGGCCATGGATGCCGCCGCCAAGCGCGAGGTCGCGGCGCGGCGGCGGAGCCTGCTCGATCTCGTTCTCCAAGACGCGAACGACCTCCGACGACGTCTGGGCGGCAAGGACCGGGCCAAGCTCGGCGAGTACCTGGACGCCGTGCGGGAACTGGAGAAGAAGCTCGAAGCGGATCGGGATGACGTCGACCTGCCCGAGGGAGCGGAGCAAGTCCTCCAAGGAGGCGGCGGTCGGCGAAACAAGATCCGCCGCATGTTCGACATCCTGTCACTGGCCCTCCAAACCGATCGTGTACGCGTGGCCACATTCATGCTGGGGAATGCCGGCAGCAACGCGACGTTCCCTCACCTGGACATTTCGGAGGGGCATCACGACCTTTCTCACCACGGCGAGGACAAGAACAAACTCGCACAGTTGCGGCGCATCGACCGCTTCCACGTGGAGGAATTCAAACGCTTCCTCGATCGCCTGGCGGACATCGACGACGGCCAAGGCTCCCTTCTCGATCGCTCCGCCGTGCTCTTCGGCTCCGGCATCTCGGACGGCGATCGCCACAACCACGATCAGCTTCCCATTCTGCTGGCCGGTCGCGCGGGCGGGCTCCTCCACCCGGGCCGACACCTCCGCTTCCCAAAGAATACACCCCTTGCCAACCTCTACCTGTCTTTGCTGCGCGGCTTCGGCTGCGAAGTCGACACGTTCGCCGACGCGACGCACCCTCTGAAGGAGATTTGACGACCGACCATCGAGGCGTGACACGTCGTCGCGCCATCGATCCTCGAGAGTTCGTTGAACGCGTCCCCAAACCACCCGCCTTCGGGAACGTTCTCTTCTACGAGAATGGCTCTCGAGGCTCGTTCGAGCGGAGTCTATTCCCCTGAGGAGCAGCGCGCCCTGCCCCCCTCGTGGAGCCCGTGGCCTTCGCGTCCGCGGGCTCCGTTCTTTTCGAGATCCCGGCGGCGGCGAGAACGGCTCTTTTCGCGTCTGTTGTTCCGAGCCCGTCGAGGGCGTGTCGGATTCCTCCCGGGTGGGCGAGTGCGCCAAGAGAGGGTTATGATTCCGGTCTCTCGCGTCGAGGAAGCGACGCTCGTCCACCGACCTTTCGTTCTGCCACTGAAGGAGGCTCCCCCATGGGTCTGCACAGGATTCGACTCGGACTACTGGCCGTCTTGCTCTCGACGCCGCTCTTGCCGGCGCAGGACGACATGATGATGACGCCGCCCAAGGAACTGGCGCGATACGAGAAGTTGGTGGGGAACTGGGAGGGCTCGGGGCTCGTGCGTCTCGAGCGAACCTCCGATCCCGTCAAGTGGACGTCCCGATCCACCTGCAAGAAAGTCGTCGGCGGTTGGGCCTATCAGGAAGATATGCGTATCGACATGGCGATCGAGGGAGCACCTCCCTTGCTCTTTCGCTCCTACTACGGCTACGACGCGGCGACACAGCAGTACCGTGTCATGAGTTTCAGCAACGCGGGAAGCCCGTCCATGCAGCGTATCCTCTGGGTCGATGACGACACACTCGTCGGGAGCCAAGCCATGACGGAAGACAGCCAGGCTGTGCTGGAGGTGTGGAGAACTCATTTCATCGAGGACGACACCTACATCTTCCGCATCGAGCGCAACGTCGCCGGCTCGGGATTCTTCATTCACGTCTCCGGAACGATGAACCGTGGAGGCAAGGGCTTCGAGGTCATCGATGACAGCCTGAACGACGCCCTGGAGGAACCGCCCCCCGCCATGAAACGCCTCCATGACGACACCGGCACCTGGATCATGCGCAAGGGTTCGGTCATCCCCATGCCGGGGATGCCGGCCATGGCCATCAGTGGCAAGGAGACGATTTCACGGATTCTGGGCGGCCACATTCAGCACGGTCACATCGTCGGCGATCCGGCGCCCGGCTCCCCCTTCGTCTACGAAGGCCATGTCTACGTCGGTTGGAGCGATCAAGATCATTGCTACAAGTCGTTCACGCTGGGGAATTCGGGTGAGTTCATGGTCGAAAACGCCCACATTCTCGATGACGGGTCCGTCGTGTTCGTCAGCACGGGCGTGCTCGCCGGACAACCCATGGTCAATCGCACGATCCTCCGGTACCAGAAGAATGGGGCGGCGATGCACATCCGCACCACGCGTATCGTGGGCGCGTCCCAGCCGGAATTCTCCTTCGAGGGATTCTTCGAGAAATCCAAGTAATCCCGCCACACCGGGCCGCGGCCCGAGGCCCCCACCTCGGGCCGCGACCACGTCGGCGCGGCACGAGAGATGGGTTTTCATTCGCCGGCAAGTCACACCGCATCCGCCGTCCGATAGATCCAGAGCCACCTGTGATTCTGGACGAATGGGCCATGGCCATCCAACTCGGGCGCGATTACGCATTCCACCCCAAGACGACGTACGTGGGACGGCCGGGCATCGGCGACGGTTGCCTGGTCTGCACGCGCCGCTATGCCCTCATGATCCCGACGCGGATCAACGAGTTCATCGGAAGCCTTCGCGTCATCAAGAAACGCTTCGCGTTCGGTGAGCGACCGGTGGCCGAGGCCCTCGGCGAATTCTTGGCGGCCCCCGACACGACGATCGATGACCTCGAAACCTTCATCACCCACTTGGCAGAGGCGGCCGAGGAAACGGTCTTCGTCGACATCGGTCTCATGCAACGACTGAAGGTCGGTACCGGGTTGCTGACGAAGGGCCTTTACTTCAACACGAAGCCCGCCGGGCTGGGGGGCTGGATTGGCTTCGCGCTCAAGGGCAAGGAACATCTTCCCGCCTTCGTCGATCTGTATGGGAATTCCCAGATCCTGGTGAAACGCTAGTGAGGTGAATCGGAACTCTGACGAACTCATCAGGGCCCGTCGGGATCGCAGGGGTT
>CAZLGG010000023.1:0-45622 GCA_964559135.1 uncultured Planctomycetia bacterium
GAAATGCCGACCTGGGCCCTCAGGGGGACGATCAACGCGGCAAGGATGATGACGGGTGTCAGTTTCATGACGGGCTCCCAGGGAAACTTCTTTATGCTCTTTCGACCGATTCTCCCCCCCCGACCTTAGCGGATCCCGTCTTGGGCTCCAACGACGAATCGGACTCGAGGGAGTGACGTCATGAAGCCCTGGACAACTCTGAGTCACGAGGTCGCATTTCAGAACCCCATCCTGGCGGTGCGACAGGAACGGCTGGTCACCCCCGACGGGGGAGAGGCGGACTGGACCGTCGTGGAGCTGGGAGACGGGGTCTGCGTCCTCCCCCTGGGGCCGATGGGGTTCCACATGATCCGACAATACCGTCCGGCGGTGGCGGAGGCCGTGCTGGAATTCCCGGCGGGGAGGCGCGAGAAGGGCGAGTCGGTTGTCGGTACGGCCGCCCGGGAGTTGAAGGAAGAAGCCGGGCTCGAGGCGGGGCGCCTGACTCCGATGGGATGGCTCTGGCCCCTCGACGGCATCTGCCGACATCGGATTCACTACGTCTTGGCCGAGGACCTCTCCGACGTCGCGTCGGCGCCTGAGCCTTTGGAGGACATCACTGTGGAGACGGTCGAGCGCTCGGAGCTCATGCGTCGCATGGCCGACGGCCGCTTTCGTGACGGTGTCGGCGCGGCGGGCTTGCTCCTCCTCATGGCCTGGGAGCAGCGTGGATCCGAGAGGGAAGGACCATGAGGTTTTTTGTCGTTTTGGTCCTTTGCGGTGCGTGTTGCCACGGGGGCTTTTCTCAATCCGCGCCGATCCGCGACGGCACGATTCTGGCCTTCCTTTGGCACGATTCCCCCAACGACCTGAAGGCCCTGGAGGGATTCCGCCAGGGCCTCGAGGTCTTGGGGCTCGAGCAGCGACTGAAAGTGGCGCATGCGCGGCGCGATGCGAAGGCGGCCGCCAAGATCCTGGACACCGCGGCGGCGGAGCCGATCGCTCTTTGCGCCGCATTCGGAACCGAATCGGCCCGCTTGGCCCGTGCCCATCTGTTGCATGTTCCCGTCGTGTTCACGGCGGTGACGAATCCGGTGCTCTCCGGTATCGCGCGGAGCTGGAAGGGCGCCGGAGGCAACGTCGCCGGCAACAGCAATTGGTTGGAACGACGTGCCATGCTCAAAGCCTTCCGCGAGGCCGTCCCCAAGATGCGTCGCCTGGCGGTGATCCGCACCCGCGGCAACGCCGTGAGCGATGCCGAAGTGGTCGAGGCCAAGGCTGCGGTCCGCGGGATGAAAGACTTCGAAATCGTCGACGTCGTGGTTGGCGAAACGGACGACCTCCGCGCGAGAATCGGGGAGGCATTCGGGGATGCGGACGCCCTCTGGCTCCCCATCGATTTCCAGCTCTATC
This sequence comes from uncultured Planctomycetia bacterium, assembly GCA_964559135.1. GTDB lineage: Bacteria > Planctomycetota > DRQF01 > DRQF01. Next base: position 1,393 of record CAZLGG010000023.1, read on the forward strand.
AGGAAGAGCCTTTGAAACTCATCATGGAGTCGGCTCGTGCCCGCCGTATCCCGGTCGTCTCCTCCACTTTGAAGGCCGCCGGCGCCGGCGCTCTCATCGTCGTGACCGTGGACTACGCGCTCTTGGGATTGAAGGCGGCGGGGCTCGTGAAGCGCATCCTGAAGGACGGCGCGTCGCCGGGACGCCTCGCTGTCGGGCGGTTGAAGTCCGCTGAGATCTACGTGGACTTGGGCGCGGCCAGATTGATAGGACGGAAGGTCCCTCTCGATCTCGTCTTTCGCGCCCACAGAATTCTCGGAGTCGAGAAGAAGTGAGGGTCGGAAGAAAGGGAGGAACTCTCGGGCGCCGCTTCTACGTGGCGTTGCTCGTCCTTTTCGTCGTCACCCTATCGGCCTGGAGCATCGTCGTCGTGCAGAAGGCACGCGAGGACTTTGTCAAACACTCGCAATCCCTCGTCGAAAAGAGTCTGGGGGAACTCGACCGCACGATGCGCGAGGAGGCGGGGACACGCGCGGAGTTGATGGAGAAAGCGGTCGCGCAACTCGCCGACAACCTCTTGGCCGGCATGGAAGACCTGCCGCTGGAGGTCTTCGAGGGCCAGGAGGACCGTCTGCTCGAGTGGATCGCCATGCGGCTCGAGGCGAGTCGGAATCGAACGCGCCGCAATTCCAAAGTGATCGCCGATCTCATTCGCGAGGAATCGGAACAAAGGCTGCGTGAACGCGTCGATCGTTTGATCGCGGACTCACGACGAGAGAGCGATGCCTGGTCGCGGAAGCTTCTCAAGTCCCTATTGGCTTGGAGTGGGGTTTTTCTTCTGGGCGTCGGTGCCCTGGTGGGACTGGCGTTCCACCACTTGGTCCTGAAGCCGGTTCGCCAAGCGACCGCGGTGGTCGAAACCATGCGGGAGGGGACGCGCGGCCGTCGTATGCCCGAGGATGGAGCGGAAGAATTGAGGGCTCTCGCTCGAAGTTTCAACGACATGGCGCAGGAAATCGAGGAGCATCAGGAGTCCCTGGAGGCGCGGGTTGCGGAGAAGACGAAGGCTTTATCCGATGCTTTGGACGAGCAGCGCGATACGAACGTTCAGCTCCGCGAGGCCCTCGAGAAACTCGAGCGCGCTCAGGATCAGTTGGTCGAGCAGGCCAAGCGTGCCGCCCTCGGCGACATGGCGCGAGGCATGGCCCACGAATTCAACAACATCCTCGGAGGGATCGGCGGCTGTGCCGAGGATCTCCTGGAGGACCTGGAGGGCGCCGAGCAAAGGGAGGTGCTGGAGGTCATCCTCAGGACCGCCCGTCGCGCCCGGGTCGTGACGGAGAACCTCCTCAGCTTCTCCCGCGGGGCGCCCAAGTCCAAGGGGCCGACCGACGTGTTCGAGGTCCTCGAGACCGCGGTGACCCTCGTGGCGCCCGAGGCTGCCCGTCGACGAATCCGTCTGGAGTTGGCGGGAGAACGGGGTCAGACGATTCAAACGGATGCGCGCGGGCTCCAGCAGGTTTTTCTCAACCTCCTCCTCAACGCCGTGCAGGCCACCGAAGGCGGCGGTGAGGTTCACGCGCGATTCGAGGCCCGTGAATCCGATCAACGTGTCGAGATCGAGGACTCCGGTCAGGGGCTCGCCGAGGAAGAGATCGAGCGCATCTTCGAGTCCTTCTACACCACGAAGTCGGACGCGGCCGGGGGTGGGGGCACCGGGCTCGGGCTTTTCGTGTCCCGGAGTATCGTGGAAGGGTTGGGAGGCGACCTTCGTGCGTCGTCGCCGGGTCGGGGGCGCGGAGCCCGATTCACCGTTCATCTCCCCGTCGATGCGGAGACCCCATGAAGATGAAGGCCGATGCCATAAAGGACCGGATCCTCATCGTCGATGACGAGGAATCGATGCGTGTTTTCTTGAAGCGTGCCCTCGGTCGAAGGGGTCTCGATGTCTCCGCGGCGGCGGACGGGCGGGCGGCACAAGACCAATTGGGCCAGGAGGCATTCGATCTTCTCATCACGGATCTTTCCATGCCTGGAACGACCGGGCTCGAGTTGTTGCGATGGAGCAAACAGCACGACCCGGACCTCCCCGTGATCGTCATGACGGGTTATGGGTCCATCCCCAGCGCCATCGAGGCTTTGAAGTGCGGAGCGACGGACTACATCACGAAACCCTTCGATCGCGACGAGATCCTCAAGGCCGTCGAGTCCGCCCTCGAGACGCGCCGACTTCGCATCGAGAATCGGCTCTTGCGGCGCCTTCTCGACGAGAAGACGTCCTTTCACGGGATCGTGGGAATGGCACCGGTCATGCGAGAGCTCTACGGGCACATCGAGGCCGTGGCGGCGCGAGACGGCGTCGTGCTCATCCAGGGTGAGAGCGGGACCGGGAAGGAACTGGTGGCGCGCGCGATCCATGAGAGCGGGGCCCGGCGCGACGGCCCGTTTCATGCTTTTCACGCCGGGAGCGTGCCCGCGTCCCTGGTGGCGGTCGAGCTGTTCGGCGCCGTCCCCGGAGGATACACCGGCGTGGAGCGGGCACGAGAGGGAGCCGTGCTCCGCGCCGCGGGAGGGACACTTTTTCTGGACGAGATCGGCGACGTTCCGTTGGAGGTTCAGCCGGCGTTGCTTCGTCTGCTGGAATCCGGTGAGGCGACCCCGGTCGGCGCCACCGAAACGACGCAGGTGGACGTGCGTTTCGTGGCGGCGACGCATCGCGATCTCAAGAGCTTGGTCGCGGAGGGTCTATTCCGCGAGGATCTCTATTTTCGACTCAATGTCTTTCCGCTGATCGTCCCTCCGCTTCGTCGCCGGACGGTCGACATTCCCGATCTCATCCGGTGTTTTTGCGAGCGTTTCGAGTGTCCCGAGATGACGCCGGACCTCGAAGCTCTCGCCATCCTCAAATCGTATGACTGGCCCGGCAATGTCCGGGAACTCGAGAACCTCGTCCGCCGTTTGAGCACGACCGTGACGACGGGTACGATTCGAGCGACGGATATCCCCGAAGAGTTTCGGCACGCAAGGCAGGTCTGGGATGGAGGAGAGGACACGCTGGACGATCATCCTCTGAAGGAAGCGTTGAAGGCCTTCGAACGGCGATACATCCAGCGATTGTTGGCGAGAACCCGAGGCAATGTGGCGGAGGCGGCGCGTCAGGCCGGCGTCAGTCGTCCCACCCTTCACGCGAAGATCGTCCAGTTGCGTTGCGACCCCGATCGTTATCGTTGAGGAGTTCGAACCATGAGTGGTCCCATACACGTTCTCTTCGCATGCACGCAGAATGCCGGCCGGTCGCAGATGGCGGCCGCTTTTTTCAATGCCCTGGCCGACCCTTCGCAAGCCCGCGGGCTCTCAGCGGGGACTCACCCGGCCGAACATGTCCACGGAGAAGTTCTCGAGGTCATGAAGGAAGTGGGAATCGATCTTGCCGGAGTGACGCCGCGAAGCCTTGCGGACGCCGTCGCGGAGGGCGTCGATGTCTTGGTGACCATGGGGTGCGGGGTGGCGTGCCCCACCTTGCCCGGCACGGAGACGCTGGAGTGGTCCTTCGAGGACCCGTCGGGCGCCTCTACCGAGACGGTGCGCCGGATTCGGGACGGGGTTCGAGATCGGGTCATTCACCTGCTCGAAGGGCGCAATTGGCTCGATGCCCGGAAAAAACCGAGCTGAGTCGCCTTTTTTCGGGCATTTCCGCCTCGACGGGCGATGCTGCGGTTCCCAAACTGTTGAAAATAAGCGGCTTGGATCATTCTTTATTCCTTGCAAAATCTTCGGCTCGCCGCATAAACTGTGAGGAGACATGAAGACCTGCCTAGGAACCGCGCCGCGCCGGATGCGGTGACGTGGGGTCTTTGGAGCTTGAGCGTCGATGAAACCAGCCCTCGGGTCCAAACCGAAGTCCGGATACTTCGCCCAGCCAGGGTGGGTCCTGCCCTTCGTGCTTTGGGCCTCTCTCTGCGGGGCGGCGACGCGGCTGCATGCTTCATCCGTCATCGACATCAACAGGTCCAACGGAATCACGCTCTCGCTCTCCGGACCTCTGGCCGAGAACACGTCGGTGACCGTGACCCTCGAGGGTGCTCCACCCCCCGGCCCCGCCGGTGAGTCCCCCTTCGGAGTGGGAATCCGCTTGAACGGCTGGCTCGTCGCCAACCCGACGCCCCTTTGGGATCCCGAGGAGCAGACATGGTCGTTCACTTGGCACATCCCCCCGGGGCAGAGATTCGCCACCTGTCTGGTTCAAGTGACTTCCAACGGCCAACTCACGCAGCAGAGTTTCGAGGTCGACTAGTTGAAGTTTTCTCGGCTTCGCGGCACCTTGCCCCATGAGTGAAGGCAAACCCTGGGTCACCGACCTCGCGTGGGGATTCCTCCCCGTCATCCTCGTCATGGCGCTTCATGCCGATGTCGTCAGGAATGATTTCGCCTTGGATGCCGTGCCCATCGTGCAGACGAATCCGTTGGTCGAGAACGGAAACATCGGTGAGATCTTCGGGTCGAGTTGGTGGGGGGATCGCGGCGATCGCGCACACCGAGCCCTTTATCGTCCCATGGCTCTCACCTGGTTCGCCGTCCTGCATCGGTTGGGTGACGGGCCGGCCCCTTTCAACCTGGGGAACCTCCTACTTCATGCAATCGTGACCGCGGCGCGCTTCGGACTCCTCCTCGTCCTTTTGCGAGGCATGAGGCGGCGACGATGGATCGCTTTGGGCGCGGCCACGCTTGCGGGCGTTCACGGGATCGCCACCGAGGCGGTGGTCGGGATCGTGGGGGCGGCCGAACTTCTCGCCGCTCTATTTGTCACGTGTTCGTGGTGGAGTTTCTCCTGTGGGCAACGCGGCTGGGGACCGTGGCGCGGAAAGCTGCTCTTGTTTCTCTCGGCGCCGCTCTGGTTGGTCGCCCTGCTCTCCAAGGAGAGCGCGGCGCTTTTTCCCGTCGTCTTGGCGCTCCAGGGTTGTCTGTTGCCGTGGGGGGACGACGACGACGGTGTCGTCGGCAAATGCCGGAGAACGGCGGCGTGGATGCTCCCTCAGATCGGAGTGGCGGCCGTTTGGTTGTGGATGAGGGTGTCTGCGCTCGGAGCCCTCTTCGACTTCGGGGGCGAGGGCGTCTATGCCGACTTCTCGACGAAGGATCGCCTCCTTTCGGCTCTGGCCGCGACGGGGAAGGTCGTTCTTCCCGCGTTGTTCTACCCGTTTGGGCTCAACCCCAACGTCACCCACCAGGACGTGCCTCCGCCGTCCAGCGTCTTTGAGGGGGCGGTTTTGCTGGGGCTCCTCGTCTGGGCGGGCCTTGTTTTCTGGTTCTTGACAGCGCTCAGAAGGCGCTCCATCACCTCTCTTTTCGCCGCCTACGCGTTGGCGAGCTGGCTCCCCACGAGCAACCTCATTCTCGGCATCGGTGCGATCACCGCGTTTCGTTTTCTCTACCAGCCTCTCTTCGCGATCTTCGCGGGGGCGACGTTGGCCGCCCAAGGGCTTCTCGAGCGCAGAGCCCGGGTCGGGCGCGTTCTGGTCGCCGCTCTCGTGATCATCGGGGCGGTGGGAGCAGCCGGTGCCTATCGACTCGTTCACGAGTGGCACGACGCACGCACGCTGTTCGAGGCGGCCCACGACCGACGCCCCGACAACCTGTGGGTGCTCCAGAACCTGACGTCGCTGAAGTACCTGAACACCAAGGAAAAGCCCGACATCGAGGCGTTCGAGCGAGATCTGTCCACATTGGACGAGATCGCGAAGACCCTGCCGCGAGTGCCTTCCACGGGCGAGGTCGACTCCGGGACATCCCACCTGGCTTTCCAACTGGAAATGAACCGGGCGAAGATTCACGGACTGAAGGCCCAGGAGGCCGTCTCACGGGGAATGAGAGATCCGCTTCTCGTGCGTCGCGCGTTCGACGAGTTCGGTCTGGCTCGCGCCACGGCCCGGAACGCGGAGGAGTGGGGAACAAGGCGGCCCGGCGATCTTTTCGAGGCCCGGGCTTTCGCCGTGAGGATGCGCATCGCGGAGATCTCGCTGTTGCCCCGTTTGCCTGGGGCGACCCAGGAGGACAAGGAGGCCGCCTTGGCCGGCCTGATCAACGATCTGGCGGGTCTGGGAAGTCTGTTGCAAAAAGACATCACCGAGGACCAACGGGTGGAATACCACCTGCTGATGGCCGAATCCGCCCGGCTGAGATCCGCCACGGGCGAGGTGCGATTCCATTTGGAAAAGGCCTACGCCCTGGCTCCGGAGAATGCCGAGGTGGCCTTCAGCCTGGCACAGGAGGCAGCGCGTCAGGGGAAACACGAGGAGGTGCTGCGACTCCTTCGTCCCGCTCTCGAGAGTGGACAGGCCGGTCCTGTACTCTTCGAGTTGGCCTGTCGAACGGCGCTGCGACTGAACAGGCCATCCCTCGCCGAGGCCTATCGGCGCAAGGGTCTCCAATCCCAGGCGCGCTCCCCGACCGAGCGCGAAGCCCAACGGCGGTTGGCGTCCTTGGGAGGGCGGAAGCGGTGAGGAGAAAGGGGACGGTCCTCGCGGTCATCCTGGTCGTGGTTTCGCCTTTGACCGCCCAGCTCGTTTGCAAAAGACCGGTCGTGGACCTCGGTCGCGTGGAACAGGCACGTCGGATCGAGGTGACGTTCCCGCTCGAGAACACGGGGACCTCCCCGGTTCGGTTGCGGGACGTGAGGGTCTCCTGTTTCTGCGCCAAGGTGAAAAAGCGCCCGGTCTCCATCGCGGCCGGCGGCAGGGGTGAACTCGTCGTCGCCATCGACACCGGGGCTTTCGAGGGCCCCGTCTCGAAGTCGATTCTCGTCATCTGGGACGGCCCCCGGCAGGGCGTCCTCGAGCTGGCTTTTCGTCTAGACGTCCATCCCTCGTGGGCTCTCGATGAGCCCATCCTTCATCTCGGCGGCGGCCGTCCGGGTGAAGTCTTGCGTGGAGACGTCCAGGTGTCCGCCGACGCGGGCGTTCACCTCACCCTGGGTTCGGTGCAAGCCCCGTTTCGATCCCGCCTGGTCCTGGAAAAGGGCGGCCGTCGGGGTGTTCTGAAGGTCGAGTGGGCGATTCCCGCCAAGGCCAAGCTTGGGCGGCGGGAGGCGCTGGTGGAGGTGAAGTCCGACGATCCGCGGAAACCCAACCAGTTCGCGAGAATCATCGCCGTGGTCGAGGGCGATTTGCGGATCAGGCCCCGGAGGCTCGATCTGGGCCTTCGGAAGTCGAATGCGGGTCTCACCCGCACGGTCATCCTCTCCAGCCGCGCCCAGCGTCCCTTCAGAATCCGGCGCATTCTCGAGAATGCGTTCCTCGTCGTGGAAGGGGACGGAGAGCAAGCCGGTGTGGTGCACCGGCTGCGGGTGACCCTCCCGCCGGGGCTCCCCGAAGGTCACAAAAGAGGAGATCTCTGGGTGGAGACGGACCACCCCGAAGGTGCCAGAATCCGGATTCCTTACTCCTTCAGGATCGTGAAGCCATGAGATGCCGCCTCGTTCTTCTTGTTCTCGCTGCCGGAGCCCTGATGGTGACATGCGGGCCTTCGGCATCGCGGGATGTGAAGGAAACGGCGTCCGAGGGCGCAGCGAAGGCGGCCGTCGCCGAGCCCCTTCCCGCGGCGCCCGGGTACTTTTTCATCGGAAACGACATGGGCATGCCGAGGCCCTGCGGTTGCTCCAAGCCGGCCTTGGGAGGGATCGTTCGGAGGATGGGGTTCTTCGAGTCGCTCTCCGAAGGGGTCTTGGGACGCAGTTTGCTCGTCTCTGGAGGCGATCTCGTCCACGAAGGGGGGCGTCAGCAGGAATTGAAGTTGGAGACTTTCCTCCAGGAACTGGATGCCCTCGGGGCGGCGGCGCACTGTCTGGGGGCCGGCGACCTGCAGGTCGGGAGTTTTTTCTGGGAGGACATCCTGGCGGCCCGCGGCGAGGATGGCACCCCTCTTGTCAGCGTGAACGTGACCAAGGAGGGTCAGCGCCTTTTTCTCTCGCATGTGGTGGCGAGAGCGCCGGAAGGTGAAGTCGTCGTCACGGGGTGGATCGATCCGACGTCCACCGGATGGACGGAGCCCGGACTGGTGGCCGAAGAGTCTCCGGACTTGTCCCAGGTCGTCGCCGCCCTCGGGGACCACCGTCGTGATCTCATCCTTTTCGTCTGGGGTTCCGCCGAACGGGCGAGAGAGTTCCTCGTCCAAAGCGGTCTCGCCAAGGCGGCTCGTCATGTGCTCCTCGTGGTCCCGGGGATTTCCGACATCCCCTGGCTCCACTCCGCTCCGCGGCCACCGCTTCTCGAGCTGGGGCTCAAGGGGCAGCGCGTGGCCTACCTTTCCTCTTTGAAGGCGCCCATGCTCGAAAGGTTCATTCTCCTCGACGCCGAGAAGGGGAGTGAAACGGGACGGAGCCTCCTCGAGTTCTACCGGGAGAATCTGGCGGCGGAGGATCTCCTAGCCCAAGTCCCTCGTTTCGAAAGCGCGTCGGCGGCCTACATCGGCTCCAAGGCCTGCGGGGCATGCCATGCCACGGCCCTGAAGGTTTGGGAGAGGAGCGGACACGCTCACGCCTGGGAGGCTTTGGAGGCGAAGGGAGACGAAGTCGATCCCGAATGCGTTCGGTGTCACGTGACGGGATTCGGACTCATGGGCGGGTTCGACCCCGCCGCGTCCGCGCCGGTCAACGTCCAGTGCGAGGCCTGTCACGGCCCGGGCGAGCGGCACGCCGCCGCGAAGGCTCCGACGCCGGGTGGAAAGTTGGGGGCGGAATTCTGCCTGCGGTGTCACGACGTGGCCAACAGCCCCCACTTCAAGTTCGAGGAATACTGGCCTCGCATCACCCATGGATTGGACGACAAATGACCGCCCCATCGTTACGATGGGGTAGCAGGACGGGGTGAGGCTGCGGACGGGTGTTGCTGTATCCCTCCATGTCCTAAGCTCTTGGAGAACAAGCGAGTTCGGCTTCCCGCTTGCGAGTCGATTTCCGAATCCGGTGCCTCGAGGACAATGATCTCATGAGAAATCTCTCCGTCCGCGCGCTTGTCGTCGGCCTGATGCTCCACACCGTCGGTCCCGCGCAGGTCTCGGTTTACGTCAGCCTCGACGAACCCATCTCCAAAGGGATCCTGGAAGACTTCGAGGCGCAGACCGGCATCCAGGTCCTCGGACAGTGGGATGTGGAGGCGAACAAGACCATCGGGATGGTCAACCGGATCATCGCCGAGAAGGATCGTCCGCGCTGCGATGTCTATTGGAACAACGAAGTCGCCCAGACGATTCGTCTCAAGAATCTAGGGCTCCTCGAGGCCTACCGATCCCCCTCGGCGGCGGGTATTCCGGAGGGCTTCAAGGACGCTGACGGGTTCTGGACCGGCTTTGCCGCGAGGGCCCGCGTGATCATCTACAACAAGGAGTTGATCGGTGACGAGGCGCCTCCCAGGGGAGTCATGGATCTGGTGGACCCGCGATGGAAGGGTCGGATCGCCATGGCGAAACCCCTCACGGGCACGACGCTGACTCACTTCGCGGCCCTGTTCTCCGTTTGGGGAGAGACCCGAACTCAGGCGTTTGTGGAGAGGCTGCTTGCCGCAGGAATTCAGTGGCAAGCCGGCAATGCGATGGTGATGCGCGAAGTGGGGCGAGGTGCGTTCGTCTGGGGATATACGGACACCGACGACGCAAACGTTTCGCGGCTGAAGGGGCATCCCACGGACATCATCCTTCCGGACCAAGAAGAGGGGGGGATGGGGACGCTCGTGATTCCCAACTCGGTGGCTCTCATCAAGGGTGCGCCGCACCCCGAGGCCGCACGCAAGCTCATCGATTTTCTCCTGTCGCCACAGGTGGAGGAACGACTGGCGCGCGGTCGCAGCGCCCAGCTTCCACTCCGACCGGGCCTCGAACCCCCGGCGCACTTGAAGGGTATCCGACCGATGGCGGTGGACTGGGAGGATGTGGGACGACAGCTGGAGACCTATGCGCCCTGGTTGAAACAGAGATTCGATCGGGCACGTGGCGGAACCGTTGGGGAAAAGAGCCGTTGGGCGATCTGGATCGGCTTGATCGCGGTCGCGGCCTTGGCTGTGGTCGGCTTCGCTCGTCGTAGGACGTCGGAGTGAGGGAGTGGGATCGATGAAGGGAGGGGCTCCGCGAGTTTTCCCGCGCTCCGCAGTCTGCTGGGGGAGTGTCCTCATAGGCGTCGCGGTCATTCTTCCCCTGGTCACCGCGTTCGGGGAGACGTTGACGGGCGATGTGGCGGGGCGATGGGCCGCACTGAGCACGGTCGTTCTGGATCGGATGGTCGACACCGCCGTTCTGGCGGCGGGGACGACTCTGATTGCGCTGATCTTCGCACTCCCGACGGCGCTCTGTTTGCACCGTGCGGACTTTCCGGGCCGGAAACTCCTCGGAGTTCTCTACGTGGCGCCCCTTTTGATTCCACCCCACATCCACGCCATTTCCTGGCTGCGAATTCTGGGGAAGACCGGCTACGTTGCTCAGCCGCTCCGGGACATGGGAATACCCTTTGACGTTCGCGCAGGCGTCTTTGACGTCGGGGGAGCCCCGCTGGTGTTCCCCGGTGCAATGTGGATGATGGCCGCGGCGTTCTGGCCGCTGGCCGCGCTCGTGATCTCCGCCGGATTGAAGCGTCTCGATCCCGGTCTCGAAGAGGCCGCCCTGGCGACCGCAGGGCGGCGAAGGACGCTTCTTCGGGTGACTCTTCCGCTTCTCAAGGATCATATCCTGGCCGGCGCTTTCTTCGTCTTCCTCTTCGCCGCGGCCTGTCACGGCATCCCTGCTCTGCTCGACACGCCCACCATCATGCTCGAGGTTTTCTTCACGGCGAGCAACGTCGATCCGTCGACGGCGCTCGTCGTGGCGACTCCTCTCGTCGTCGTCGCTCTCTCCGCCTTTCTCCTCGTGGCCCTCGGCACGGGTCGGCGCGTGTGGGGCGGCACGGTCAGCTTCCAGAGGACGCCCGATGTGCTTCGCCCCCGCTCGAATGCGGCCTTCCTCATCGCGTTCGGTACGTTGGCTTTGACGGCCGGATGGCCCCTCGCCTCGTTGATCGCGAAGGCGGGTCCGTTCTCGACCTACCAGGCTGTCTTCAAGCAGCTGCTTCCCGAACTCACGAACTCGTTCCAGTTGGCGGTCGTCGGCGGGCTCCTGGTGATGTTTGCCGGGTTCGTCGTGGCGCTGTGTCTGTTGAAGTGGCCGCGTCGAAGGGCCTTCACGCTGGAGGCCATCTATCTGCTGCCTCTCGCGTTCCCAGCCGTCGTCGTCGGAGTCGCTTCCACGCGATTCTGGGGTCGCCTTTCGGGTTTTTGGTGGGTGGACGAATACATCTACCAGGGAATGGGCATCTCTCTTTTCACCTACCTGATGATGTTCCTGCCGTTCTCGCTGCGATGTCTCCGCGCCACCATGAATCGCATGGGTGATGGGGTTTTGGAGGCGGCGGAATTGACCGGTCGCGGCGGCGGCGCGATCTGTTCTCGGATCATTCTGCCCTTGGTGTGGCCGGGCGTCATGGCCTCGTTCCTGATCTCATACGTACTCATTCTCGGCGAATTGTCCGCGTCCTTGGTGGTCAATTCGGCACGCTGGCAGACGGCCGAGGTGCGCATTTTCAACATGATTCATTTCGCGCGAGACGAGGAGGTCGCCGCGCTTTGCATCATGATGGCGGGTTTGGCTCTGCTGCCATTCGCCTTCTACCTGCTGGTCTTCAACAAAAAGGTGCAGATTCTGTGAGCGACCTTGCACTGTCCACCCGGGGGGTCGCCTTCGGTTACGGGGCGACGCGCGTCCTCGACGGCGTCGACCTCGACGTCCGAAAGGGCGAGATCCTCGCTCTGCTCGGCCCCTCGGGTTGCGGGAAGACGACGCTTTTGCGTTGTCTCGCCGGATTCGAGACCATCGAGGAGGGCGTCATTCGTTACGGGGACGAAGTGGCTGCGGATCCGACGATCCATCGGTCGCCGGGAGAACGTCCCGTGGGGATGGTCTTCCAGAACCTGGCGCTCTGGCCCCATATGACGGCCCTGCAGCAGCTGCTCTTTGCGGGGAAAGGGGCCCGCCAGCGGCGCCAAGCGCAGGCGCGCGAACTTTTGGCAGCCCTCGGCCTGGAGGGGATGGAGCGTCGCAAGCCCCACCAGTTGTCGGGCGGCCAATCTCAGCGCTTGGCGCTCGGGCGGGCGTTGATGGGCGATCCCGAGGTCCTCATTCTGGACGAGCCGCTCTCCTCGGTGGATCCTGTCTTGGCTCTCGAAGTCGGGGAGCTGCTGAAGAGACTCAATCGCGAGATGGGCGTGACGCTGATCTACGTGACCCATCGTCGCGAGGAGGCGTTCCACGTGGGCGATCGCGTCGCCGTGATGCAGGGAGGACGGATCGTTCAGGTGGGTGCCCCGAGGGAGATCGATCGTCAACCCAAGAACGAATTCGTGGCCAGGTTTCTCGGACCTTGCAATATCTTGGACGGCGAGGTGCACGATGGACGGTTGGTCTGTGCCTTCGGCGAGTTTCCCATCGCGTCGGAACCGGGGCCCGTCCGGTTCGTGCTGAGGGACCACGGCGTGCGCTGTTTGCCGCCGCGAGACGGCCTCCCGTGCGGCCGGGTCGTCTCGACGAGCTATGGGGGGAGAGATTGGCAGGTGGCGTCGACGATGGGTGATCTCACCGTGGTGGCGAGATCGGATCGCCCCTGGGCCGTTGGAGAGTCCTGTTCGCTCGAGGCGGTGGAGACTCCCTGGATCCTGAAGGAGGACGTTCGATGAGTCCACGTCTTCGGACCGTGCTGGGCCTCGTTCTCCTGGCGTCGGTGGTTGCGGTCTGGTTCGGGCTGCGGGCGGGTGACACGGATGTCGCGAAGATCGGCGATTCGTCCCAACACCCGTCGGTGGACGGCAAGGGCCCCCTGCTCCTGGCGGATTCCAAGGATTGTCGGGAATGTCATGAACTCGTGTATGACGAGTGGAAGGGTTCCCACCACGAGTTCGCGTGGCGGAATCCGGAGCCCCGCCGGAAGGATCTCTCCGATAATTTCAAGAACAAGGATTGCATCCCCTGTCATGCGCCGCGTCCCCTCATCGAGGTGGGTTGGGGCGCCCGGGCCCTGGAGCGGCAAACCCGACGCGACGACGGGGTCAACTGTTTCACGTGCCACCGTTACAAGAACGTCGTAGCGGCTCCCCATGAGTTGACCTCGGCCGCCGCCGATGCTCCTTGTAACCCGGTGACGTGGGCTCCCATCCGCACGATGACTCTCTGCGCCCCCTGCCATGACCAACACAAAGTCAACCAGGATTGGCTCCAGACGCGATACGCGGCCGACGGTCCCGACAAGAAGGACTGCAACGACTGCCACATGCCCATCACCCCGGGGGCCGGCACGAAGGGCGGGAATCGCTCCGATCATCGCGGACATGGGTTTCCCGGAGGACACGATCCGGATTTCCTGAAGACCTCGGCGACGCTTCGGGCTCGTTTCGTGCCCCCCGATGAGGACTGGATGGGCGCCGTCACGGATCTGACCGGTCGCAACGATTTGCCTCGATTCGAACGGGGAAGCTCTCTCCAGGGCAAGCCGCTTCTCCTCATCGAGGTCAAGAATACCGGTGTCGGGCACAATCTTCCCGCGGATGAGCGTCACCGTGCCGTGGATCTCGAGATCCAATTGGAGGATCGGGGGAGCATCGTCATGCCGGAGCTGCGGCTCGCGCGGTTCAGAAATCCCTACCGAAGCGAATTCGACGCGGTGAATCCCTTCACCGATCACGCCTTGGAGGTCATTCCTCTGGACGCCAAGAATGAGGACATCACCTTGCTCACCCATCAGGTTCGGGTGCCCCCGGACTTCCGGCCGGTACGCAAGGTCTACTACCCCAAGTCGACCCAACTCGTGGCCGGAGAATCGCGCCTGGTCTGGATGGCTCTCCCCAGATCCGGCCGGCGGCTGCGGCTGAGGCTCTATTACAAACTCAATCCCTACCTGGCGAATGACCGGGCCGTGGTGATCAACGAGAGGTGGCTCGATGTTCCGCACTGAATGGTTGCTTGTCTTGGGCGTCGCGGTGCTGGCGAGTTGCAGCAAAACGCCGCGTCCCGCGGTGGCCACGTCCTCGACGGCGAAACTCATCGCCGACGAGGGGGCTCCCGTGGAGGAGCGCCTCGATGCCATGGAAGGCCTCAGAGTTCCGGTTCCCCAGGATGTGCTGGAAGCGTTGCTCCGAGTCATGAAGGATCGTTCTCAGCAGGCGTTCCTCATGGTCCCGGACGATTCCGACCTGGGCTACCACACGGAGGAGAATCCCTTCGATGGGCCGGACACGCGCGCCGAACTCCGCTGGACGGCCATCATCGCGCTGGAGCGTGTCGGCGCGGTCGCGGCCCTGCCGGACCTCATCAGCGCGCTCGAGGATCGGCACCCGGTGGTGCGCAATCACGCCGCGCGGGCGCTGTGGAAGTTCGGATCGGACGAAGGGTTGGCGGTCCTCGTGCAGTCCCTCCGCGAGAATGCCTTCGGCAACGAGACGGCCCATCGGATCTTGAAGGAGATCACCGGCCGGGACTTCGGCTTCGATACGGATGCCGGATGGACGTTCAAGTTGCAGGCGATCGCGCGGTGGGAAGAGTTTCTTCGAGATTCGCCACCGAAACCGCCCAGGCCCCATCCCAGGGCCGGTGAAGACGCCAATCTGGATCGGCGAACCCGCTTCCTGGTGGCGATGATGGGACAGCATCAGGTCCTCTTCATGGAGCAGGCGCGGCGCAACCTGGCCCGCATGGACGGCCTCGCCGTCGATCATATCGAGGCGGCGTTTCGAGATCCCCGCATGGCCGGGAACCAACAGTTGTGCGCGTCGGCGGTTTTGGTCTTGGAGAAACTCCGAGATCCGAGGGTGCTCGAACTCTTGCGAGCCCGCCTCGACGACCCCTCTCCCGCCGTCCGAGCCCGGGCCGCACTGGCTCTCGGGAAAAGGGGAGACCGGACCGCGTCCGAAAAACTCGGCGCTCTTCTCGACGACGACGACGAGGGGGTGGTCGCGGCGGCGGTACGGGCCTTGGGAGGGGCCGGCGATCCGAAGAAGATTCTGCCTCGACTGGAGGAGCTGGCGGAGAACCCTCGGACGGAGCGGCGACTACGCCGACTCGCCGTGCTCTCTCGGTTGCGTCTCGGCGACCGGTCCCAGTGGCCCGTCGTGCGCGACATCCTCGCAGGAGACGACGTTGATGCCCGCGTCGATGCCGTGGAGATCTTACGAGAGTGGTTGGGCGATCTACCCGGGCTCGACGCGGATGAACCTCTTCGTGATTCCGCTCTGCAGGCCGTGGCCGAGAAGATCATGGGCGGCTGAGTGACCGGCGAGTGGGCCCCCCGGTCCCTCTCGATTACCATGCGCGCATGAGATTCACCTTGCCGCTTCTCGTTGTGCTCCTGGGCGCCCAGACGGTGGTATCCCAAGAGCCGCTCGCCCCCAGGGTGTTGGCGTCGGCCGACAAGGTCGATGCCTGTTTTGTCGCGCCGGGTCGGCCTTCGGATTGCGTGATTCAGACCGGGAGGACGGGAGCTGTCCTCGACCTCGGTCGACCGGACCCGGTCACGCGTTTCATCTTCACACTTCCGGCAGGTACGTTCGTTTGGGATCTCGTGCCGGATGGAAAAAAGGGGTACGCCTTCTTCGCCGTCTCGGCCGATGGACTGCGATGGCGGCGCGCGGGGGGAACCTGGACGCGCATCGAGGGCAGCGGAGGGTTTTTTCGCGGGCAGCCCACGGGGGCCCCACTGCATCGAAGCATCGCGCGGAAGCGGGGAGATGGTTTTGCGTGCGCCGTTCCGACGGCGGACGGGATGAGGCTCATTCGATTCGGCGGGGGCGAGCCCCCGAGCTTTCGATCCATCGACGCCCCGATTCTCGGGAGGCAGTCCCTGGGGTGGGGGATGGGAGACACGATGGAGGCGCGGCGGATCGTACCTGGAGTGAGACCGTTCTCCGACAACCGTTGGCTCGTCGCCCTACCGGGCAAGTTGGCCACGCGGAGCGAGTCCGGCTCCGTAGGTCCTTGGGCGAAGATGCCTCTCGACCGCAGCACGGAAATCCTCGGTTTCGAGCACGTCGTCGAGGATCTCCTCGATGACCTGGACGGCGACGGGACCGTCGACCTGCTTTACACGGACCCGGGCCATGGCCGACTTCTCGTCTATCTGGGACGAGATCGAACAGATAGTGAGCCGCGGGGTCCCGACCAGATCCTGCAGAAGGATGGATGGGTCGTGGGGCGGTTTTTTCTTCCGCGGACCGCTGCGAGCCCGCCCCGGCTCGGCGTCCTGCGGGTGGCGCGCCTGAGCCTCGTCGCTCAGGTGACCGTCTTGAAGAAGGGGATTCTTCCGGCGGAATTGGCGTTGCATTCGTGGAATGGCGCTCGATTCGATCCGACCCCGACGTGGAGTCGAAAGGTCGCCTTACCCTTCGAGATTCATCTCACGTCGACACGGCGTCGCCTTCGATTGCGTGCCCCCCTGTCGGTGCATGCCGGGAAGGACGGCGTTGTTTTCGTCCTTCCCGACGAAAAAGGAGGCGTCGCCGTTTTCGAGGCGAAGGGCGAGGAAGTGATTCGGAAGGGGCGCCTCGAACTCCCGCCGAAGGCATCTGTTCGATTTCCGTCGCCCCTTGCGTGCGTCTGGACGCATCTGGCCGACCGACTCTTGTTCTCAGCCGTGGTCGAGGACCCGGAAGACGGGGTCTTCCAGGTCCTCGCGTGGGACGTCTTCTGAGCGTCGGGACTCCGGCTTCTACTCGGGGATGAAACGCGTGTCGGCTTGGTCCACGATCTCGTTCGTCAAAGGGTCGATCACCAAGAACCGGACGCGGAAAGGAAACCCGGTCAACGTCGGACTCACCGCGGGCAGCGGGAGAGGAAATGCCAGTCCGAACAAGAACTGCTGCGGAGTCAGGATCAACGGCAGGTCCGGGAAGAGGGGGGCTGCCACGCCGAAGGGGTCCTCCAGAACGATGCGCAGCGTGTGTGCCTGAAGGAAAGGTGTCGGGTTGTAGACCGCGATGTCCACCGGCAGGGGACTTCCGTTCGGGATACTCGTCAACGTGCCTCCCGAGGCCGCCAGGTAGACGAAGGTCGGAACGGTCGTGAGAGTGAAATTCAACGTCGTCGGTCCCCCGACCGCGACGCCAGTCATCGTCTGGTCCTTGGCAACGCTGAAACGACTCGGGCGCAGGATCACATCCCATGTTCCCACGGGTACGTTGACGTGGTACTGGCCGTTGGAATCCGTGTTGTCGTCGGGCGACGGGAT
Source organism: uncultured Planctomycetia bacterium (assembly GCA_964559135.1). Taxonomy (GTDB): domain Bacteria; phylum Planctomycetota; family DRQF01; genus DRQF01. The sequence continues at coordinate 18,653 of CAZLGG010000023.1, forward strand.
GTCGAGGCCGGTGGCGGGATCGACGACGTCGATGTCGGCGCCCACTTCAGGCAGACCGAAGGCGTTCGTGACGGTCCCGGTGAGGGGCTGCCCCGCTGTGAGCGTCCACGGTGGGAGGACCGTGGATGTCGTCACGGTGAGCGTGCCCGTCCGCGCCGCTACCAATCCCGTGCTGAAGGCGGGCTGAACGATGACGATGAGATCGCCCGTGGGCACGACGAGGCTGAAGGCGCCGTTCCCGTCCGTGCTGTCGTGGGGCGTGTAGAGTTGGAAATGGCCGGGCTGCCTCTCCACGTCCAGGTCGGCCCCGGTCACGGGTTGGCCCGACGGTGTGAGGATCGTGCCCTGTAAGAGCACGCCCGGTTCGATGGGGAGGACGCCCAGATTCAAAGCGCCCGTAACGACGATGGGGAAGCGTTGAGCAACGTGGAGGTCACCCGTCGGGGGGCGAATGAAAAACGTGAAGGAGCCCGCGGGGACCACGAAGGCGAAATGTCCCGCGCCGTCGGTGAAGTCGTTCAGAAGAAAGAGTTGCTGCCCCGTGGATGCGTCCGCGACGTTCAGATCGAAACCGGAAAGGGGAGCCTGACTCACGGCGTCGACCAGCGTGCCGGAGAGGATGTTCCCGGTGGACATGGTGATGTTCCCGAGGTTTTGGGAGGGCGCTGTCACTCCGAGCCCGGGAAAGTTCACGGGCAAAAAAAGCGTGCCCGCGGGCGGCTTGATGAGGAGATCCACGGACCCCACCGGCAGGATGACGGCGAAGTTTCCCAGCAGATTCGTGCCGTCGTTCGGCGTGAAGATCTGGTTGCCCGAGACGGGGTCGAAGGCGTCGATGTTGGCGTTGACGACGGGGAGCCCCGCGTCATCGAGGACGGTTCCGGAGACCAGAGAACCCGATTGAAGCGCCACCACTCCAAAGTTGACCGCCCCCACGATCGTGACGCAGGGGAAGAGCCGGGGGACGTAGCCATTGCCCGGCCCCGTGATCGTGACGTCATAAGTCCCCGGCGAGGCGATCAGCGTGAAAAACCCGCCCGGACCCGTGAGAACGGCGCTGACGCCCCCGTTGGCGTCGACGGTCGCGCCCACGATCGGAACCCCCATCGTGTCCGTGACCTGGCCGGTGAGTTGGTCGGCCCGCAGGCTGCCGGACAGTCCCAGACAAACCAATCCCATCCATGCGATCCGCGCAAGCCCTCTGTGCATTCTCATTCCCGACACTCCTCGTGATTCTGACGGCGCAAGGAAGCCCCACCGGGCCTCACGTGTTGGAGGAGGGAGACGATGGCGCTTTGATACGGGAATCCTGGAATCCACTCCTTGTGCCCACGTGCGAGGATGGCCAAGCTGGGCCGATGAGAGGTCTTCTCGAGTATTTCAGCGGCCCTGCCTGTCTTCGGATGGGCGTGCTCCTTCAGCTGACGGCGTCCCTCACCGAGCGGATTCAGGCCACGGGGGCGATACCGGGCGACGAATTCGCCCTGGCGGGTTTCCTCTACGCAGCCCTCGTTCCGCTCCGAATCCTGGCCGGTCTTCTGATCGTCGCGGCCATTCTGGGCCTATTGGGGGAGGCCGAAAGGCGTCGGGGTCGATCCCGCGGGCTCCGCGTCGCGACAGCCGCGGCCCTTTTGGCCGGGCTGGTCTGGCCGGTCGAGGGATTGGGTCTGGCCCTTTTGCTCTGGGAATCCACTTGGGCGCTGGAAGCCTTGGGCGGGCTGGAACGGACACCGCAGGATGTCCAGGCGGGGCTGAGGAGCGAGGGCCATCGGCTGCTTTCGGCCCGCTGGCGGCGCAGCCTCGCCTGGTGGCCCGGGTTGGCCGCCCTGGCGGCCGTCGGCGCTTACCTGGTGGCCGGGATCGAGTCCGTGACCTACACGGCGTCGTTCGCACCCGAACTCTTCAGTCCGCAGTCACTCACCGCCTACCGGTGGCGCCTCGTCGACCTCTCGGCGGCGTTCGGGGCCGGCATGGCGCTCTCCTATCTTCTGCCCCTGCTCCTCGCCCGACCGGTCATGAAACTCTTGAGCCGTCTTCCCGGCGGCGACCTCAAAGTCCACGTCGTGGTGCCCCTGGCTCTTGCCCTGTGGGCGATCATCTATGTGCGGATCGGCATCTTCCGCGTGATCGGTGACGAGATTCGCGCCACGGGTGTCGAGGGTCAAACAGAGGTCTTGCTGGCCCTGCTGTTTTTCCTCTGGTTCCACCTGGCGCATGGAAGTCTCTTCGCCCTCGCCGAGAGAGGGGGAGCGTCGCGGGTCTACGGGGCTGGAGAGATCTGGACGGTGGCCGCCCTGAGTCTGACGGGTTTTTCGTTCCGCATGGCGCCGGCCGGAGTGGCCCGCCCCCGACGAACCACCTACCTGGTTTGGGCGGCGCTGGCGGGAGGATGGTTGGCCGTGCTCGTCTACGGCGCCTATCCTGATCTTCAGGATTTCCGAGACCGACTGATCGTTCTCGACGTCTTCACCTCCGTGAACGTCCTCGTGCTGATGATGTTGGCCTTGGCCCACGCGCTTCGCCCCGAGCGTCCGTTCCTCAGACAGTCCGCCTCTCGCATCGCTTTGGGGGGAATGGTTGTCGGCCTGGCGCTGCTGTCCCTTCGTCCCATCCACGGGGAGCTTGCGCTCGTTGTCCACGAATACACCCGCTTCGGTTACATGATCAAGAAGGGGTCTCTGCGGGAGGTCCTTCGGCCCGAAAACCGCCTCGGATACACCCGGCCCGATTTCAGATTCGAGGTCCATGGCCCCGGGGAAGAACGCTTTCCTGCTTGGTCTCCTCTCGGTGAAAATGGCGCGCACGGCAAGCCGCCCATCCTGGTGGTCCTGTGGGACGCGGGGCGCCCCGACAGGATGCATCTCTACGGAAACCCTCGAGACACGACTCCCACGGCCGACGAACTTGCCGCGGAGTCGGTCGTGTTCGAGAGGGCCTACAGCATGGGGACGGCGACGACCTGCGGCGTCCGTCATCTCTTCACGGGCCGCTACTCGACCCGGTACATGCTTTCGACGAAGCACGCTCCCTTTTTCATCCACGCTCTCAGACCGTGGGGCTACCACGGTTTCTACGTGACGGCGTTCGGCAGCGACTACAACGGGGTCAGCCTCGAGTCGTTCCTGCGCGGCGGGCCGCCCCTCGACTCCGACCACTCGCGCGTGGTCAACGTGACGCATCGCGAGATCAATCGCGAGTGGACGGACCGCATCAAGATGGAAAAACTCGTGGCGTCTTGGCGTGCGGCCGTCGCAGCCGGGGGACCAGAGGGGCTGGATGGCACATTGAGTTACCTGCACCTGACAGGAACCCATTTCCCCTGGTACAACGAATCACCGGTCAAGGACTACGGCACCGCGTGGATCGACCTCTATGACGGGGAAATGGCGAAGGTGGATGCCCTGACCGGGGAGGCCTTCGCCGTGCTGAAAGAACTGGGCGTTTGGGACCGAACCATCGTGGTCCTCACGGCGGACCACGGTACGGGCCTGAAAGAACACGGCCGCTATGCGGGCTTTTTGCCTTACGAGGAACAGATCCGGGTCCCCCTATTGATTCGTGTGCCGGGAGTTCCCCCTCGCCGGGTGAAGGCGCCCGTGGCCACGATCGACGTCGCGCCGACTCTCGTGGGACTCTTCGATCCGGGAGGAATCAACCCCTTCGACGGGGTGAGCCTGCTGCCGCTCATGGACGGAAGCGAAACCTCGTTGAAACGGGAGGACTTGGTCAGCCTCTGTGCCTTCGAGGATGCGTACGCTCTCATCCACGACGGGCGTTACAAGCTTCACTACCACCGGACCGAGGACTACGCGCTGCTCTTCGACCTGAAAGAGGATCCGCGTGAGCGGGTGAACCTCATCGCACGTCGCCCGAAGATCGTCAAGGAGCTGACCCGTCGTCTCGCGGCGTTTCTGTGGCGTGGGCGTACGGGGTATGCCAACCCCTATCACTACCGCGAATGGACCCCGCCTTCGGACGATTGAGTCGCGGGACTGTCAGGGGGAACAGACGATGATCTGGACGTCCTGCTTGCCGACCAAGATCAGGCGTTGAGGTCCGCCTTCGCGGAGCGCACGCACCGACGCGTCGGCCAGACCGATGATCTCGCCGCTCTTGGAAGCCTTCTTCGAGATGCTCAGGCGACCCTTCGGGGCGAGGGAACCCGGGTAGAGTTTCCACCGGTGCCCGGTCTTCGAAGACGGGCGGATTTCGACCAAGTCGACGACGCCGTCGCCGGTGAGGTCATCTCCGATAAAGAGCGAGTTGCGCGCCGCCCAGCGCTCGAAGTCCTTGGTGTCGACGCTGCGTTCCAGCGAAAGATCCGGCGCCCCGTCGAAGAGCCTGGGGGTGTCCTTGTGCGCCAGGTGAACCGCCAACCGCACAGGAACGCGACCGAGAAAGCGGGCGACGGCGTCGCCAAGCCCGGCACCATAGAGACCATAGGCGAGGTCTTTCCTGCCGTCCCCGTTCAGATCCTCGAAATAAGGGCCGACCCCCACGATGCCCTTCAGCCGAAGCGCCACCGTGGGCTTCAAGGGGAAGGGCTCGGAGCCGCCCCGACTGAGGAGGATCACGAGATTCGACCGCATGTCCGCGATGCCTCCTCGGGCGGATCGCATCTTGATGAGGATGAGGTCGGCGCGATCATCTCCGTTCAAGTCCTCGAGTCGGATGGAGGTGTTCTCGAGCAGGTTGCCGTCACCTTTCCCGGCCAGCCAGGGCAGTGGGAGTCTTTCTGCGGGGGCGAATTCGCGGGGACGGGTCTGCAATCGGTATCCCAGGCCCTTTTCGTCGAACCAGCAAAGGTCCGAGCGGCCGTCACCGTCGATGTCACGAAAGAGCGGGTGGGGTTCTCGGTGGGAGATGACGAAGCCCCCGTCCGAGGAGGGGAGAACCTGGCGCTCGCCGGGAAGCGAGAGGGTCTTCGGGGGGAGAAAACCCCCTTCGGGACGACCGAAGCGGATCTCGAGGGCTCGCGACCCGGGAAACATGAAGTCATCCAGCCCATCGCCGTCGAAGTCCGTGGACCAGTGCCAGAAACCTGGGAGGTCGGTGGGCGTGGCCGTGAGGAAGCTCTCGATGGGCCTGATGGGATCGGCTACCCCCAAGCCCTTCGAGGTCGACCATCGAAGGGACCGAAAGGAGTGGGGAAAAACCGCGAGGACGCGTTGCTGCTTTCCGAAGTTTCCCTCGACGAACGCCGTGGCTCCCGGAAGCGTCCCGCTTTGGGGCGGGCCGAAGCGATCGTCCTTCCCCTGCAAGGCGACGTCCACACGCAGACGGCCGCCGATGAGACGGGTGATGAGGAAGAGGTCCTTCAGCCCGTCACCATTCAGATCCACGAGAAACCAATCGTCGAACGGCTGGGCCGTGTGAACACCGCGGAGCGTCTGGGCGGACGAACATGCCGCGACGAGGGAAATCAGCAAGATCGTCGATGCCAGGGGGAACCTCATCGGACAGGTCTTTTCGAAAACACGAACATGGCGATCAAGGTCGTGACCAAGGTGGCGAGGATTGGGCCCCAGACCGACGACGACATCAGCGTCCAGGCTTCCACCCGCGGCTGCACGGCCTCGTTGGCACGGGCGAGTTCGCCCAGGAGTTCCATGGGTTGGGTCAAGAGTGCGGGCGGGCAGAGGGGGCCGAGATTGGGCTGAACCGAACCCAGGCCTCCCAGGCCCGCCGATATGAGCAGTCCCAGCACCACGGCGAGACCGGATGAGTCGATCGCGACGGAAACCAAAAGGCCCAGGCCGAAGCTGAAGAACAGAGGCGCAACGGAGGCGATCGTGAGGCCGACGGTGAAGTGCTTCATGGCGGCGGCGGAGTAGACTTCGGTGTCCTCCAAACCTGGGATGACGATGGATACGCCGTGGAAGCCGCCGGCGCGCTCCGTCCACAGATAGGCGGCGAGCAGAGCGAGGGCGGCCAGAAGGACCGTTGCAACGGCGAGGACGAGAGACTTCGCGAGGAGGTAGACGGCGGGGCTGATCGGCCTGCAAAGAACCGCGCGCAACGCGCCGGATATTCCCTCTTCATTGACGGACGAACAGCCCAGAACCAGAAGAAAGAATGCGGAGAGCAGAAAGCCCCAGCTCGTGACTTCAGCGAACAATGCATAACTGTCGACGGGCTCGGCGAGTGTCGTTGCGGCCCATCCTGAGAGGACGACGGTCAGCGGCACCGCCCCGAGCGACATCCAGAAAAGATTGCGCCTCATGAGTTTTCTCGACTCGAAACGCAGGCAGCGAAGAAGGTCGTTCATCAACGGGTTCAAGTCAGCTGTCCTTCCGATCGGCCTTGGGCCCGAGACAGGAAGAATTCCTCGAGGCTCATGCGATGTTCGGTCAGGGTATAGACGTCCACCCCGCGCTCGACGAGAGCGGCGGTGAGTCGCGGGAGGAGGCTCCTCGGAAACTCGAAGGCGATGGGCGCGTCCTTGGCGTCGTCGGTGGCGAGGACCTGGGCTTCCGCGAACGCGCCCAGGACCTCCAAGGCTCGTTCTCTCGGCGTCGCCACGAGGCGATAGGAGCTCTCGAGGGTCTCGAAGATGCTCCTCAGGTCCTGTTCGATCACCAGCCGGCCGGAATCCAGAATGCACACGCGAGAACATGTCATCTCGATCTCGTGCAACAGATGGCTCGAGATGATGAAGGTGACGCCCTGGTCCCGGTTGAGGCGCTTGACGAGCCGTCGCATCTCCAAGATGCCGTTGGGATCGAGGCCGTTGGTGGGTTCGTCGAGGATGACGAGTTCGGGACGGGAGACCAGCGCCAGGGCGATCCCCAAACGCTGTTTCATCCCCAGTGAATAGTGCTCCGCCGCGCGATGACCGGCCTCACGCAACCCGACCAGATCGAGCACCTCGTCCACACGGGATTTCTCGAGGGGTCCGGAAAGGCGGCCAAGGTGCCAAAGGTTCTCGAAACCGGTGAGGGCGGGGAAAAACGCGGGGCTCTCCACCATGGCTCCCACGCGGGCCAGGAGACGTCGACGCTCTCGGGCCTTCGTCTTTCCGAAGAGATGCACCGTCCCGTCCGTGGGTGGGAGGAGGCCCAAGATCATGCGCAGAGTCGTCGTCTTGCCGGCGCCGTTGAGGCCGAGGAACCCGTACACGTCCCCTTGCCGCACGGTGAGGGAAAGATTGGAGACCGCCCGGATGGGGCCGAAGTGTCGGGAAAGTCCACGGGTCTCTACCAGGGTGTCGCCGCTCATGAGGGCAAGCTATCCGACCGGCGCCGAAAGAAAAATGGCGCTTGTCCGGGTCCATCCACTCCGCGTTCGAGCGCCTCGCAGGGACCGAGACGCTCCAACCCATGACTCATGAAGACGTTCCACCTGATGGAGTGCTGCGCTGACGGGGGATGTCCTGGGTTTTCTTCAGGTTTTCCACCGAGAATTCGAATTTCTCTGGCACTTTCCCCGGGAGAGGATCGTATACTGAGTGTCGTTTTTCATCACATTCGGAGTCGGTCTTCAGCCTTCGGAGCCCGCGGCCGATAGAAACACGTGCAGGGATGCATGGTCGCCAAGGCGGCCGCCCAGCCCGGGTTTCAGGCCCAATGCATAAAGCTTCAACGGTGTCGACTCCAAGGACGTATCAGCCATGACGGCTGCGTTCTACGGGCCGTCGGTTGAAGACAACACATCGGATTCGGGGCGCTTTCGGGCGTCCCCTGCGACTACGGAAAGGCCAAGGTTGCGCTACGCGTAAAACTTTCTGTCACATCTCACATTTCCCTCTTCTATTCCCTTTTCCTTCTTCTCGAGAAAGTTCCCTTGGCCCTTCCTTTCTTTCCCTTCGGAAAGTTCGGTCTTCCCCCGCTCGTCTCTCTCAGCGTCCCTTGAATTGAAACTCCGGCACCCCGCCGCTTGAGCGAATCCCCGGTGGGGTCCAGAATCCCCCCATGGAATCCGCCGCAGCATTCTTGAAGCGCTTGGGCCGATCGGCCGGCCCCGGTCGTCGGCGCTTCGTGTTCGCGGCGGCCCTTTCCTCGTTCGGTCTTCTGCTTTGGGCCATGCCCGTCGCGGCCTTCGGCTGGCGGGCGACGTGGGGGAGGCCGGATCGACCCCTCCTCATCACGGCGTGGCTGCTCGGTCTCACCGGCGTGTTCGCCCTCGTCTTGGGTCTCATGCGGGCCTGGAAGCGACGACCGGAGCCCTACGCCCTCGCCCGGGCCGCGGATGTCCGTTTGGGGTCCGAGGAATTGGTCTTGACGGCCACCGATGTGCTCTTGACGGACGCCAAGAGTCTCTTCACCGGCAGCGTCGTGCGCTTGGCCGAGCGGGCCATGGAAAACCTCGAGCCGGAATCTCGGCCGCGCATGCCCTGGGTTCTGCCTCCGCTGCGCAGGCTGGGAGGGGCCCTTTTCCTGAGCTGGCTCGTGCTTTGGGTCCCCTCGGCCTCGCACGGACTGTTTGGGCCGGAGCGATCGGGCGTCGAGCCCGGAGCCACCGCGGCGACGGACTCGCCCAAGGACACCGAGGGCGCGGGCTCGGGAACGTCGGACGCAGGAGGCCAAGGCCCTCGTCTCTCGTTGACGTCGCGGACCGATCGCAAGCTCTATCTCTTTGGAGAGGAGGTCCAACTGGATGTGACGGTGTCGACCTTGCAGGAGCTTCCGCGGGATCTCCCGTTGGTCGTCTCCGTCCACATCGACGGTCGAGAGATCGGCTCTTTTCCTCTCGATCGCGGCGCTTCGAGACACTCCGGGGCCCAATCGCAGGAACGCCACCCCCTGACGCCCCTTTTGCGAGCCGCCGGGCTCTACCAGCCGGGTATCCACAAACTGGAAGTCCGTGCCCTGGCGGACACTCCGCCGGGCGAGAAACCGATCACCCTCGATGCGCCCCCATCCTCTTTTCGCATCGCGGAAAACGTGGAGAAACAGCGTCGGCCCACGACGGCCAGTCGACCGAAGCCGCCGCCTCTCCCCAAGGACTCGAAGTCCAAACGGGCGGGCCGCTCTCCCAAGAAGGAAAAGCGGCGCCCCAAGCCGTCGCCGAAGAAGGGCGCCGGGAAGTCCGCTATGCCACCGAAGGCCAAGGAGAAGCCCTACGTCGTGGAACCCCTCTTCGCCGGGAACCAGACATCGAAGAGAAAGGTGCGGGTCTTCGATCGGGCGAAGACCGAAGGGGAGCCTCCACCGTCGAGGACCCCCGATGCCCGGTCCTCGAAGAGGAACTATCGGAAGCTGGATTTGCAGCGTTGGAAGAGGATGCCGTTGCGAGGCCGGGAGCGGCGTATCGTCGAGACCTACTTTCGAAGGCTCACGGGCGGGGAGGCGGACCACTGAACCGCATGGACGAAGACAGTGGGGTGGGGGAAGGAGAGTCTCTCCTGGACGTCTCGTTTCTCTCCAGGCTCGAAAAGCTCGACTTTCTGGCGCGGAAGGTCCTTGCGGGGGAGGTCCGAGGGGAGCGTCGAACCTCGAGGGCGGGGATGGGCACTCTTTTTCGCGACCACAAGAGCTATGCCCAGGGCGACGACCTCAGGTTTCTCGATTGGAATGTCTACTCGCGCTTCGACGAGCTCTTCATCAAGCAATTCGAGGCGGAGGAGAACCTCGACCTGCTGCTGATCATGGACGTGTCCGGTTCCATGGACTTCGGTCGTGCGCACAAGATGTCTGCGGCGAAGCGGGTCGCTGCCGCATTGGGGTTCATTGCCCTGGAGCGGTTCGGACGTGTCGAGGTGCTGCCTTTGCCTCAGCCGGAGTCCTCCCGAGGGCGGCTCAGGTTCCGCGGGCGTCCAGCGCTGAGAGGATTTCTTTCCGCGCTGCACGCTCTCAAGCCCGCCGGAGTGTTCGAAGCGAATTCGCGCCGTCTCGCCACGCAATTGCGGCGAAAGGGGCGAGGTCTCGCGCTGGTGATCTCCGACTTCTTCGACCCTGAGGGCTACGAGGGGCTCTTCGGTCTGCTCAAACACCTGGGCTACCGCCGGGGTGCCATCCAGGTCCTCGACGAACGCGACCTGCATCCCGGCATCACGGGCCTTTTGCGGCTGGAGGACGTCGAGGCCGTCAAGTCTCTCCGTCGGGACGTGCGCAAGGAGGATCTCGAGCGTTACGAACTCGCCGCCCAGCAACTCTGTCGTCAGTTTCGGCGGGCCTGTGGGTCCGCAGGGGTCGTCCATGTGCGCATCGACTCCTCGTGGGGGCTGGAGAGATCCGTACAGACGATTCTCCTCGGCGGCGGACTCATCGCATGAGTTTCGCACGTCCCGAGTGGCTGCCCTGGTTGTGGGCGCTGGCCGTCATTCCTCTGTTCTACTTGATTCGTCGGCGCGCGAGGCGGGTACGTGTTCCCCATCTGTTCCTCTGGGAACGCATCCTCATCGATCCGAAAAAACAACGCCTCCGCCGGATTCGCGACGTGGTCAGCATCCTCTTGCAATGTTGTATCGGCGCGGCCTTGATCCTCGCCGCGGCGGCGCCGCACGTGATGTCGTCCTCTGGGGCGATTCGCTCCGTGGCCATCATCCTCGACGGCAGCCTCAGCATGTCTGCCACGGACACAGCGGGAGTTTCCCGATGGACCCGCGCCCTTCGGCGGGCTGAGGAGGATGCTGTCATCATGGCCGCGCAGGGGCCCCTGTCGGTCGCCGTCGTCGCCGGCGACGTGAGCATTCCGCTCCCGTTCGGAAGCGACCCGGGTCGGCTTCGGGCTCTGCTACCGACTCTGACCGCGCCCGGTGGCGAACTGGACACGGGCCTGCTCGAATCGTACGTCCGGGGGATCGAGAGCCGAGGAGACGCGCCCTTGATCCGGCTCTATTCCGATGGTGCCGATCCCTCGCTGGCGGGGGTCCTCGCACGCAACGAGACCCTACAACTCGTCCCCATCACCTCCGACCGTCCGAACGCCGGAATCGTGAGCCTCGACGTGGGCGCCGCCGAGTCGAAACGCCTCGCGGCTCGAGCCGTCCTGGAAGCCTTTGGCGGTGACGTAGAGGGGCGATTGATCGTGCGAGGCGCGCAAGACGACAAGACCGCCGCACCGTTTTTTCTCCGCGAAATCGCGTTGGTTGCGGGGCAAAGAGAGACGGTGGACATCGGATGCGATGCGTTGCCCGATCTGGACGTCGTCGAGCTGGTTTGGGAATCTCGTGGCGGCGATGCCTTGGCCGCCGACGACGCGATTCTCATCCCTTTGGAGAAGCGTCGACGGGCCCGGGTTCTCGTCGTCGCGGACCGGGTGCCCGAGCCTTTGAAGAAAGCGCTGTTGGCCCTCGCGGACGTCGTGGACCTGAAGGAAGCCCAAAGGGCGCGGCCCGCCGGTTGGCGTTCGGTACCTCGAGCCGATTTGACGATTCTCGTGGGGGTCCAGGAATCCGAGCCCTTGCCTCCCGGGGCGTATCTGCTCATTCAGTCCTTCGCCCCCGGCCTCGGAATTTCCCTGGGAGTCCGGAAGGCGCGCCCTCGGGGATTCACCTCTCGTTTGAAGGGGCTCGACCCCAGGGACTTGGACATCGCGACGGCGAGCGTGCTGCGTGCCGACCCGTCCGTCGACGTTCTCCTGGAGGGCGTGGCCGGGCCGCTCATCTGTCGAGGGGAGAGGAACGGGGTGCGCTTCGAGTGGGTGGCCTTCGACCTCTCGGAGGAGACGACCTCCTTCGTCCTCATGCCGGCTTGGCCGCTTTTTCTCCTCGACGCCGTGGAGCGCTTGACGCCGCACGCCGTCCGGTTGACCCCGTCGGTCGCGGCGGCCGGCCGCCTTTTTGTCGCCGGTGACGAGGGCGAAGGGCATGAACTTCTCTTTCGCGACTTGGTGAGCGGGAAGGAGACGCTGCGTTCATTTCGGCGGCCTGGTCGCATCGTTCGAGCCCCTGTGACCCCGTCCCTCTATCGCGTCGAGGGACGCCAGACGTCCGATCGCATGGGGGTAGGCGTGTTGTCGGCGGACTCCAGCGATCTCTCCGCGAAGACACCCCTCCCGGATGTTGTCCCGCCCGTTCCGGAGCCGCCTCGCTCACCGAGCCCCCTGGACCTCACTCCCTGGTTTCTGGCGATTGCCATTTTCCTGCTGCTCCTCGAGTGGGGGACTTTCGTTCACGGGTGGACGCGCTGACCCCCCCCCCTTCGATTTGCATGGTGTCCCCGACCCGCGTTAGAGTCCCATCACTCCAAAAGAAAAAGCCGCCGAGGGGCTTTGCTTTTTTTTTTTGGAAGACCGCCATGACTTCCTTCCCCGAAGGCATCACTTACGACGACGTCCTTCTCCAACCGGGTTACTCGAATGTCCTCCCGGGCGACATCGACACGTCGAGCCGCATCTCCAGGAATATCTCGATAGGGATCCCCCTCATCTCGGCGGCGATGGACACCGTGACCGAATCCGACATGGCCATCGCGTTGGCGCGCGAAGGAGGCATCGGGATCATCCATAAGAACTTGGGGGTCGAGGAACAGGTCCTCGAGGTCGAACGTGTGAAACGATCGGCCAACGGCATCATTCGCGATCCCGTCACGCTTCCTCCCGACGTCCCTGTCGCCGAAGCGCGAAGGATCATGAAGGAACACGGGGTTTCGGGCATTCCGATCGTCGAAGGAGCGACGGTCGTGGGAATTCTCACGAAAAGAGATCTGCGTTTTCACGTGGACGAGGCCGCCCTCGTGGGAAGCGTGATGACCAGTGAGCTCACGACCGCGCCCCCGAACACGACCCTGGATCGCGCCAAGGAGATCCTTCACGGCGCCAAGGTGGAGAAGCTCATTCTCGTGGACGAGAACAGGGCGCTCAGGGGGCTCATCACGATCCGTGACATCGACATGACGGAACGTTTCCCCAAGGCCGTCAAGGACTCCTCGGGTCGCCTTCGCGTTGGGGCCGCGGTCGGAGTCAAGGACATCGAGCGCGCTGTGGCTCTTGCGGAGGCCGGCGTGGACCTCATCGTCGTGGACACCGCGCATGGCCACTCCGCCAACGTGCTGGAGGTCGTGAGGGACCTGAAGCACAAAATTGACGTCGACATCGTCGCCGGCAACGTGGCAACGAAGGAGGCCGCGAGAGACTTGGCCGACGCCGGCGTGGACGGCATCAAGGTCGGCATCGGACCTGGTTCGATTTGCACGACGCGGGTCGTCGCCGGGATCGGAGTCCCTCAGATGACCGCAATTCTCGGTTGCGTGGCGGGAGCCGAGGGGACGGGCGTGCCCATCATCGCCGACGGCGGAATCAAACAAAGCGGCGACATCACGAAGGCATTGGCTGCCGGTGCGGAGTCCGTCATGCTCGGGTCTCTCCTGGCCGGGACGAGCGAGAGCCCCGGCGAAATCGTCACCTACATGGGACGCGCCTACAAGGAGGTTCGGGGCATGGGGTCCTTGGGGGCGATGGTGCGGGGTAGTAAGGATCGATACGGGCAGGCGGATGTAGACGCGACGGAAAAGCTCGTCCCGGAGGGAATCGAGGGTCGCGTGCCCTTCAAGGGCCCGCTCGCCCAATTCCTCTACCAACTCATCGGCGGTCTTCGCGCGGGCATGGGCTACGTAGGCGCGCGGAACGTTCAGGAACTTCGAGAGAAAGCCCGCTTCATTCGCATCAGTTCGGCAGGTCTCCGGGAGAGCCATCCTCACGATGTCTCGATCACCAAGGAAGCACCCAACTACGGGCTGGAGGCCTGACATGTCCGTGCAAGACAAAGTGGTCGTCGTCGACTACGGTTCCCAGTACACCCAACTCATCGCACGCCGCATTCGCGAACTGGGTGTGTTTTGCGTCATCGTGCCGCCGTATGTCTCTGCCGCGGAAATGACCCAGGACGGCGTCCGCGCCGTGATCCTTTCAGGGGGACCGTCGTCCGTCTACGGCGACGACGCGCCGGGGTTGCCCGACGGCTTCGATGCCTTGGATGTTCCGGTCTTGGGAATCTGCTACGGGATGCAGCTTCTCGCTCGGAAGATGGGAGGCATCGTCGAACCGGCCTCTGAGCGGGAATATGGACGCCGGGAAATCGAGGTCGTTCGCGAAGGGAATCTTTTCGAAGGTTTGCCGCCACGTCAGACCGTCTGGATGAGTCATGGTGACCAGGTGGAGCATCTGGAGGGGCAATGGGAGGTGCTGGCGAAAACGGACACATGCCCCTGGGCGGCCGCGCAGTCGAAGGATGGCCGCCTGATGGGAATCCAGTTCCACCCGGAGGTGCATCACACCGAGCACGGCAAGAAGATCATGGACAACTTCTTGACCTTCGCGGGTTGCGAGCGCACTTGGAGGATGTCCGCTTTCATCGAGGACCAGATCCACTCCATCCGCGATCGCGTGGGGACCGCCCGAGTCATCTGCGGGCTTTCCGGGGGCGTCGATTCCAGTGTCGCGGCCGTACTCGTCCATCGTGCAATCGGCGACCAACTGTCATGCGTCTTCGTCGACAACGGCGTGTTGCGCCAGGACGAAGATGTGGAGGTGGAGGAGACGTTTCGCGAACACTTCCACATGGACTTCCACAAGGTCGATGCCGGCGATCTGTTTCTTTCCCGTCTCGCGGGGGTAGAGAATCCGGAGGAGAAGCGAAAGATCATCGGGCACACGTTCATCGAGGTGTTTCAGGAGAAGGCTCGATCCTTTGATGACGTGCGATTCCTGGTCCAGGGGACGCTCTATCCGGACGTGATCGAGTCCGTGTCGGCTCACGGGGGGCCTTCTCAAACCATCAAGAGTCACCACAACGTCGGCGGCCTTCCCGAGGTCCTTGGATTCGAGCTCATCGAACCCCTTCGAGATCTGTTCAAGGACGAGGTGCGCGCGGTCGGTCGAGAGTTGGGCATTCCGGCCCGCATCGTCGGCCGCCATCCATTCCCGGGCCCCGGTCTTGCCGTTCGCATCCTCGGAGAGGTCACATCGGAGAAAGTGGCGGTCCTCCAGCACGCCGACGCCATCATGCGGGACGAAATTCAAAAGGCTGGACTCTACGACGAGATCTGGCAGGCCTTTTGTGTTCTCCTTCCCGTGCAGAGTGTCGGTGTCATGGGTGACGCTCGAACCTATGAAAACGCCTGTGCCGTGCGATGCGTCACGTCGACGGACGGGATGACGGCGGATTGGTATCCCATGCCCTACGATGTGATGGCGAGGATCTCCACCCGTATCATCAATGAAGTGCGCGGCCTCAACAGGGTCGTGTACGACATCTCGAGCAAGCCGCCCGCCACCATCGAGTGGGAGTGATCTTCGAGGACCGTCCGCCGTACCGGCCGCGGATCATTCGAGCCCGAAGGGCATCCCGGTTAGGATGCGACCATGAGCGAGTCCAGACCCGTTCCCGACCTCGATCGATTGCGCATCGACAAGGGGCGTGTGCCCGCGCCCCGGCCCGGTCGAAATAGATGGATCTGGTGGCTGCTGATCGCCGCTGTCGCGGGGACCCTCTATGTCCAGCGCGACCGATTGTCTGATGCACGCCGAACAGGTCACGACCTGAAGGCTTGGCCGACGGCTCGCGCGGAGGCATCCGGGACGTTGAAGGCCGTGGCCACCGGGATCGCTGCGAACGGCTACGTCGTTGCGCGACGTCGAGCGGCGCTGTCGACGGTCCTTTCCGGAAGACTGGTCGAAATGAACGTGGAGGAAGGTGACCACGTCCAGGCGGGTGACGTCGTCGCCCGCATCCAGTTCGACGATTACGAGGCTCGGGTGCGCCAGGCCCGAAGGGCCGTCGCTCTCACCCAGGCGAGTCGTCATGAAGCGGTGGCGGACCTGGAACTCGAACGTCGCAACCTGAGCGAGCGCTTAGCCAACGTCGCGGCAAGTCGTCTGCGTCGAAAGGCCGCGGAGCTCCAGGCGGAGGAGGCCTGGAGGGAGAAGGTTCGCCAGCAGAAGAGCTTCGAGCAGGGCGTGATTTCCGAGCGCGAGTGGGACAGCGTCAAGACCCGGGCGGACCGATTGCGGGCCGTGGCCAAAGCCGCTGCCGCCGACGAGCTTTCGGCCTCGCGGGCCGTGGAGACCGTCAAGGCGAGGGTGACTTCCCGTGAAGCGGCCATCCAACGAATCGATGAGGATCTGCGACGTCTGCAGGCGGTGGCGGACCAGGCTGCCATCGATCTCGAGAAGACGTATGTCCGGGCACCGTTCGCGGGCGTCATCGTCGACAAGGGAGCCGAGGAGGGGGAAGTCGTCGCGGCTCTCGGTGCCTCCGGAAATTCGAAGGGAGCCGTGGCCACTCTCGTGGACGTCGCCACACTCGAGGTCCAGGTGGAACTGCCCGAGCCCCGACTCGAGGGGTTGGCCGAGGGGCAGGGTGCGGAGATCTTTCTCGACGTCGCCCCGCAAAAAGGTTGGCCGGGTCGCATCCGCCAGATCTGGCCTCGCGCGGATCGGCAGAAGGGAACGGTCGAGATTCGCATCGTTTTCCTCGATCGTCCGCCGGAATTGAGGGAGGAGATGGGGCTCCGCGTCGTCTTCACGGGCGAGATCAAAAACGACGGAGCGTCGGAGCCTTCGGGGCTCCGTATCCCCCAGGAAGCTCTTTTGAAACGAGACGGCCGAACCCTGGTCGCGGTGGCGCGGCGCGGCGTCGTCGCGATGGTTGACGTGAAGGTCCTCGCGGAGCAGGAGGGACGGGTCATCGTGGAGGGTGCGTTGAGGGCAGGGGAGCGAGTTCTTTTGAACCCGCCACTCCGGCTGCGTGACGGCGATGATCTTCCGCTGAGGAAACGGGAGGGTGGCGAATGAGCGCGATCAGCGCGAAGAGTCTGCGGAAAGCCTATCAGCGGGGCGGTGAAACCCTGCAGGTCTTGGACGGCGTTGACCTGGATGTCGCCACGGGTGAGTTTCTCGCCCTGACGGGGCCATCGGGATCCGGCAAGTCGACCATCTTGAATTTCCTCGGCGGTCTCGATCGCCCGGATGAAGGGACCGTGATCGTGGGGGACACCGAGGTCACGCGACTCAGGGGCGCGGCGCTCGCCGACTGGAGATCCCGTTCCGTGGGGTTCATCTTTCAGGCGTTCAATCTCATTCCGGTCCTGACTGCGTTGGAGAACGTGGAATTGCCTCTTTTGCTTCAACCGCTCAGGAAACGGGAGCGACGTGAACATGCGCGGCACGCCCTCGACATCGTGGGGCTTTCCGATCGCGTCGACCACAGACCTCGTCAGCTCTCCGGGGGACAGGAGCAACGCTGCGCCATCGCTCGCGCAATTGTGACGGATCCGGACGTGATTCTCGCCGATGAGCCGACGGGGGACTTGGATGTCCATAGCGGTCGACAGGTCCTCGAGATCCTGAAGAGGCTATCCGGCGAGCATGGCAAGACCATCGTCATGGTCACGCATGACCCCGAGGCTGCGGCCTTCGCCGATCGGGAATTCCGGCTCGAGTCCGGAAGACTTGCGGAGACGAGTCACCCGTGAGTCTCTTCTTGCTCGTTCGCCGCAATCTCCTTCGACACCCCGTCCGAAGTCTCCTGACGTGCGCGGCGGCGACGGTGGGGGTTTTCCTTCTGATCTTCCTCACGAGCATCGTCACCAGCCTGAACGACGCCGTGAAGCAAGTGTCGACGAAGCGCGTCGTCACCCAGAGTGCGGTGAGCCTCTTTGTCAACATGCCTGAAGCCTATCGGGTGAAGATTGCCGGTGTTCCGGGGGTGGAGAGCGTCATGCGTCTCCAGTGGTTCGGCGGAGTCTACCGAGAGCCCTCGAACTTCTTCGCCCAGTTTGCCGTGGACCCGGAGTTGTTCCTCGAACAGTTTCCCGAATGCGTTCTCGATGGGGAATCTCGTCGTCGTTGGGTGTCGGATCGCCGCGGTTGCATCATCGGCGCGTTGCTCGCCGACCGCTTCGGCTGGAAGGTGGGCGACTCGGTCCCCCTCCTTGGGAGCATCTTCCCGATGAGAGGGGGACAGGCCTGGGAATTCACCGTGCGGGGGATCTACCGCTCCACGAAGTCGAATCTCGATGAGAGCAGCATGTGGTTCCATTTCGATTATTTGAAGGAAACCCTCCAGGCCGGATTGGCGTCGGGGCCCGACGGCGTGGGCGTATTCTATGTGCGACGCAGTGATGATGTGACCGCACCGGAAGTGTGCAAACGTATCGACGCCCTCTTTGCCGGCGGCCCTCAACGCACGCTGACCCAGCCGGAGGCCGCGTTTCAAGCCGGATTCGTCTCGATGTTCGGGAGCTTGCCGACCTTTCTGGCTTGGATCGGTGGGGCGGTTCTCTTCGCCCTGTTCATGACCCTCGCGAACACGATGCTGATCTCTGCGGCGGAGCGTATCGAGGAGTTGGGAGTTCTGAAGGCATTGGGTTTCCGGGACCGTGTTTGCAGCATGCTCTTGTTGGGAGAGTCCTTGGTCCTCGCTTTGAGTGGGACCGCCGTGGGAATGGGACTCTCACTGGCGAGCATGGAGACGTTTCGACGGATTTTTGGGACGACGATCCCGTCCTATGCGATCCGCACCGAGACCCTTTTCCTTGCCGGGGCCGTGGCGGTGGTCGTGGGTGCCGCCGGTGGCTTGGCCCCGGCTGTCACCGCATCGCGACTCAATGCGGCCGAGGCTTTGAGGGCCGAGATATGAGAGCTGCCGACTCTCGATTTTCCCTTGGGGGACGCCCATGAAGCTCGTGCCGCTGCGTTATCCGGTCAGGAGTGTCGTCGTTCGCTGGCGGAGTTCTCTTTTCGCGGCGTTCGGAATCGCCTGCACCGTGGGAGTACTGGCTGCAATTCTCGCCCTGCGGGAAGGATTCGAATCGCTCTACCGGGACACCGGGTCGGATCAGGTACTCATCTATCTGCGGCCGGGTGCGACCAGTGAGGGGGAGTCGGGAATTCGAAGGGATCAGGCACGAATTCTCAAGTTCGAGCGGCCCGAGATCGAACGGGACGCGACGGGCGCACCGATCGCCGCGGAGGAGACCTATCTCGCGGTCAACCTGGAGCGGGAAGCCGGAGGCACGACCAATGTCCCCTTGAGAGGCGTGGAGAAGGCATCTCGCCGAATTCAGGGGGATCTCTGGACTCTGGTGGAGGGCAGGGATCTCCTTTTTGGAGCCGACGAGCTGGTCGTGGGCGAACAGGTGAGTCGACGCATTGCGAACTGCAAGGTCGGGGACACGTTGATGATCAATGTGACACCCTTCCGCGTCGTGGGTGTTTTTCGACATCCGGGCCCCTACGGGTCGGAGATCTGGGGAGACGTGGAGCGGATCTCGGAAGCGCTCGACCGCAGTTTTCGCCAGAGAGTCGTCGCAAGGATTCGTGACGGCACGGATGTGCTTGCCGTGGCCCGGGAGTTGGAAAACGACAAGCGTGCTCCCGCGACGGCCAAGACCGAGAAGGACTACTTCGTCAGCCAGACGAATGCCCTCGGAGGAACGTTGCTCGTCCTGGCCGCCATCATCAGCGCCATCATGGGGACGGCCGCCGTTTTGGGTGCGACAACCACGATGCTCGCGTCGATTGGGTCTCGTACTCGAGAGATCGGTATCTTGCTCTCTCTGGGGTTCCCGAGGAGTTCGGTTTTCGCAGCCTTTCTCGTCGAGTCGTTTCTCGTTGGAGTCATCGGAGGGGGCGTGGGCGGTTTGGCCGTCCTCCCGTTCGACGGGATTCAGACGGGAACCACGAACATGCAGACCTTCACGGAGGTGGCCTTCGGGTTCCATGTGAGTCCCGGCTTGCTTGCGACATCTTTTCTCGTTGCGCTCCTTCTCGCCCTCATCGGGGGCGTCATTCCTGCCTGGCGGGCGTCACGATTGACCCCGGTGGAGGCGTTGAGGCGACATTGAGGGCCGTGGGTTCGAGATGAATCGAAGCTGGTTGACGCCGACATCGTGTTGGCGGATGCTGGAGTGAACCTCAGCCGGAGGAATTGCGGTGGAGAGAATCGATTACGATTTCATCAGCCTCGCTCTTGCGACGGTCGGACTGTTTTTCATTTGCTGCGCCACCCTCCACAAGAAACCGCGTCTTATTCTGGAGGAGGCTTTCGGTATCTATCGCGGTGGACTCCGCGACCTGAAGTCTTCGGTCTTCAAACGGAATCAGGTCGTGATGGGATTTGTCTGCGTCGTCGTCGCGATCGTGGTGAATCTCGTCGGGAGTTCACACGCCCGGGAAGGCGGATTCATGGACCGATTCGGCACTCCCGTGCAGGTCGTCATTCTTCTGGCGGGCATGGCTGTTCTCGGGGGAATCCTGAACTACCTCTCGCGGCTCTGGAGCAAGCGGGCCTTCAAACGATTGGTGTTCGAGGTCGTTACGGAATACCAGTGGCCCTTCGAGGACAACATGGTGCTCACGCGGGAAATCGGCAAGCTTCTCGAGATCCCCCAGCGCGATGACGACACCATCGAGAGCTACGTCGCCCGGATTCGGTCGCACCTGAAGATTCCCCACCCCATGACGCAGGGAAAGCCGCGTCCGGGGCGCGCACAGCGCCTGGGGTGAGAGCGCATTCTCGACTCGTTTCTCCCGGCGTCGGAGGCGTCGTGGATATTCGAAAGTTTTTCAGTCGGTGGGGGGATGGGTTGGCGGAGATCCTCATCCCATCGTCGTGCGTTTGCTGTGGCCCCGGCATTCCGGACGACGGGATTCCGGGCCTTTGCAGGAACTGCATGACAGGGCTCCATCCGTTTTCCGCCCCGGGGCAATGCCGCGTCTGCGCTCTTCCCTTGGAGCGTGATCCGCTCGAGCGCCGTGGCCGGTGCAGGAATTGCGCTGCCTTGCGCGCTCCCTACGTTCGTATCACCGCTTTGGGCGATTACGAGGACATGTGGGGGGAACTCGTGCGTGCCCTCAAGTATCGCGGGGCGAGAGTCGTGGCTCGAGGTCTCGGAGAAATGTTGGCCGGACAGATCCTCCGTGACGTCGAGAGTTGGCAGCGAAGGCCGGCCGACATCGTCGTTCCCATTCCCCTGTCCAGGCGCCGCAGACGGGAGCGCGGTTTCAATCAGGCGGAAGACATTGCACGACCTCTGGCGGACGTCTTGGGCAAGCCTCTCCGCGTCGCCGCCTTGAGACGTCGACGCGAGGGCGGGCGTCAGGTCGGAAGAGGCAGGGCCGCTCGCCGCAGACTCGGGCCGGGGGCGTTTGAGGCCGATCCCAGATGGGTCTGGGGGCGGCGCATCCTCCTTGTCGACGACGTGGTGACGACGACCGCCACTCTCAGAGCGGCGGCCCGGGTTCTTCTGTCGGCGGGGGCGCTCGAGGTTTCCACGGGCGTCGTGGCGCGGACGAGTTCCTCGAGGGATCCGGCGGGCTTCCAGCTCAGGGGTGGCTTTCGAAGAGCAGGAGACCTGCAGATCCGAAAAGGATGATGGGGAGCCACGCGGCGAGCGTCGGGCTGAGTGCTTCGGATTGGGCGCCAAGTCGGATCATCACTTGGCTGAGCGAAAAGAACGCCAGGGAGAGCGCGAAAGCCAAAGCGAGGCCAACGAAGGGTGATTGTCGTCGATTGCGCAGAACCATCGGTAGCCCGAGGAGCAGCAGGACCAGGGGAGTCAAGAGGTAGGTCAGGTGCTCGTGCATGAGCACCGCGAGCAATCGTTTCTCGGGGGACCGCAGATGCAGCCTGCGGAGTTCTACAAACGACAACCGTGCCGCGGACCGGGACTCCGTCTCCAGGTCCCAGGGAGTCAGGTCGGTGTCCCGATCCAGCCGGAACCCTTCCTTCTCTGGACCATGCGGCCCTCGAAAAGTGCCCCCCTCCGGGGTGTCGGACCACTGAAGGAACCTGAAATGGAGAGGACGACTCGTGTGAGAGCGCCAGACATAGACCTCGTTCAGGCGAAGCTGATCCGGGTCCCAACTGGCGGCGTCGATGATGTTTCCAAAGCTGTCCCGGAGCAAGCCCAGCTTGCGATCCAGGTCTCCGGATTTGCCTCGGAGCATACGTGATACCTTGACCATATCCCTTGCCAGACGTGGTACGACCTCCTCCTTGACCACTGAGAGACCCAGGGTGATGACGAACGTGGCGATGAGGATCGGCAGGAGGATACGAGTGCGGCTCACGCCGGCCGCCTCCAGAGGAACCAACTCGTTGGATTGGTGGAGGGAATGAACCGAGTACATTCCCGCCATGAGCAAAGCGTACGGTCCCAGCATCGTGAGGATTTCAGGTAGGTGCACGGCGTAGTAGAGACAAAGTCCCGTCCAGACCGTGAGACCTTCGGCGGCGAAGGTGGTCTTCGCCTCCTCGAGGTATTTGACGTGACTGAACCCGTGGACCGCCAGGTAGAGCCCGATCAAGGAGATCAGGCAGGCGGCCAGACTAAAGAGGAAAACCTTGAGCGTGTAGCGATCGGTGATCTTCACAGGGTCGTCAGTTCATTCTTGCTCGCCGCGCGAGGAAAAGCGAAAGAGCGATGATGATGACGTTGCCCACCCAGAGACTCAACTCCGGGGGAACGATGCCTCTTCGGGCCAAGCTGGTCCCGACCATCGACGGGCCGAAACTGAGCATCAGGACGACGACGAACCCGGCCGTGAAGATGAGTGCGCGATTGGTCCATCTCAGCACCAGACCGAAGAGCGCGCCGAATAGGGCGAACGCGAGAGCCGATGCGGCCGCCGAGCCTCTCCTATGCAGCTCCGTGGCATATTTCGGGGCGTCGGGATCGCCACCGCGGGATCGGATCATGAGCTCGTCGTAGTGGAGGTTGTCGGACCCCCGTCGCGTCGGAGCCTTTTCCGTCAGCGACGAGAGATCGAGACGGACCGTCATCTCGCGGGCGGAGAGATTCGTCGCATGGGAGAGCCCTTCGAGGGTGATCGTCAATTCTCCGGAGGACGGATCGTAGCGGGGTCGGGCCCTTCTCGCGCGGGTGAATACGGGAGGTTGGTCCCCTTTCGGTGTCTCGGAAAGGACGAAGTCCTCCAGAATGAGGAATCCGCGATCGTCGCGTCCGACGCCTTTCCACTCGCAGCGGAAGCGGCTGTCCTGGACCTGGTGGTTCTCCAAGCTGATGAGATCGTTCACGCTGCGAACGAGGGCGGTGCGAGTGATCTCCCGCTGCTTGTAGTGCGCATCGGGAATGACGGAGTCCTGGAGCACGGTGAGAAGGAACATCACGGCCGCGCCGAGGAGCAAGGCCGGCTGGATGAGTTGTCCGAGAGGGACGCCGGCTCCTCGCATGGCCGTCATCTCGCCGTCGGACTGACTGCGGCCATATGTCCAGATGCACGCCACGAGTACGGTCATCGGTAGGACGATGTGCAGCTGACTCATTGTGAGCATGGCGACGACCGTGAGCAGTGGTCCCAAGGGGAGCGTGGAGAGGGATGCTTTCAACGCGGCCAGGGAGAGCTGGAGCATCGTCACGAGGGCCGTCAGTACGAGGAAGGTGAAGAACGCATTGACCGCCAATTCGGTCAAGAGGTATTTGTGGATGATGCGCATCCGCTTCCTATGCCGCGCGGCTCAACGGGGGGCCTGTTTCATGAGCTCCCGGATGAGTTTCTGAATGGCCAACTCCGCGTTCTGGTTCTTCGGAAGACTGAAGCGGTCCGGTGAGTCGAGGTAGTCACGGAGGACCTTGTCGGGCAGCACGTCGATGATCCACTTCTTCGTGAACTCCCGTGCTCGCGCTTTGTCGACGGTTCCCTCTCGCAAGAAGATTTTCGCCTCATCCTTGCGGGGCTTCAGCCATTGCCGTGCCTTCAGGTAGACGGAACGCTTCAGCTTCTCCACGTCTTCCGCATAAGCGGCAGCCACTTTGGGATCCATGTCATCGATGATCCGGATCGCCTTGCGGAGATTCGCGGAGCTGATCCGGTAGGCCTTCCAACCGAACGTCGGGTTGGCATCGAGCGCCTTGACCTTCGGTGCGGAGAGTTCGGCGGCGACGAGTCGTTGAACCCTGGCCAGCTCCCGCTGATCCGGCGTCATTTCGCCCAACTCGTCCAGATTGGAGAGAATCTCCCGAACGTCGGGAGCCTTGTCCGCGTCCGGAAAGGAGTCCAGGAATTGTTTGCAGATCTTGCGAATTCCGTCGAGGTCATTGGGGGTGCGCAATTGCTTGTTGTGGATCTTGACCCACAGGGAGTGAGACTCGGCATTGACCTTGGTTTGGTGCTCGACGTACTTGACCTGGTCGATCATCTCCTTCAGTTTCTCGAGCTTGCGTTTTTGAATCTCGGTGAGGTCGCCGTCACGGAGGTACCTGTAGTAGATCTTTTCGGCCTCGGGGAGGGCCTCCGCGCGCTTGTCGGTCAATAGCTCCGTCGCGTTCTTGATCTCGATGGCTTTCTCGTCACCACTCACGTCGGTGGAGGAAAGCATGAAGAAGATGACGACGATGACCCCGACGATAATGAGTCCCACGTACAGCGGCGTGTTGGTCTTTCGGGATGTGCCCGCACTCCTGCCATACGAGCGGGCGGATTCCAGTTGAGGTCCCCGCCTCGCACGCTTCGAAGATCCTCCATGGGCGGCCGCCTTCGAGGGGCCTCGGCCGATGTATGTGATCTTGGTTGCGCCGAGTTGAATGGTGTCGCCGTTGGAAAGGACGTGGTCGTTGACGGTGCGACCGTTCACCTGCGTTCCGCTCCGAGACTCGAGGTCGATGAGGCGGAATCCCTGCCTGACTTTTCGAACTTTCACGTGGAGAGCCGAGATCTCGTCGTCACGCAGCTGGAGGTCCGCCTCCGCGCCGGAGCCGACCGTGAATTCGTCATCCACGATCTCGTAGATCTTGTCCCGTCCGTTCTGGGTGATGATCAGCTTGGCCATGAGTCCTTCCGAGTGAAGAATCGATTGAGCGTGGTGCGGGTATTCTGTTGATCCTCGAGGGCCGGGGCAACGGGGGTCTATCCGTCCGGATCTCCACCGTTTTCGGGCGTTCCGTCTCCTGTGTCTCCTTCGAACTTCGACCCCTTCTCCTCGGGCTTCACCTCGCGGATGGAGAAATTCTGGGTCCAATAGGAGCCGACGTTGCCGACGCCGAGAAGCCGCCATGACCTGGAGAGAATGTTTCGATGGTGGCCGCTGGAGTGAATCCAACCCCGATGAGCCGCAGCGGGACCGCCCGGGTTGCGGGCGATGTTTTCGGAGATGCCGATGCCCTCGTAGCCGACGAACTTTGCACGATCCCTCGGAGTCCGTTTCTTGGGATCGTTTGGATTGAAGTGGGAGAACCATCCACCCTTCGACATGTCGGAGGAATGCATGCGTGCACAGCGCACGAGGGTGTCGTGGATTCGTACCGCGTGGCGGCCCATCATCACCCTGTACTCGTTCGTGACGCGCACTTGCTCTTTTTCCGCAGCGGTTGCGATCGTGGGCTTTTCCTTGTTTTCGCGCATCCACAGATCGGACTCGTCGATGCGAGTCCTCTCATCATCGCTCTGTGCAAAGGTGCGCACGGTGACCGGACGTCCGGCCGGCAGGTGGTCAAGGAAGGCGGGGACGGGGCGGCCCGAGTCCAGGTTCATGTCGTCGAGCAGAGCGTCGATTTCGCGGATGAGTCGCAGGTCTTCTTGAACCTCCTCCGACGGCGTGGCCCGAAGCGGGGACTCCCAGAGGCCTCGAATCTTCGCGACCCGCCGATCGATTTCCGCCTGTGTCTCCTGGTAGAGGGATAGGATTTCGGAGCCGCGATCCCGATACGGATAAGGATATTTCTCCTTGTCGAAAATCAATTCCAACGCGGACCGCCGAGCTTGTTCGAGGTCGGCATGGAGCTGCGCCACCGCGTCCAGCTTTCGGAAGCTCTTCGTCTCCTTCAGGTGTTTCAACAACTCGCCCTTGCGCTGAAGGATGGCCTGATGGAAGGCGAAGGCCGCTGCCGGCCCGAGCTCCTTCAACTCCGCATAGGCTTTCGCGCGCACCCGGTCGTCCGGGTCCTGAACACGGGGGAGCAATTTCTCCACCCGGGCAGCCAGAGCGATGCGTGCGCGATCGCGGTCCGTGATGTATCGGCCTTCGTACCAGACCACCGCGGAAGGAACGGTATCCAGACGGAGGTGGTCAGCGAGAAGAGCCCCGATGGCCGGCTCCACACCGGCGCCTTCCTGCAAGGCGACCTGGTGCATCAAACGATGAGCCGCCGTGTCATGGCCCGCTTCCAGCAGGAGCCAGGCGATGGGAAGATCACCGGCATTGCGGCCCCGCACGCGTTCGGCCATGACGACCAAAGCATCGGAGTTGAGACGTCGAATCGGCAAAGCCAAGGGACCCGCGGGGGTTTGGAACACCAGTTGATCGTCATCGACGCTGCTGACATCAGCCTTCCGGTCGGGCAGGACCGGAATGTTCTTGAACACCGACGGGGTCGAGCGGGCCGCGTTCAAAAGGGACGTCAGCGCGTCTTCGCGGCGTTGGGCGTCCCGTGCGCGGCGCTGCAGCGACGCCGCCAACTCGGGTCCAAGACCCTGTCGCAATGCTGCTTGCGCCGCCTCGTCGAAGACCCGCGCCGCATCTGCGAACTGTCGTTGAAAGAGGAGATTCTCGGCTGCACCCTGGAGCTTGAACGGATCCGTTTTCGAGTCAGGAGTTTCAGGCGTGGTCTTGGCTGCACTGTCGTCGTTCGCGGTGTCCTGGGCTGCGGCGGGCGGCTCGGGGTTGGTGAGGGCGCTGGGAGCATTCGCCCGCGCGACACCGCGGACGGCCTGCTCCGGGAGAGCGGAAACCGCCGCCTGCCATTCCATCTTCGCCCCCGGAAAGAGGGCTTCAGGATGGCGTTTCATCCGGGACGCCCACCAATTCGTCAACTCGGCGGGACTCATGCGTCCTTGGCGTTTCGCGAGGGCGGCGGTCAAGCGATCTCGTTCCTCGGCGGCGGCGCTCTCCAGGATGTTGCGAAGGCTCAGGCTGCGGGAGCCGGTTTGCTCCTCGAATCTCTCGATCACTTGGGCGGCAG
The DNA here is from genome assembly GCA_964559135.1 of uncultured Planctomycetia bacterium. Classification (GTDB taxonomy): domain Bacteria; phylum Planctomycetota; family DRQF01; genus DRQF01. The sequence continues at coordinate 45,454 of CAZLGG010000023.1, forward strand.
CTTCGAAATCTCCCTGAAGACAAGCGTTTCGAATGGCGAGGCGAGCGGCCTTCAGACGACGGGCTCGCTTTCGGAGGGATGCGATCTCTTCGGGGGCGAGAATCGTCTCGGGTGCGGCCGTCGTGTTCGCCGACCCGGTGGCGACGGCACGCTTCTTCTCGGGGGGGTG
>CAZLGG010000024.1:0-22065 GCA_964559135.1 uncultured Planctomycetia bacterium
ATGACTTCGGAGGAGATGCCAAATACTACGAGCATGTCTTCGGACATGAACACCACGATCATCTCGTCTGCCTGGCGTGCCGCAAGATCGTCGAATTCCAGAGTCCGGATATCGAGAGACTCCAGGACCAGGCCGCCGCCGAGCTGGGCTTCACCCCGATTCACCACAGCCTGGCCATCTTCGGAGTTTGTGCGTCCTGTGCCGAGACCCCGGAAGGGCGGAAAGTCGTCGAAGACGGCGATGCGGGTCCAAGAGTTGTAAGCGATTGATATGAAGTGACTTATGTCCGCGACATCCTGCCGCGGTCGGAATGCTTGAATTGGGTTTCAGCTTTCCTATCATCATCTCGATAATGAGAGTGATTCTCATTTAGGGGGTTGAGCCATGACGAGCAGCGAAATACGAAGCCTCAGCGATCTCAGGATCGGAGAGAGCGGCGTGATCGATGACATTCTGGCTCCCCGCTCCCTGGCCCGACGGCTCCTGGAGATGGGGCTCACGGGGGGCACGCGCTTGGAATTGATTCGACTGGCTCCCCTGGGAGATCCCTTGGAGGTCTCCGTGAGAGGCTATCGTCTCACTCTGCGGCGAGACGAGGCCCAGGCCGTTCGTCTCCGCATGTGAGCATGCCCACTCCCACCCGGACACGACCGCTTCGCGTGGCACTGGTCGGGAATCCCAACTGCGGCAAGACGACCGTCTTCAATGCCCTGACCGGGCTCAGTCAAAAAGTCGGCAACTATCCAGGGGTCACGGTCGAGCGTCGCGTCGGCGTTCGCAAGCGCCCCGGCGGCGACATCCTCGAAATCGTCGACATTCCCGGCACATACAGTCTGGGGATCCGGTCGCCTGACGAGGCCGTGGCGGTGAACCTGCTCATGGGACGCCTCCCGGGAGAACGATCCCCGGACGTGATCGTCAACGTGGTGGATGCTTCGAATCTGGCGCGCAACCTTTTTCTCACCACCCAACTTTTGGAACTCGACCGTCCCGTGGTGGTCGTTCTCAACATGATGGATGTGGCGCGCCGCCGCGGCCTGGTCCCCGACGCGGGGGCCATGGCCAAGGCCTTGGGTGTTCCGGTGGTGCCCGTCGAGAACCACGGGAGCGAGGCCATGGATGCCATCGCCGCCGCGGTCGAGCACGTGGCCGAGTCACCGCCGCCCCAACCGGTCGCCCCGGTGGAAGGAGCGCTTTCTCGACACCTGGCGGAGCTGGAAGCCGCCTCGCGTGGGAAGGTTTCCAGAGCCGCGGCCCTCCTCGCCCTCGAAGGGGAGGACTCCGTGGACGGTCTGGATTCTACTCGTCTGGACGAAGTGCGAGCGTCCCTCGAAAGGGAGGACCCGAATTGGTGGAAGAGAGAAGCGGGCGCCCGCTATCGTTGGATCGACGCGCACCTTGCGTGCTTTCTGGAAGGAGCGTGCGAAGAGACGACACGCCGTGACAACGCGACCGCGAGTGCGGATCGCATCCTGCTTCACCGGTTCTTCGGCCCTCTCATCTTCCTGGGTGTGATGGCGTTCGTGTTTCAGGGCATCTTCACCTGGGCCAGTGTGCCCTCCGACCTTTTGGAATCGGGCTTCAACGCCATGAGCGCCCTCGTCGGGCGCGGAATCGGTCCCGGGATGTTCCACGATTTCGTTCTGGGCGGCGTGCTCTCCGGAGTGCTCAACGTCCTCGTGTTCCTGCCGCAGATCGTCATCCTCTTCCTGTTCATAGGCTTTCTCGAGGATTCGGGCTACATGGCTCGCGGCGTTTTCATCATGGATCGCATCATGCGACGCTTCGGCTTGCACGGTCGGGCCTTCGTCCCCCTGATGAGCTCCTTTGCTTGCGCTGTTCCGGGAATCATGAGCACGCGGACGATCGGCAACCCGGTGACGCGGCTGACGACGATCCTCGTGGCACCTTTGATGAGCTGCTCGGCTCGCCTCCCCGTCTATACCCTGGTGATCGCCGCCTTCTTCGGCAGCGGCAAGGTCTTGGGAGTGATGTCGACCGGAGGTCTGGTGCTTCTCGTGCTCTACGCCCTCGGGATCGCCGCAGCGGCGCTGATGTCGCTGCTTTTCCGCCGATTCCTCGTCAAGGGGGAGCCGCCCGCGCTGCTCATGGAGTTGCCGCCCTATCGGATGCCGCGTCCGGGGGCCGTTCTCCGACAGACCTGGGTTCAGTCCCTTCTCTTCGTGAAAAAGGTTTGGACCATCATCCTGATCGTCACGGCGACTCTCTGGTTCCTGCAAACCTTTCCGCGGGACGAGAGCCGCATTGCCGTCGCTGCCACCCAGATTGAAGCCATCGACGGCGCCTTGGCCGAGGGTGTTGCACCGGCCGACAGAGCGCGCCTTCTGAATGAGAAGCGGGACATTCGCAATGAACTCCGATCGGCTCAGTTGGAGCAGAGCTTCGCCGGCGTGATCGGGAAGGCCATCGAGCCCGTGATCCGTCCTCTCGGCTTCGACTGGAGGCTCGGGATCGGTCTGTTGGCATCCTTCGCGGCGAGGGAGGTTCTCGTCTCGACCATGGGCCAGGTTTTCGCCGTGGGGGGCGATGACGAGGACGTGGCCAGCTTGGCGACCCGCATCCGCACCGCGAAAGACCCGGAGACGGGGCGGCTCCTCTATTCTCCTTTGACGGGGATGTCCTTGGCGGTTTTCTTCGTCCTCGCCTGCCAGTGCATGTCCACACTGGCCATTGTGAGGCGGGAGACGGGGACCTGGCGCTGGCCGGCTTTTCTTTTCGGCTACATGACGATTCTGGCGTGGGTGGGGAGTTTTCTCACGTATCAACTGGGCAGTCTTTGGATGGCATGAGATGATTCCTCCCGAAGTCCAGGTCGTTCTGACCTACCTCGCCCTCGGCGCTGTGCTCTGGTTTCTCTCGCGACGCATTCTGTTGGCCGTGAAGGGACGGGGTGGCGGGTGCGGAAAGTGCGGAACGATGAAACGTCGGCCATGAACCGACTCGGGGTTCCCACGTTATAGACGGAGCGTCCAAGGCGACGATGCGGAGATGACCCCATGATCGTGAACAGATCACCTGTTCTCTTGCTGATTGCGTGCCTCTTGGTTCTCGGGGCTTGCGGCCCCAAGGCGGGGGATTCGTCCTCTTCAGAGTCGGCCTCGCCCTCTTCGACTGCCGGTGAAGCCGGGGGAGGGACGCCCTCGTCGATGACCACCGCGCCGAAGCCCGTGGACAAGCGCATCAAGGACGCCATCGATCGGGGGATTCGGTTCATTCGTTCCCACCAGGATGCGAAAACCGGCGCCGTCAGCTTCGTCAGCCCTTACAACCCCGAGATGCGGCATCCGGGGATCACGGCGCTGGCGGTCCTGGCTTACCTTCGAAGCCCGCGGCATTACCGCAGCGAAGACGGCCCGTTCGTTCGTGCCGCCCTGGAGTGGCTGGCGTCCCTGCAAAAGCCGGACGGCGCCATCTTCGAGCGGGATTCGGCCAACTACGTCACGTCGATTGCGGTGATGGCGCTCCAGGAGAGCGGCGAGGCCCGCTTCCGGCCCGTCGTCGAGAAAGCTCTGGATTGGCTCGTACGCATACAGTGTCGCGAGGACACGGGCTACCGGCCCGGGGATCGCTTCTACGGGGGCGTCGGTTACGGCGGCGATGAGCGTCCCGACCTCTCCAATACCCAATTCGCTCTGGAGGCGGCCCACGAGGCGGGCCTGCCCAAGGACAACCCGTTCTGGAAGCGGGCGAGGGTCTTTCTCCAGCGGTCCCAGAATTGGAGCGAGACCAACGATCAGGTCTGGAAGGACGCCGACGGCCACGAAGTTCGACCGGGGAACGATGGGGGAGCGATCTATTTTCCCGGGGAGAGCAAGTCCGGGGTCGAGGTCCTCCCTGACGGCACCAGGGTTTTCCGCTCGTACGGTTCGATGTCCTACGCCCTGTTGAAGAGTTATATCTTCACGGGGTTGGATCGGCGCGATCCTCGGGTGAAGGCGGTCCAGCGCTGGTGCATCGCCCACTTCGACCTGGACCGGCATCCGGGCTTTCTCCCGGGTCCCAAGGGAAACGAGCCTTACCAGGGTCTCTATTACTACTACTACAGCATGGCGCGCTGCCTGGGGGTTCTCGGTGACCGATTCGTCGCGTCGGAGGACGGAACCCGCCACGATTGGCCGGCAGAATTGGCGGAAAAACTGCTCTCCCTGGAAAAGAACGGCGTTTGGCGCAATGACAAGAACAACCGTTGGCAGGAGGGAAGTCCCCTTCTCTGCACATGTTATGCCGTCTTGGCTCTGGAGGAGTGCCTCACGGCTTTGAAAAAGTGAGAGGGGGCCGGCTGCTTTTGGCCACGCTGGGTTTGGCTTTGGGGGGGCTGGCCCTGGGGTTTTCGGGCGAATCGTGGGGCACGCCGGGTGCCCTTCGCCGCCTGTGGATGCTCTACCTGTTCTGGCCCGCCGTCTTCATCTGGGCTGTCGGAGCCCCCTCCGCGCCAGGCTGGAAAGCGGGCTTGCGCCTCATCGCCGTCTCCTTGATTCTGACCGGGGTGGGAGCGGCTTTGACGGCCTGGCTCCTCGGGCAAACGTCTTCGCCACCCCCCTTTCGCGATCTTCTCCTCCTGGCGGCCGCGTTCCAGGGACTCCTCCTCGGCGCCGGTTTCATCGGTGCGGCCTTCCTCGGGCGTGCGGGAGGGATTCTGGCTCCCTTGTGCGTGGGGGCACTCTTGACGTTGGGACCCTGCCTTCTCGACCCTTTCCTGGAGAGGCCCCTGCCGCCCGGCTGGGGGCGCGCCGCCGTGGAACGCACCTTGGCTCTCTCGCCCCCGAGTCTCTTGGCTCCGGCGCTTCTCGGTCATGATCTCTTCAAGGAAGAGGCTTTCTATCGCAGCTTTCGCGCGGGCGAGGAGTTGGTGACCACGCCCCCTCTCGAGACGGGAATGCGTGAGACGACTCGAATCGCCGTTTTCTTGGCTTTTCTCGGCCTTCTGGGCTTTCTCGTTCGAAGTTGCTGGAAGATGCGTCGGTCTCGTGTCACCCTGATGTGATGAGGCCCCGACCATGAAGACCCGCGCGTACTTGACCTTCGACCGTGCATCCTTGGACCAGCCGATCCTCAGCACGCTCACTCAAAAGTTCCAACTCACCTTCAACATCTTCGGAGCCACGGTGAACGAGGACGTTCAGTTCGTCGCCCTCGAGCTGGAAGGCGCCGAGGACCATCTTCAGGACGCGCTCGCGTACCTCCGATCCCTGGGCGTCAAGGTCGAGATCCGGGATTCTTGAAAGACTTTTGAGCCTCCCGATTCCCCCTGAGCCCCTCTGAAGCGGCTCATAGAGCCCTGTCGAGGCTCTTTTTTTGCAAATCTTTGCGCCCCGGGTCTCTGCTGTACCGCCTCGAGGGACGGACTCGGAGCCTCTGGATGGGGCAAGACTTATTAAGTCACGGATGCGAGGTATTTTGAGTGCGAAAATCGGCTCTCTGAACACTTTTCGGGCATGGAGGAGGCCTCCCGGACCTCCTGCGATCGAGGCGCAGGAATGTCCGCTTTCGGCCCTTAGCCACCCTCGGATTCCCTACAGCCCGCCGAGGATCGAGCCCGACAAGGGCCCTTACATCGGCCGGCGGTGGCGGATCTTTCCCCGATCTGGACTGTTGCCATCGGGGAATATGATCGGTAGTCTGGCCGCCGATGGGAGCCACAGAAGGGTTATGGGTGGCTTCATCGCTCTCTATGAGGAGGTTTATCTCAGATGAGACAGTGGAAAGTTGTGGCACTGGTGCTGACGTTCGGGCTCTTCGCGAGTTCCTTGGCTTCGGCCCAGTCTGATAACGATCAAGTTCGTCGTGAGCTCGATCAGGTGAAGCAGCAGCTTCGCAAGGTGTTGGACCAGAACGCGCAGATCCTGCGCGAGAACGCGGAACTCCGCGGTCGTGTCGACGAGGTCCAATCCGATGACACCCTCGAGCAGCGCATCAACGCTCTCGCGGACAACCTGGACTATGCGGCCGGCACCACGGTGAACAGCGTCGCGAACCCCATCACCATTTCCGGTGAGTTCCGGGCTCGCAGCGGCTACACCGTCGACCGCGACTTCGGCGCCTTCAACGGCAACGCCGAAGATGACGAGGGCACCTACACGGATGCCCGTTTCAACGTCGCGTTCGAATTCGACTTCGACAAAGACGTGACGACGCACTTCGAGTTGATGGCGAACGCCCTCTACGGGAACGGCAACGCCGACCCCAACGCGGGCGATCTGGACGAGATCAACCTCTATCAGGGTTGGATCCTCGTTCGCAATATTTTCGGTCGCAAGGAGCTTTCCGCGAAGACCGGTCGTCAGGAAATCGTGCTGGGCAACGAGTACCAGTTCGGTAACAACGACTTCTTCAGCGGTGAGACCTTCGACGGTTCGCACTGGATGTGGGAGTCGGACAACTTCACCCTCCACTTCATCTTCGCGAAGTTGAACGTGCAGAATCCTTTCGTGAATCCTGCGGATCATCCTTTCCCCAACGCGGGCTCGGGTGACGGCTACGACGACGATGAGCTCTACTCGCTCTACTTCACGCTGACCAGCATCAAGAACCTCGAAGTCGACCTGTACTGGATCTACTTCAACGGTCACAACGGGGGTAGTTTCGGCACCCTCGCCAACGCTCTCGGCTCCTCGTCCACGGGCGATGCGCTGAAGTTCGCGGGCGGGCCCGACTTCTTCTACCACACGTTCGGCATCCGTCTCGACGGTGTGTTCGACGTGGCTGCGGGTCTCGACTACAACGTCGAGTTCGCCTATCAGACCGGCAACCTGTCGGGCAGTTCGGTGGACGTGCAGGGCTTCTCCGTGGAGGCCGAGTTGGGCATCACCTTCAACTCGAACAACAACTTCCGCCTTTACGCGCGGTTCCTCTTCGCCGAGGGCGCCGATGGCAACGACACGGGCTACATCCCGCTCTTCCCCGAGCGGCATGCTCAGGCCACCAACCTCGGCGGCAACGATGACCGCCGCGCCCGCTATGGTGTCCTGGACATCATCCCCATGGATAACGTCCTGACGTTGCAGGCCGGCCTCACCTTCGATCCCGCCGCCGACTGGACCCTGGGCCTCACCGGCCTGTGGGCTCAGCACGATGAAGACGTTGTGACTCCCTCGGGCAGCAGCGACGACATCGGCTTCGAGATCGACCTGTTCGGCGAGTATCGCTACAGCGCGCAGACCACCTTCAGCGCGGGCATCGCCGCGTTCTTCCCGGATGACGCTGCTCCCCTCAAGGGTGGCGGCTTCGCCGGCAACAACGACGATGTGACGGTTCTGTTCTACCTGCAGACCCGCGTCGTGTTCTGATCGAAGGCCGTCAAGCTTTCTGAGAAGAGGCGGAGCCCAGGGCTCCGCCTCTTTTTTTGTGCCTTGCGAGTGGCGAGGTCCCCTGGATTGACGACGTCCCCGTCGTCCTTCTTTGCTTCTTCCACCGAAGACAGCGGACGAGGACGTCCGCACTCCACGAAAGGAGACGAGGGCGTTCCCATTCCACGGGAGGAGTTTCAGGGCATCGCGTCACCGCGCGCGACGGTGGAGGAGGAAGAGCACCGCGAAGAGCCAGGAGGCGAGGGTGATGTGAACCACTTGGAGGGTCGGCGGCAGAGCCCAGCGATGAAGGCCGACGCCACTGCCGTATTGAGCGGCGATGAGAAGAGCCGCCGACCACGCCAGTCGCCGGTCGGTCACGGGCGTCGTGGGAGAGCGGGCTAGCCGCCAACTGAAACTCAGGACCGCCAAGGCGAGAGCGATGGCCAGGAGCCGATGGATCAGCTCCACCAAACCCAAGGTGTCGATCCATCGTTCGCGAGGGAGGAAGGGGTTCTCCTGAACCACGACTTCCAGCCCTCCGCGAACCAGGGCTCCGAGTAGGATTTGGACCACGCCGAACACGAGGAGGACTTCCAGAGCCCGTCGTAGCACGGGTGACATGTCAGCGCGGCGGTCGGGTTGGGGGAAATTCCCCAATCGAGCGGTCTCTTGGAGTTCGATCAAGAGCGCCAGCATGAGCAGAGCGAGGAACAAATGGGCGGTGACCCAGCGGGGATCCAGCTCATATTTGACGACGAGACCCCCAATCCAGCCCTGGAGGCCCGTGAGAAGGGTGATCCCCAGCGCAAGGGGGAAAACCCGCCGAGCGACCTTGCGGACGCTCCAGGCCCTCCAGCAGGTCCAGAGGACCAGGCCTCCCACGAGGACTCCCGCGAGGCGATTCAGGTACTCGGTCCAGGTCTTGGCCAGGTTGAAAGTGGCCCGATCCGCCCCCGCGGGAAGGTCTTCCACCGAAAGAGGAGGCACCCATCGACCGTAACAGTGGGGCCAGTCGGGGCAGCCGAGCCCCGCGCCGGAGGCGCGTACGAGAGCGCCGACGGTGATCAGTAAGAGCGTGGCGACGGTGGTCACGGTGGCGACGCGGCGCAGCGAGTCCATGGAACAGCCTCCGGCTGGCGGGGGGAATCCCTCGAAATCCCGGGCGTGTCCGCACCGGGTGCATGAAATAGGATGGGGTCGCGAACGACCTCTCAATGGAGATAGACCATGATGAAACGAATTCCCCTTCTCGCAATGGCGGTCCTGGTGCTGGGTTCGCCGCTTTTTTCCCAGGATGGTCCGAAGACCACACCGGATGGTCGCTTCACCCTGGAGATGGAGGTTCCCCGCTTCGGTGTCCTCAATCAGGATGCCACGGGGACGTGCTGGTCGTTCGGGACGATGTCGTTTCTCGAGAGCGAGGTCGGCCGCATGACCGGGGAGAAGGTGAATCTCTCCGAGATGTTCACGGTTCGCGGCGCCTACATCGAAAAGACGAAGCGCTACCTGGAAATGAAGGGGAAGAATACCTACGGCCAGGGAGGCCTTTGCCACGACGTCATCGACGTCATTCGGAAGTACGGGGCCGTGCCGGCGGATGTCTACACGGGACTTTGCAACGGCCGCCGCCGTCATAACCATACGGAGATGGAAAGCCTCCTCGGGGGCATGGCGAAGGCGCTCGTGAAGCGCCGTCGCGTCTCACCTCTTTGGCCCCAAGCCTTGGAAAAAGTGATGGACGTCTACATCGGCGAGGTGCCCGAGTCCTTCGACTGGAATGGCAAGACCTATTCGCCGAAGTCTTTCGGCGACGAAGTGCTGAAGCTTCCGTATGACTCCTATGTGGAGGTCATGTCGTTCGCGACCGAGCCCTTCTACCGGCATGCGGCCCTCGACGTGCCCGACAATTGGATGCACTACGATCGCTACGTCAACGTGCCGGTGGAAGACATGATGACTGCGATGGACCATGCCCTGCGCAAGGGCTTCAGCGTCGCGGTGGACATGGATGTTTCGGAGCCGGGATTCGCCCCCATGAAGGGGACGGCCCAACTGCCGGAGAAACTCGAGTCCGGAACGATCACGGACGAACTGCGGAAGGAGCAGTTCCTCAACAAGCAGACCACCGATGATCATCTCATGCACGTGGTGGGCGTGGCCCGAGACAAGGATGGCAAGGTCTGGTACTTGACGAAAAACTCATGGGGGCCCGTGGGTCCGTACAAGGGCTACGTCATGATGTCTCGCCCTTACGTGGCGTTGAAGATGCTGTCCTTCATGACTCACAAGGACGGCTTGCCCGAGGGTTTCCTGGACAAGATCAAAGACTCCTGAGGCGAGTTCTTGCGACGCGAGGACTCAGAATCCGACGCGGATCGCCGGGGTGGCCGTCAGGACACCCTGGCGCAACTCCACGGCGACGTGATCCACGGTCCAGCCGAGGGGCACGATGCCCGGCGGTACGACCAGGTGATAGCTGCCCCCGTTGGGGACCACGTGGTACGGATCGGTGCCCAAGGGCAAGAGTGCCAACGCGTACTGGATCGCTCCGAACTCGATCCCGAAGAACGGGCCGGTTCCGAGAGGCGTCAAGGAGTTGACGGCGAAGACATTCCACATCTCCGTCGTTTGGGCGCCGATGACCCCCAGTTCCGCTCCCCCCATGCCCGTGGAGGCCAGCGCGGCGACGAAGGGTGGATTCGGGTTGGCGGCGTAGCTCTTCACGAGACGCATCAACCGCGGTCCGGCGGCTTCCAAGCGAATGATCATCGTGAAAGACTGGTTTTGAAGGGCAGCGACCAATCCGCCTGCCAGGCTTGAGAGATTTCCCGTGGGATTCGCAACCAGGGAAGAGATGCTGCCGACGGGGCGGCTGGCCATGGGCGTTGCGCCCAAGGGACCGGACAACTCCCAGTCAACCTGGGGCTGCCCTTGGAACGTGCCGAGGATCTGAAGCTGGCCTGATCCGTCTGCGAGAGTGATCAGGATCTGGAGCCCCGGCCAGAGTGTTCCTCCAAACGTGGAGAGATCGCCGCCGATCACCAGACCGTTCACCTGGACGGTGGCTCCCACCAGGGTGTCGAAGCCCGGATCCTGCACCGTCACGCCGGTGTCCGTCACGATGGCGCCGATCTGGGCGGTGATGCTCACCGTCCCGTTGCCCGCATCCACTTGGAAGGTCTGCGCGGCCAGGGGGTCGATGACCAGGTCCTTGGCCTGGGCGGGTCCCACGACTTGTCCTGGATTCGGCTGGCCCGGCGTCTCATCCCCGTCCGACCCGATGACCCAATCTTGTCCGTCGTTCGTGTCGATGACCGTGTGGCGAGCCAGAACGTCGTCGAGTGAGGGATCATTCCCCGTGCGGTCGAGAGGGTTGCTGAAGAGTCCGCAACCGGCTGCGGATGGCGGGTCCTGGACAGCGAGCGTGCCGAAGCGAACGTAATCGACGCATTGGCCGTTCGCGTCCGTCAGCACGACGGCTCCCGAGCTGTTCCCAACCCATCCGTAACCGAAATTCGTGTTGTAGATCTGCGTCCCCGTGGGAGGAGGCGTGATCGTTGCGGGCAGGGGAGCGCTGTTTTCGAGGACGATGAGGAATTCGCCGGGCATCAGCGCCGTTCCCGTGGGCAAGGTGAAGCTGGGGTAGACCGTGAATGCGAAACTGGCATCCACGGTCCAGCCGTCGAGGGAAACCGCCGTCGGCCCCAGATTGCCGATCTCGATGAAATCCGGGTCGCCGGTGTAGATCTCATTGATGACGACCTGGGCCGGCCCCCGAGCGGGGAGAGCCAGGATCAGGAGGAGGATCGCTCGGCAGTAGAGGGGCATTCCGGCGGGGGACGGCTGCATGGGCACATTCTCCATGGGCGGCGGCCAAACTCCAAGTCTCTTTCTATTCATCCCCTTCCGAGACCCCCGGACTTGAACGATACTGGCCCCGGACGTGCCAAAGATCGTCTTTGGCCGGACGAATTCCCCGGACCCGGGTGCGAGGGTGCGGCAAAATGACCGATGAGAGGGTTTTCTGCCCCTACTGCGATCGCTTTCAGGCGCCGTCCCAGCGTGATGAGGCCCTCTGGCGCTGCGCCGGATGTCATTTTTATCTGAGTGATGCGTGGCTCGTGGACGCATCCTTTGATTGGGCCCTCGACGATGCCCGCGAGGTCCTCTGCCCCTGGTGCGGATACCCGGCGGGTCTTCGGCAGGACTTCGAGGGCAAGGCGTCTGTCCCCTGCGGCGGATGTGCCGGAACCCTGAGCGCCGACATGATGGTGAGTCAGGCCGCGCTTGCCGTCGATCGCCACAAGGGGCACCGCTTTCGAAACCAGGTCCTCGTGGTCCTTTTCCTCGTCGTCGTCCTCGGTTTTCTTGGGAGCGTCGTTTGCTGATGCGCAGGGAATTCGTCCGATTCGGCGAACGCACCGACCGACCTCGCTGGGTCTCCGCGAGCTATGGGCATCTCCTCGAGGGAAGTGTCTTGGACGTGGGGTGCGATGAGGCGGTTTTGAAAAACTTCGTGACTCACGGCTCCTACGTGGGCATCGATCGAACGCGATGGGCCGACCTCCACCATGACCTCCAGTCGGGAGGACCGTTTCCCTTCGAGGAGCAAACGTTCGACACGGTCGTCTGCACGGATGTTCTCGAGCACCTGGACAATCTCCACGATGTGTTCGGAGAGTGCGTGCGGGTCGCACGGCGGAACCTTTTGATCTCGCTTCCCAACTGCTGGTCCGCGGCTCGCGTGCCTCTCCGGCGGGGCCGAGGTTCGTTCACGCACTACGGTCTCCCTGCCGACCCCCCGCCCGACCGTCACCGATGGTTCTTCTCGCACGAGGAAGCGCATCGCTTCCTCGAAGAGATGGCAAGACGTCACGGGCTCGTCATTCGTGATTTGGTGTCCCTGGAAAAACCGAGGCCCGCTTGGCTGCGTGCTCTGCGCCGTCTGCGTCATGCACGGTTGGACCACTACCTGAATCTCTACAGTCACACCCTCGTCGCTCATCTGGAGAGGCACCGTTGATGAAACGCAGGGTCACGCTGGCCGTGCGGCGCTGGTTTCCGGAGGGCGGCATGCAACGTACGTTGCTCCGCCTCGCGAGAGAGCTGAAGTCCCGCGGGGTTCGGGTCCGCGTCGTGACGACGTCCTGGGACGGGGACGTTCCGGACGGCATCGAGATTCACATCGTTCGGGCGCGAGCCCTCACGAATCACGGGAAGAACCAGGTCTTTGCGAGGGCCGTGGGCGCCCTCGATCGGGAACCCGGGGAGATCCTCGTGGGATTCCAGAAGATGGCCGGTCTCGACGTCTACTACGCGGGAGACCCCTGCTACGTGGATCGGATGCGGCGGCGGCGGTTTGCGGGCCTCCGCGGCTTGCTGCCCCGATACCGCGCCTTCCGGCGGGCCGAGGGAGCGGTGTTCGCGCAGGGGGCGTCGACGCGAATCCTCCTCTTCTCGCCGGTCCAGAAACCGCTCTATCAGCGATGCTGGGACACGGAGGAGGAGAGGATGTACCTGCTGCCACCGGGCGTGGATCTCGAACGATTGAAGCGGGGCGTCGCGATGGCCCCGGAGGCGGGCGCCCTCCGCGGGGAATTGAACATTCCTCCAAGCGCCCCCCTCCTTCTCACCGTGGGGTCGGGTTATCACACGAAGGGCGTCGATCGTGTTCTCCGACTGCTCGTTGCACTGCCGAAGGCGTACGCCGTGATCGTGGGGCGAGACGATACGAGGCGATGGAAAGCCCTGGCGGATCGGCATTCCGTCGCCGGCCGCGTGCGGATCATGGGCCCCAGAGACGACGTGGCGACCTTCTACCTGGCCGCCGACCTGTACGTGCATCCGGCGAGGCTGGAGAACACGGGATCGACGCTCCTGGAAGCGATGGCGCTCGGGCTTCCGGTGGTCTGTTCCGGGGTCTGCGGTTTCGCGGACCACGTCCGCCTCGCGAAGGCCGGGAGGGTGTTGTCGGAACCCTTTCGCGACGACGACCTCATCGGCGAGATCCGCGGTCTCATCGAGGACGATGTCGAGCGTGAGCGAATGGGAGCGGCCGGAAAGGCGTACGTGGCCGACCACGACCTGACATCCCTGATTCCCCGTGCCGCCGATGTGATCCTCGCTCAGTCGACGGAGTCGTAGAGGGCTCTTGCACGCGCCTCATCCTCCGTCGCCTCCAGAGCGTCCGGAGGAGGGGGGCCGACGCGTGCGCCCGGTCGCGGACGCAGGATCGGGCGACCGTCGCGCCATACGATGTCTTCGCGGGAGTGGATCAGCCCATCGGCGCCGAGGGTGCGAAGGCGGGTGAGGAGACTCCGCAGAGCCTCGCCATCGAAGGAACCGTCATCGTCCGTGACCCTCTCGACCAGATAGCGGTCGCCGAGGAGAAGAGCCCGCGTGTGCGGGACGCGGAAGAGTTCCAGGCGCTGGTGGGCGCACCATGTCTTGCGAGCATCCTTCGCACGGTCGAACGTGCGCACGTCGACGAGGAGGTTCTCGGCGATGCGCACGCGTCCCGAGGACGGGGCGTCCAGCGAGCGGGCCCACGCGAGGAGCGGCTCCCGGATTTCGGGGTCCAAGTCGGACGATACGAGTAGGCCTGGCGCCGGGGCGTCGAATCGCCGTGAGGCGCGCAGCATCTTTCGGTCGAAACGAGTGAGGCGTTCCCGCCTTTGTCGTGCCTGCGCGTTCCGCCATCGCTGCGGTAAGAAGACGGCGCCCTTCGAGGAACGGCTCCAAGCTTCGGCCGCGGCGTCGAGGTGCTCGTCGTCCGCGGGGTCCCACTGGGCGATGAATCGGGAGAAAACCGTTTCCTCCGGACGCCGTGTCATCGCGCCTCGTCGCCGACTCTGGACACCACCGGCATCGAGGAACCACCAACCCTTCTCGTTGCGCCCGAAATTCCCGAGGTGGGGATCCGTGAGGATGACGCCGCGTCCTTCGGCGCGCCCGATGAGAGAGGAGAGTTCGAGGATCGCATCGGCTCGTTCCTCGGCGGGGCGGTCCAATCGGAGGAGGTTCACCGCGGTTTCGAGTTCTTCCAGCCATTGAAAGAGGACCGCGAGATGTCCCTCTTCGAGTTGGAGGGTCGTGAGGATGGAAGGGGCTGGAAGTCCGGAATCCTTCAGGATGGCCGCGCCCCGGAGTTCGGCGTCGCGTTGCCGTCGCGCGCGGCGGGGATCGAGAAGAGCCTTGGCGAAGACATCCTCTCCTCGCCACCGAGCGCGACCCGCCAGGCGTCGCCCTGGAAGGGAACGGAGTACGGAGAGGAAGCGCAGGGGCTCGTCTTCACCCCGGACTTCGAACGTGGGCGGAGGGCGACGGTGACTCACGACGGCTCTCCGAGGAATTCTGTCAGCGGGCCGCCCCGGCTCACCGCCGAGACGTCACCGCTCGCGAATCGCCAAGGTGCCCGGACGTGTTCGGGACGGGCGTAGTCGATCCCCACGCGGGGGCCGGCGAGGATGCGAGCCGGCCGATGGCCGAAGCGAAGCTCCAGCCCCCCCTCTTCGTGGAGCGGGTGACCGTTCCAGGTCAGGTCCAATCCCAAGGCCTGGGCAAGTTTGCCGGGCCCGGCCGCCACGTCCGGCCCCGTCCGACCTCGGCGCCGCTTCGCGACGACATCGAGGCCCGCCAGCACGCGCGCGCTTCGAAGAAGTACGGCCGCGGCTTCTCCCTCGGGATGGGTGACCACGTTCAGCATGTGGTGGACTCCATAGCAAAGAAAGACGTAGCATCGCCCCGGCGGCCCCCACATGGCCGCGTTTCGGGCCGTCTTGCCGGACCGGGCGTGGCTCGCCGAATCGTCCGGCCACCGATACGCCTCGGTCTCGGTGATCTCGAGGGCGATCGGCCCGCGATGGAGACGCATGCCTAGGAGTTCTTTCGCAACGATGAGGGCGTCGCGTTCGAAGAACGAGGCGGGAATGAGGTCAGGCCCGCTCACAGGCCGATCCCCGCGGTCCCACCCCTCGCTTCGGTGGTGCCGCGTGCCCTCGAAAAGCAATTTTCCTGGAGCGGATGACCTCTCGGGCGTAGACTTCTTCGTCGGAGGCGGTCCTCCGTCATGCCATCACCCACATCCCTCGTCGAGAGGGCTACCGGCGCCGATGTTCGAAGAAGGAGTTGTATCATGTCGAGGGGATTCATCCTCACCGCATTCATGGCCATTATTCTCGGCTTCGGGGCCGTGGGCCAGGCCCAGTCGGTGCCTCCCGGATTCATCGTCGAGACGCTCGTCTCCTCCGGCCTCAATGCGCCCCACGGGTTTTTCTTCCTCCCCGACGGCCGCCCCGTGATTTTCGAGCGGGCCGGCGGAGTCAAGCTATTCGTGAACGGCAGCTTGTCGACGATCGGAACGGTTCCTCAGGTGGAGACCGGCTCGGAGCGGGGACTGCTGGCGATGGTGGCTGATCCCGCATTCGCGACGAACGGGTACATCTATGCCTGGGCCGCCCGCACGGGTTCCGCGTTCATGTGGCTCATGCGCTTCACCTGCACGGGCGATCTGAACAACCCGACGAGCAGCAATCTGACCTTCTCCTCGACGTCTCTGTTCACGGTGTTCAACGGCGCGCCCGACAACGCCTTCAACCACAACGGGGGCTCTCTCGCGTTCGGGAACGACGGCAAGCTCATCGTGAGCATGGGGGATGATGCCAACTCCTGCACGGCACGCAGCGAGAACTCGGCGCAAGGCGTCCTTCTGCGTCTCGACGTCTCGGGGCTTCCCGCGGGGCCAGGGACCGCCACCATCGCCCAGATCGATCCGGGCGACAATCCCTCGAGCGGAAGCGGAAGCGTCTCCGCCCTCGTGATGGCCAAGGGGTTGCGCAATCCCTGGCGATTCACTTACGACGCCGTGGGCGGCAACATCTATCTCGCCGACGTCGGGCAGAACGCGCGCGAGGAATTCGACGAGGTCGTCTATCCGCCGGCCACGACCATTCAGGACTTCGGCTGGCCTCTTTTCGAAGGTATCGCCAGCTTCTCCTCGTGCCCGGGCGGCCCCTTCCCCAACTTGATCGCGCCCACCTTCGACGTGACCCACGGGCAGGGCTGGCTGGCTTGCATCACCGGGCCCCGGTATCGCAATCAGGGAGGCCCGCTGGATTTCGGTCCCACCTACGAGGGACAATGGTTCTATACGGACTACTTCTCCGGCCAGATCCGCCGCGCCGAGTTCAACGGCACCAGTTGGGTCAATCCCGCTCCCGTTCCCGGGCAGGCTTCCTCCACCAATTGGGGGACGGGCTTCACCGCCATCTCCCAATTCGACATGGGCCCGGACGGCGCCATGTACTTCACCCAGCATGCGGGCACGTACTCGACGTCCGGCGGCTCCTTCAAGCGGATTCGTCCCCTCGGGCCGGTGGATGTGGTGACCGTGACATCCGGCGACGGCCAAGTGGGAGTGCGAGGCAAGGCCTTCAAGCTTCCGGTGGTCTTCCAGGTGGACGATGGCAACGGCAATCCTCTCGTGAACACCGCCGTCACGCTGACGTCCACGAACGCGACCCTTTCGGTGGGCCCCCAGGTCATGACCGACGCGATGGGGCAGGTCTCCGTGACCGTCACACCCTTGGGACAGGGCTCGGTATCGGTGTCGGCGTCCACCGCGAACTTCGGTGCGGCGACGGCGACCCTCTTCGCCCGCGGCCTCAACGTCATCCACATCTCCGGTTCGGTGAACGACACGCTGGTCGTCCAGATGACCAACACCACCAACGGCACCGCCCCCGTACCGGTCCTCTTCGGAATGACCACGCCTCCGGGGCCCACGATCCCGACGATCTATGGTGACTTGGGCATCGACCTGATCACGCTCCAGAATACGATCATCATCGAGGACGGCGGCGGACTCTACGGCGGCGTTTCGAACTCGCCGGGCGGACCTTTCGGAAATCCGTCGAAGACCGCGATCTACACGTTTCCGGCGGGATCCGCAGCCGGTCTCACCGTCAATTTCCAAGCGATCTGGTACGATCCCACGGTTTTGACATCCATCGCCGGGACGGTGGACTCCAATCTCGGATTCACGAACATCGTCACGATGACGTTCTGATCCCTCCGAATCACCGACCGCGACCAAGGCGCCCTTCTCGCTTACGAGAGGGGTGCCTTGCTGTACCATGGCGTCACCATGGATGCAGCCCTCCCGATTCTCGTCACTCTGATTCTCTACAACCTTGTGTTGCTCGCCATCGGGGCGCTCATGAGCCGTCGGACTCATGACGAAGAGGACTACTACCTGGGAGGGCGTCGCCTTGGCCCTCTCGTCGCCTCCATCAGTGCCGCGGCGAGTTCGTCCTCGGCTTGGTCACTGCTCGGCGTGAGCGGCATGGCGTTTTCCGTGGGAGTCTCTTCCGTCTGGATCCTTCCGGGTTGCGTCGGTGGGTTCGCGATCCAGTGGTACCTCTTGGCGAACCCGGTCCGCCGCCTTTCCAGAACTTCGAACGCTCTCACCCTGACGGATCTGTTGACTGGAGACGACCCCGGAGCCTGGGCTCGTCCGCTCAGGGTGTTGGCCTCGGCGGTGATCCTGATTTTCTTCACTCTCTATGTGGCCGCCCAGTTCGATGCGGCGGGAGACAGCCTGGAGAGAGCCTTCGCGGGGAGTGCTCTGAGTTTCGATCGGAATCTGGCGGTGATCGTGGGTGGGGCGGTGGTGCTGATCTACACGCTCTTGGGGGGATTCTGGGCGGTGAGTGCCACGGACACGTTGCAGGGCCTGCTGATGGCTCTGACTGCCGTTGTTTTGCCCGTGGTCGCCTTCGCCGAGTTGGGTTGGTCCGGTTTCACCGATGGGCTCGCGAAGGTTCCGATTGCGGGTTTCACCAGCGTGTTTCAAGGGCTGGGTTGGGCTTCGGCCTTGGGATTCGTGCTCGGTATCCTCGGGATCGGCCTCAACTATCCGGGCCAGCCTCACGTCGTCAACCGCTTCATGGCACTGGGGGGAGGCGACGCGGAGCTGCGTCGCGCCCGACGGATTGCGATGGTCTGGGCGATCCTGGTCTACGGAGGAATGATTCTCGTGGGCCTCTGCGGGCGCATCCTTCTGGGCGACTTGGGGAATCACGAGCAAGTCTTCGTGGCCTCTGCGCGACGGCTTCTCCACCCGGTTCTGGCGGGTGTGATGATCGCCGCGGTCCTGTCGGCCATCATGTCGACGGCCGACAGCCAGTTGCTCGTCGCGGCCTCGGCGGTGACACATGACCTCCGGCGCGGAGGGTCCAGGCCGGCGGTCCACATGGCGATCCATCGCTGGGTCGTTGGACTGGTGAGTCTTGCGGCGCTGCTGCTGGCGCTCACCCACGACGAGTCGATTTTTCGGAGAGTCCTCTTCGCATTCTCAGCGATGGGCGCCAGCTTCGGACCCCTGCTCGTCGTGCGACTCCTTCGAGGGGCGGTGGCCGGCGGATGGGCCTTTCTCTCCATGTCGAGCGGCCTCGTGTTCGTGATCCTCGGTCGCAGTTTTCTTTTCGAAGGTCCGTGGGCTGGGGCCGCGGAACGGGTGTTGCCGTTGATCCCGGCCCTGGCTTTTGCCCTTCTGGGTGCACGGGCCGCCAAAGTGGCGACACCGGACGGATAACCCATGTGTGGACGATTCACTCTTCAGAGCCCGACCGAACTCATCCGGGAATTCTTTTTTCTCGAGGATCTGCCCCCCGTGAAGCCTCGCTTCAACATCGCTCCCGGTCAGGATGTTGGCTGCGTCGTCGTCGACTCGGACGAAGGAGAGCGGGTTTGGAGGGAGTATCGATGGGGGTTGGTGCCGTCCTGGGCCAAGGACCCTTCCATCGGCGACCGCATGATCAACGCCCGATCGGAGACCGCGGCCGTGAAACCGTCGTTTCGACGAGCGCTTCGCGCCCATCGATGTCTGATCGCGGCGGACGGTTTCTATGAGTGGAGGAAGACGAAAAGCGGCAAGCAACCCTACTGGATTCACTCGGTTCCCGAGGGTCCGCTGGCCTTCGCGGGCCTCCATGAGACTTGGCGCGGTCCCGGCGGATCCGTTTTGAGGACCTGCACGATTCTCACCTGCTCGGCCAACGAATTGTTGGCGCCGTTGCACGATCGCATGCCGGTGATCCTTCCAAGGGAGGACCACGAACTCTGGCTCGACGCCGGTGTGACGTCGCCCGACCTTCTTCAACCTCTCCTCGAACCCTTCCCGTCGGAGGATCTCGCTTTCCGACCGGTGAGCCGCTACGTCAACGATGCCCGACACGAGGGCCCCGATTGCCTCGCGCCACCCGATGTACCGTGACGGCGACGGGGCCGGCCGTGGCGGGCCCTCGACGCCCCAGCCCCCCCTCAACGGGACGGAGCATCGCCGTTCCACCTCTCGAGCGCGGCTTGCATCTCGCGGAGGACGGCGCGGTGGGCTCGGAGTCGCTCCGCCGTGAGGGCGGCGCCTGCTTCGACGGCTCGACGGTCTCCCTTGGAGAGAGCGTCGTCGAGGGCGGGGAGGGGAGCGGCTCCGTAGCCCTTGTCACGGGACGGGGCGAAGAGGACGTGGCGATACCAGGGCCGTCCGGGGAGGCCCTTGTCGAGGAGGAGGGCCTTGCGCGCCGCGACGGCCAGGTTTTTCAGAATCCCCCACCGCGCGGGAGAAAGGGCTCCCTTGGCTTCGAGTTCCGATCGAAGGACCGCAATACGCTCCCCGACGGTTTCGATGTCCCGCCCGAGTTCGCGGATCTCGCCCAAGTCCAGGTTGGGGTGTTTGGCCTCCAGTGTGCGGACATCCTCGATGATGAAGCGGCCTAATCTGCCGAACGCAAGAGGCGTTCCGTCCGAATATGCCAGGCGGAGCAAAGTTGTGAGGGCAAGGCGAGCCATGACGGTATGCCGTTGGAATCCCGGATCCCCGAATCGCTTCATGAATGCGTACGTGTCATAGAGAGAGTGGTCCACCCCATGGGAGCCGGACGAAGCCAAGTCGACGGACGGGATCCCCAGGTGGTCGAGAAAAACGGTGAAGTCCGACCCGCTCCCCAAACGGCCCCATGTCATTCCTCCGTCCTTGTCCGTCACCTCGGAGAGCATGAGCTCGCGTTTCTCGTTGCGACAGCCGGCGAGGACGTCCTTCATGATAGTCTGGAGGGATGGTGAACCTGCCACGCGGAGCTGGCGGCCGGAGACCGCCGCATCCAGGTTGATATAGGCCACGGCCTTGGATTTCAGCTCCGCGGCCCGAGATTCCCCGTACTCGGTGGAGCCGATCATCCCGAACTCTTCGGCATCCCAGAAGCAGAAACGAACGGTTCGGGCAGGCGCCCGAACCTCCCGCGCTGTGGTCGCGAACACGCGAGCAACTTCCAGGAGGACGGCCGTTCCGCTGCCCGCGTCGTTGGCGCCGAAGACCCACGCGTCGCGGTGGTTCCCCAAGAGGATCTCTTCGTCCGGGTGTTCGAGCCCCACCCAGGTGGCGATGATGTTTTCAATGGGACGAAGGGCTTCGTCGTTGCGGATGACGACGCGCGCCTTGACTTCTCCTCTTCCTCCGAGGTGATAAGTGAACGGGAGCGCTCCCCGCCACGCGCGGGGAGCCACTGGGCCCTTCAGGTTCTCGAGGAGCGGCTTGGCGTCCTCCGCGGAGAGACAAGTGCAGGGGATGGTGGGCAGCGACTTCATCTTGCCGTAGGGCAGCTGCTCGGCGCCGGGGAGGCTTGGGCGGCCGGGAGTTCCCGGATCGCCGGGATACTCGAAGAGGTAGAGGATCGATCCCCTTTGCACACCGGTCTCCGGGCGGTAGGGGCCCTTCGGATAGACGTCTCCCCGAGCGAAACCATCGTCGGCGGGGTCACTGTAGAGCAGCACGCCGGCCAAGCCGAACTCCTCGGCGATCTTGACTTTGGAGCCTCGAAAATTGCGACCGTAACGGACGAGGGCCAGGGCGCCGTGGAGGGCCACGCCCTGCTGCTTCATGGCCTCATAGTCCTCGCGGCGTCCATAGTAGGCATACACCAAGGGGGCCGTGATGTCGGTTTCGGGCGAGAAGGCGTTGTAAGGCGGAAGGACGTTCTTGGAAAAGGTGTCCGCATCTTCGTCCACCGGTCGCTCCCTGAGGCCGCAGGAGTATGCGAACGGGGCCAACATCTCGACGCGAATGCGCCGGGGGAAGGGGAGGAGGACCTCGAAGTGCTGTCGCTCGACCTGATAGCCCCAGGATTCCAGTTGGCCGGCGAGGAACCGGGCTTGATCTCGGCTCCCCTCGCTGGAGGCCGGGTGGGGGCGCGCTGCGACTTCGCGGAGGAATCCGGAAAGCCGCTTCGGACTGATCCTCCCTTTGGATCGGGTTTCGAGAGCTCGACCCGGCATTCTCCGTGGAGAGGGAGAGGATGGGGTCGCAGAGGGCGCCTCGGGATGGGCTTCCCCCGCGGTGCGAGTCGCCGTCGGGTCCGTCGATGTCGCGGACGAAGCCTCCTCGTCGCTCTCGCAACCCACCGAGATGATGAGGAGAAGGGCGAGCAAGAGAAGGATGCCTTGATTTTTCATAGATCTGATCCCGTCCATTTTGGGGCGGCCTCCACCTCCCATCCGTCGGACGACCCGGTCGACGTTACGCTGGGGACAAAAAACAACCCCCGGGGGAATTGGCAAGCTTCCGGGGGTTGGATTCCGGACGGTAGAAGGGTTTACGGGACCTTTCTCGGTTGTCCGAAATGTCATGCGTTACGATGATGTAACGGTTATTTGTTGTTTTGTCCCCAGGAAAAGAGGACTTTTCCCGGCTCCTGTCCACAGG